>JAIRYD010000068.1 GCA_031267935.1 Tannerella sp.
ACGTCGATATCCTGGCGTACTTTCCAGTCGTTGTCCCGTTTTGTTCCGCGGACGTAGGGAAATTCTCCCGGAAGGGACGTAACGGTCTTCATCCCTTCGATGTCCTCCAACCGGTAAAACGGATTCACGCCGAACCCTTCGCCGGTTTTCCATACCAGCTTTTTCTCGAACGGCGCCCCCTTGAGGTCGGCCGTAATTTTTGCCATCCACTCTTCGGTGGATACGGACGTAAATTCCGGGAAAAGCTTCTCTTTCAATTCTGTCATAAAATCAAAAACTTAATTCGTTTATCGTTGTATAAGTTCAACACGGCCGCAAAGATACATCCTTTTTACGAGAAAAAACGCGGAGATACGGAGAAATTAGGAGTTTCGCTAAAATAAACCGTACGAATTTATTGAAGATGTTTTGTGCAGGATGACGCCTGAAATTCTAATTTCATGATGAATGCAGGAAAATTGCCGTGTCAAAAAAAAGGCTGCCCTTTCGGAACAGCCTCAATCAATCTCTGATTTAAGAAAAGTCTTTTTTGACTGAAAAAAATGTGTTCTTCATGGTATGTGTATCTACGTTGTTTCGCCATTTTATGGCTATTTACATTAATTATTTAACGATCGCAATTTTCGATTGCCTACGATCTCTCCCTGCAAATCCGCCCCACCGCATTCGGGAAGGCTGATGAGTACTCGGCGATAACGTTCTTGACGACAACAGCATATAGATACTGAATGGCTAAGGAATAGCTGCGATTCATCAATTACCGTCGTTCACTTTTCCAGCATACCGCGGCAAAATTAGGAATATGTTATGAATTGTGCAATAGTTGTTATTATGTTATAAAACATCTATGGAATCTCTAAAAACTCCACCTTATGCGTGACGCTTCGTCGCTAAAATGCGCATTTACGATTAATAAATTCCGCTTTTAACGCCTTGCAAGCCTTACATTCGGAGTTTTTAGAGAGGCCCTTTACTGTATTTCGAGAGGAATGTTCCGGGAAATTTCCCAGATCACGATTCCCGCTGCGACGGCAACATTGAGCGAATGTTTCGTACCGAATTGTGGAATCTCGATGCAGCAGTCGCACAGGTCGACGATTTCCTGCTGTACGCCTTTCACTTCGTGTCCGAGTATGATCGCATATTTTTTCTCGTTTTCCGGCATGAACACGTCTAACGGAATACTGCCTTCGGCCTGTTCGAGGGCGCAGATCGTATATCCCGCTTCTTTCAGGCTGTGCACGGCGTCGCGTGTGTCGGCGAAGTAGCGCCATTCGGTTGTTTCTTCCGCGCCGAGCGCTGTTTTGTGGATTTCGGGATGAGGAGGCGTGGCGGTGAGGCCGCAAAGATAAACGGCCTCGAGCCGGAATGCGTCGGCGGTACGGAAAACCGAGCCGACGTTGTTCAAACTCCGGACATGGTCGAGGACGACAACGAGCGGCTGTTTACGGCTCATCCTGTACTGAGCGGGCGTCAGGCGGTTGAGTTCCGTGATTTTCAGTTTGCGCATCGGTCAGTATGCACCTGCAGTACGAATGAGACGAATCAACTCATGGCCCAGCGCTTCGGCGCCGTCGGCGGTCGGCGCTTCGGAATAGATCCGGATGATCGGTTCGGTATTGCTTTTGCGCAGATGTACCCACTTGTCCGGAAAATCGATTTTCACGCCGTCGATGTCGGTGATCCGATTTCCGGCGAAACGTTTTTTTACGGCTTCGAGGATGGCGTCTACATCCAGTCCGGGTGTGAGTTCGATTTTCTGTTTCGAAATGAAATAGGGCGGATACGTCGTCCGCAGTTCGCTTGTCCGCAGTTTGCTTTTTGCCAGATGCGTAAGAAAGAGCGCAATACCCACAAGGGCGTCGCGACCGTAGTGGCTGGCAGGATAAATCACGCCGCCATTGCCTTCGCCGCCGATCACGGCGCCGGTTTCCTTCATCCTGTTCACGACGTTCACTTCTCCTACGGCCGCGGCATAATACTGTCCGCCGTAACGCACCGTCACGTCGCGCAGGGCGCGCGTCGAGCTGAGGTTGCTCACCGTGTGACCCGGCGTGTGACGCAACACATAGTCGCTGATGGCTACCAGCGTATATTCTTCGCCGAACATTTCGCCGTTTTCGCAGACAATCGCCAGCCTGTCCACATCGGGATCAACCGCAAAACCCACGTCGGCCTTGGCCTGCGTCATCAGGTGCGATATCTCCGCCAGGTTTTCGGGCAACGGCTCGGGGTTGTGCGAAAAGTGGCCGTGCGGATTGCAGTGCAGCTTAAATATCTCTTTCACTCCCAGTGCATAAAGCAATTCAGGCAGCACGGCGCCACCCACCGAATTGACGCAGTCGATTGCCACGCGAAAGTTTGCCGCGCAGATGGCGTCCCTGTCTACCAGTTCGAGGTTCAGTATGCGCTCGATGTGGCGTTCCCGGTAGCGGCTGTCAATGATGATTTTACCCAGCGTGTCGACCGTTGCGTATGTGAACGCTTCTGTTTCGGCGAGAGCAAGCATTTCGCGGCCTGCTTCGGCGCTGAGAAATTCACCATTCTCGTTCAGGAGCTTCAGCGCGTTCCATTCTTTCGGGTTATGGCTGGCTGTGAGGATGATACCTCCGCATGCCTTTTCCATCACGACGGCCAGTTCTGTAGTCGGCGTAGTAGCCATGCCGATGTCGACCACATCGAAACCCATGCCCATAAGCGTGCCGACTACCACGTGGCGCACCATCTCGCCGGAGATACGCGCGTCGCGCCCGACAACGATCTTGCGTCGTGTTACGGGTATATATTTGCGGATATAAGTGGCGTAGGCCGATACGAACTTTACGATTGCCAAAGGGTTCAACCCTTCGACGGGACTTCCGCCGATCGTCCCGCGGATACCTGAGATTGATTTGATAAGTGTCATGTTCTTACTGTTTTTGATATGCAAAGATACACATTCTTCCCCACACGCGGAGACTTTGCAGGCACAAGGAATTAGTTAAAAATTGAATATTCAAAAAATGAATACGGGATAATCGCTAAATTTGCAGACAATTTCATAATCAGGATAACGATGAAGACTAATATCTGTATTTGGGTGACAATGGTGTTGAGTGTCGTTTGCATGTCATCATGCAACAACAACCGGACATACGCCGAGATGAAAAGAGACCAGGAAAAGGCTGTAAAAAGACTGATCGCCGAAAAAGGATTCGAGATATTGCAGAACTGGCCGACCGACAGCATTTTCGGCGAAAACCAGTTTGTGAAACTTGAGAACGGGATCTACCTGAACGTGGTAGACTCCGGTAATGGAAACAGGGCGGTTGTGGGAAAAACGACCGTGCTGGTACGTTTCAGATTGATTGACTTTGCAGACAAGCAGGAAGAAGTGGCAGTGGATTTTTTTGACAACAACGAATATCCGTTCGAATTTCTCTATGGAAATGCAGCCTATCTCGTTTCCATACATGCACAGGCCTATGATGATTATTATTATTATTTTAATGAAGGCATAGAACACATTCTCCAGCATGTAGGTGAAAATGCGGTAGTAAAGGCGATTATACCCTTCGAAACAGGGAGTACGATGCAATCTACGCTCGGGCTTCCTCTTTATTACGAAAGAATGAAATTTGTATACTATTGAATAGGCGTACATATAATAATAAAGAAAAAATCATCCGGAAACAGTTCATAAATCATTTCGGAAATAAATTTTAAACAGGCTCTAAAAAAGATGGTTACCATGAATGGCAAGCCATTTTTTTTTCGCACTTCTAAAAAAAGATTTCACCCGGATGGCGCTCCGGGTGCAGATATAAAAAATAATTCTTAACTTTGCAGATTATAGGCGAGCATGACGAGTAAATGTTATGCAAATGTTTTATTCTCTTTATTTTAAGGAGAATAGAATGTGCGACGAATTTTTAATGAAAATAAAAACAACATATCTATGGGTAAAATTATCGCTATCGCAAATCAAAAAGGAGGAGTCGGCAAGACTACTACGGCAATCAATCTGGCGGCATCACTGGCAGCCCTCGAAAAGAATATTCTTGTAGTAGATGCTGATCCGCAGGCAAATGCATCTTCGGGTTTAGGCATTGATATCGGGAAGACAAACTGTTCGCTCTACGAGTGTATGATCAACGGCGACGACCCGTGCAAAGCCGTCGTACCTACCGCACTGGCCAAGCTGAAAGTACTTCCCTCACACATCAACCTGGCGGGTGCCGAACCGGAACTGCACACCATGGAAAATCGCGAAAAAGTTATGAAAAAAGTCCTCGCGCCATTGAAAGACAGTTTCGATTTCATCCTGATAGACTGCTCGCCCTCGCTGGGCCTGATTACGGTCAATGCACTCACGGCCGCCGACTCGGTCATCATACCGGTACAATGCGAATATTTCGCGCTGGAAGGTCTTGGCAAACTGCTTAACACCGTAAAAATCATCAAGTCACGGTTTAATCCCTCACTCGAAATCGAAGGATTCCTGATGACGATGTACGATTCGCGCCTGCGCGTGGCCAACCAGATCTACGAAGACGTCAAGGATTCTTTTAAAGACCTGCTTTTCACCACTGTCATACAGCGAAACATCACGCTCGTCGAAGCCTCCAGTTTTGGCCAGCCTATATTACTTTACGATGCCGAATCGAAAGGCTCGGCCAATCACATGCAACTGGCACAGGAACTGATAGAAAAAAACAAACAGTAACCGTCTATGGCAAAACCAAAAGAACAACGACTGGGACGCGGAATAAAAAACATTCTTTCGGGAAACGACCTGAATACGGTCGGCTCGTCGTCCATCAACGAGATCGAACTGAATAAAATCGAGCCGAATCCCGATCAGCCGCGTACCGTTTTCGATGCCGAATCGCTGGAAGAACTGGCGGCCTCCATCCGTTCGTACGGCATCATTCAACCGATTATCCTCAAGGAAGTCGCGGAAGACAAATACATGATTATCGCAGGTGAACGCCGTTATCGTGCGGCACAAATGGTCGAACTGGAACGCATCCCCGCATACATCAGGACGGCGGCCGACGAAAATGTCGCCGAAATGGCTCTGATCGAAAACATCCAGCGCGAAGACCTGAATGCGATCGAAATAGCGCTTGCCTACCAGCGACTGCTCGATATACACGGTTTCACGCAGGAAAAACTGAGCGAAAAAGTCGGCAAGAAACGCGCGACGATAGCCAACTACCTTAGACTGCTGCGATTACCTGCCGAGATTCAGGTCGGAGTGAAAAATAAACGGATCGACATGGGACATGCACGCGCACTCGTGACCGTCGATGATCCCGAACTGCAACTGGCTCTTTACGAACAAATTTTGGAAGAAGGACTGTCGGTACGCAACACGGAAGAACTGGCAAAAAACGCGTCGTCGACAGAAACCGTTGCCGCGCTGCCGTCCGATGAAAAGCCTGAAAAAACAGAAAAAAAACAACTTCCCGACGAATACGGGCTGCTTCAAAAACACTTGTCGGAATATTTCCAGACGAAAGTCAACGTGACGTACCAGAAAAACGGAAAAGGCAAAATCATGATTCCTTTCCGCTCGGAAGAAGAACTGGAAAAGATTGTGGGACTGTTGGATAAAATGAAACAATAAAAAAATGCGGAATGGCGTGGCGAATCGTTGTAAAATATTAATAATCATGTTCTTGATAACAACAAACGGTCTTTTGTTTTCGCTGAAGGCGCAGGAAAACGGCGTGACGGAAAACGACACGGTTCGTTTTTCACCACAAGACTCTATGATTATCAGCGAACTATCGCCTGCAGATATGTCGCAGATGACGCACGCCGTTCCGACGCCATTCAAGCCGGCTCCGATGCGGGCAGTGATATACTCGGCCGTCTTTCCGGGTATGGGACAGATCTATAACCGCAAGTACTGGAAACTGCCGCTGGTGTATGGCGGATTCATGGGCTTTGCATACGCCATTTCGTGGAATCACAAAAACTATAAGGACTATTCCGACGCATATTATTATGTGGTAAAGGATGACCCCGACAATCCGGAAAGCTGGAGCAACAACTGGGTCAGTTTCGTGCCTGCCGGCAGAGATCCTGCCGAATATATCCGGGACACCAACTTCAGAAGCCGCCTGAAAAACGGAAAAGATTTCTATCGCCGTTACCGCGATCTGAGTATTATCCTCACACTCGGATGGTACCTGATCTGTGTGGCGGATGCTTATGTCGACGCCCAGTTGTTCGATTTCGACATCTCGGATGACCTTTCGCTACGCGTCGAACCTGTTTTACAGCCACAGACAGCTTATAATTCACGCCTGTATGGCATCAGTTGCAGTATTAAATTTTAGTATGATGAAAAAAACATTACCTCTTTTTTACACGCTTTTCGCACTCGGTTTCGCGCCTGCTGTTTTTGCTCAGGAGGAGGCCGTTATGCAGGAAGAAACGTATTCGGAACTGTCGTCCGACTCGGCCTTTGTCCTCATCGGGATGATGCCTGAAGTTTTGGACGAAAATGTGGGAAAATTGTTGCAAAGCTGGCATGTACAATACTTTTCCCAAACCGACAAACACTGTCTGGACGACGAGGAGAACATCTTCTTCCCCGACGTCATCTACCAGCAGCGGCTGGAGCGGTTGCCCTGCATCATTCCGATGGATTACAATTCGACGGTACGCAAATGCATCGACCTGTATGCAGGCCGGCGGCGCGAACTGGTACGCTACATGATGGGAATGGCAGATCTGTATTTCCCGGTTTTCGAGCAGATTATTGATCAGTACGACCTTCCCGACGAACTGAAATACCTCGCCGTGGTGGAAAGCGCGCTGAAACCCGATGCCTTGTCGCGCGTGGGAGCAAGCGGGTTATGGCAATTCATGCTGCCGACGGCAAAACTCTACGGTCTCGAAGTCAACAGTCTGATAGACGAACGCCTGGATCCCGTCAAGGCGACGCATGCCGCCTGTCGCTATTTCAGGGAGATGTATGACGTCTACAACGACTGGCATCTCACGCTGGCGGCATACAACTGCGGACCGGGCAACGTGAACAAAGCGATTCGCCGCTCGGGTGGAAAAACAAACTTCTGGGAAATATTCCCATACCTGCCGCGCGAAACACGTTCGTACGTCCCCCTGTTCATTGCCGCCACGTACATCATGAACTACCATTGCGAACACAACCTCTGCCCGATACAGACAACTCTCTCCCTGGCATCGGATACGATTGTTGTCAACAGTATGCTACACTTCCAGCAGGTGGCCGACGTATTGCATGTAGACCTCGAACTGCTGCGTCTGCTCAATCCGCAGTACAAGCGCGGAATCGTACCCGGAAATATCATGCCCTCGTCGCTTAAACTGCCCGTAGCCGCCACGCTGGCGTATATCGACCATGCCGATTCGGTCGGCAGGCACCGCTTCGAAGAACTGCTGGCGAACCACGAAACGGTCGACATGTCGGACGAAACGAAACGCAATCCGAGGCAGGAAACCGTCCGGCATACGGTGGCGCCGGGCGAAAACCTGAATACCATCGCCAGTCGCTACGGTGTAACCGCCAGAGATATAAGAAGATGGAACGGTCTCAGTTCCAACCGCGTACCGAGCGGTCGCAAGTTGACGTTACGTATCGACAACGGCGGAATCGCGTATGCAGCCCGCAGCGAAGATAAACCGGCTGAAAAAGAAACCAAAGCCGCCACAACGCCTGCCGCCGGCAAACAGGAACAGGTCGCGCAGGCAGCGCCAAAACCGCAGACGCAAGCGCCGACGAACAGTAGTGCCTCTGTAAAAAATGAGACCGGCATCATCTCGTACAAAGTGAAATCCGGCGATTCATTGTATTCCATATCGAAAAAATATCCGGGCGTCACCATTTCGATGATACAGACGGCAAACAGGATGACGGGCAGCATGATCAAACCGGGGCAGATACTTAAAATCCCGACGGGATGAGGATTCTGCAAATGTTTTAACTAATGTAGAGAACTATGGATAAAAATGAAGAAAAAAACCGGGATGAAATGTACCGGCAGAAAGTCCGGGAAACGTTCGAAGAACTGCTGGACGACTACATGCACTCCAATCACCGGAAAAAATCGGATCTGATTATAAGAGCATTCAAATTTGCCGACCATGCACACTACGACATGCGGAGACGTTCGGGCGAACCGTTCATCATGCATCCCCTGGCCGTGGCGCGCATCGTATGCAACGAATTGGGGCTGGGTTCCACTTCGATTTGCTCGGCGCTTCTGCACGACGTCGTCGAAGATACGAATTATGAAATTGCAGACATCAAAAATATTTACAAGGACAACGAACCGTTTGCCAACAAGATCGGAGAGCTTGTCGACGGGCTGACCAAAATCGCCGGCGGCATATTTGCCGAACAGGCAGCCAAACAGGTCGCTCAGCATGAATCGAAACAGATCGAAAACTTCAGGAAACTGTTTCTGACCATGAACGACGATATCCGCGTCGTGCTGATCAAGCTGGCAGATCGCCTGCACAACATGCGTACGCTCGACTTCATGTCGCAGGAAAAAAAACACCGCATCACGGGCGAAACGCTTTTTCTGTATGCACCGCTGGCACACCGTCTGGGATTGTATGCCATCAAGACGGAACTGGAAAACCTGTGTCTCAAATACGAAAACCCGGATGCCTATCTCGAGATCGACCGGAAGCTGAAGGAAAAAGAACCCGTCCTGTCGTCCCTGTTCGACAAATTTGCCGTACCGGTCGATGCGAAACTGAAAGACATGGGACTGGATTATGTGATGACGAAACGCGTCAAGTCGCATTTTTCCATCTGGAGCAAAATGGAAGCAAGAGGACTGCCGTTCGAAGAAGTATACGACCTCTTTGCCGTCCGCATCGTATTCGAATCTCAGGAAGGCCTTACGGACAAGGAGCTTTGCTGGAGAATATACTCGGCCATCACGGACGTATACAAGATCAAACCCGACCGGATACGGGATTTCGTTTCCAATCCCAAGTCGAACGGATACCAGGCGCTGCATGTCACCATGATGGGACCTGACGGACAGTGGATCGAAGTGCAGATCCGCAGTCGCAGAATGGACGACATCGCCGAGCGGGGACTTGCCGCGCACTGGAAATACAAGGACCATCATATCGAAGAAGACAAGGAGTTTAACCGGCTGCTGGATTCCGTCAGAGTCATCCTCGAAAAACCGACTCCCGACCTGATCGATACCCTTGACGGAATAAAACTCTCTCTTTATGAATCCGACATCACGGTTTTCACCCCCAAGGGAGACCTTAAAATACTGCCCAAAGGCGCCTCCGCACTCGACTTCGCATACGACCTGCATTCCAACATCGGAAACACGGCCGTCGCGGCAAAAGTCAATCACGTGCTGGTACCTATCAGTCATAAACTTTTCAGCGGAGACCAGGTCGAAATCGTAACCTCCAAGGCACATGCGCCCGACCCCGAATGGCTAAGTTTCGTCAAGACCGCCAAAGCGCGTCTGGATATCAGCACCGCCCTGAAGCGCATCCGGCGCGACACCGCACAGCGAGGCAAGAATAAAGTACTGGAAGCTTTTGCCCGGTCGGGCGTCGAACCACATTCGTCGCTGATCGACAAAGTAGCAGCTTATTATGGCTTCACAAACAGAGAAGACCTCTACTGCGCCCTGGAAAAAAACGAAGTGCCCTCGCTCGAAAACGTAAAGAAAATCCTGAAAACCAAAACGGATCTGTTTCGCATGTTTGCATTCTGGCAACGCAGAAAAAAAAGGAAGGAAGACGGGACAAAGATGGAACAGCTGTCGGGAGAACCTGTGTTCGACCGCAAAAAACCGTTTTATCTCACAAAAGAAGGACTGAACCGGAACTATACGCTGGCCGAATGTTGCAAACCCATACCCGGCGACGAAACGGTGGGCTTCATCGACCGGAACATGCTCGTGGTGCACAAGCGAATGTGTCCCGCCGCCATCAATCGCAACAGCAAATATGGCGACCGCATCATTGCCACCCTCTGGAGCGAACATACCGCCTTCTCGTTCGAAGCGACCGTCAAGGTTGAAGGCATCGACGCCATCGGCGTACTGAGCAACATCTCCAAAACCATCTCGGAGTTCAACGTCAACATCATGCGGCTCGTAATCGAAACCACGGAAGGCATTTTCGAAGGAAAAATCAAGTTGAAGGTACACAACGTGGAAGACGTGCAGCAACTCTGCACGACACTGTCCAAAATGGACCACATCAACTCCGTCTACAGAATTTCGGAATAAACGGAAACAAAATACAACCAACACGATAACAAGAATGAGCAATGAAAACAAGAATTTACATCACAGCGCTGTCAGTCGCCGCAGCAATGACTGCCGGCGCGCAGGACTACTACGGGAAGGAAAGCCCGTATATCCGGCCTGCCGTGTACCGGATGGACGGGAACATACCGCAGGATCGGGATTACCGGAACATCTCTCCGAAGAAAAGAATTGACGGGTCGTACCTGAACAACAGCTGCCGAGATCAGGCATACCACCCCTATTCCGTAACCGTCAAGGCCCTGGCCGTCAGAAGTGCACCTTCGCACAGCGCACCCGTCCTGACCACCATTCCCGGAGGAGAAGTGATCCACCTGGCGGACGGCAACTATCCGTGGAAAAGCATGAGAATAACCTATTTCGACACCGAAGCATGGACCTACCGGACTGCCGTCGGCTACGTCAACAGCCAGTACATACGTTCACCCGCACCCGCTTCGACAGGCCGGGCAGAAGCCGTCACGGCCAACATCCCGCTGTACACAGACCGTCCGCGCCATGACACCGCCCCCGGAGCGCACCCGATCGTCGACCGGACGTATGCCGCCGCCGACCTGCCGACCACCATCAGGCCGCAGACCGGAAAGAAGGGACGCGTAACCATCTGGACGGATTGCGAAGACGACGGACACATCGACGTCTACATCGATGGCGAATATGCAGGCAAACTGACGTCCAGTTTTTACCGGTCGACGCCGATGTGCAGCGAAGACGGCACCCTTGTCCGCGAACTGTCTGCCGGCAGACACGACCTCTCGGCCTTCGGCGCCACCAGGATATGGAGCGGCGAAGTGACCGTCGCACCCGAACAGTGCATCCTGAAGCAGCTTACGGCCTACTGAATCGCTTCGCCAACAGCAGAAAGCGTAAACGTAGAAAACCGTGCGAACGCGCAGTAAAGCCGTCCGCCCACCGCACAGCCCGAAGTCCCGCAGGCCGGCGACCTGCGGCGAAAGAGCAGCACATACTGTTGCTGCCTGAAAGGCAGGACAGTTTTCGTATTGACAGCGGTGTCCTGCCTCATTAATCATTAACCATTAACCACTAATCATTAATAACTAATCAGGATTTCGTTCAGGTTGTTGATGAGGGATTCGGTGAGGTTTTCTTCCGGCGGGATGATATTGAAATTGTTCCAGAAATCGCGGTCGTAGCCGTGTTTTGTTTCGGCAAAAATGCGGGTGGGCGACAGGCGTTCGTTTCTTGGGAACGGTTTGACGTCCGCGGTATCGACCCTGCACGTCACCATCTCGAACCAGAAATCCAGCGGGGAACTGAACAGGCGGTTTTTGCGGCGCACCCTGAAACCGATGTCTCCGCGTACGTGACTGATATGGTAAGTCCCGTCTTCCGCTGGCCGGTACGAGACGAGGTATCCGGCATGACGGAGTTCGATTCTCAGTCCGGCGGCTTTCTTGTCGACGAACATGTTCGTTGCCTTGCCAATCATGACGGGATTCACTTCAAAACGGATGGCGACCAGCGCTTTGGTATCTCTCGCGATGTACAGTTCTCCCGCATAAAGCGGCTCCCGGATGTAATCCTTTTGCCTGAACAGGATGACGTTGACGATGCGTCCGTCGACGATATCCATGCCCTTGTGAGCGTAGATGTAGAGCGACTCGCTGCCGGGACTGATAAAATCCGGCAACTCCTTCATGATGTCCAGTATGAGGCAGGAATTGATGCCCGACCTCATTCTCGGGAAAATCGTGTCGGTTTTCTGCCTGTCGACGAAACGGCGTTTCTTCACTAATCTGACCTGGTCGTCCGCTGCCGGTTTGCCGTATCCCGTTTTATAAATCTGAAGCACGGATTCGGTCATGTCCGTGTTTCTCCGGCGGTGCCTGATTCCCTCCCGGTAGAAAGACGTCAGGTAAACGGGGACGGACGAATAGTTGGCCGGACGGCGCGACAGCATGTCGTTCAGCATCTGTACGGGGTTGGTGTATCCGACGACGATTTCCTGCAGGGGGATAAACTGCGGTTTCAGCGCCAGCCTGATGCTTTTGCCCTCCGGCGACGCCGCCGGGTCAATTTCGACGCTTTCGTATCCGATATGCGAAAAACGCACCTTATGCCGGCGCAGCGAATCCGGCAGGGTCAGCTGAAAAGCGCCGTCGCGGTTGCTGACGGTTCCTGTCGTGGTGTTCACGACGCTGACGGATGCGAACGTGACCGGTTTCCCCGTTTCGCTGTCGGACAGCGCGCCTCCGACTGTGAAGTGCGGCTGGCGAACGGGCGCTTCCGGGCGGTCGGGCGGTCGGGCCGGTTCGCCGGGCAGGCGCAACAGCACGTATTCTCCCTGCAGATGCGGTACCAGCCGGTCATTCCCGGTAATCAGGCGAATGGCGTTGCGCAGCGTGTAGTCGCCGTCAGGAATGGTCACCCTCCTGTCGTTGTTTACAAGCTGGCTGTCGTATACGAACAGGTAGCCGGTCTGCCTGGAAATGTCCTCCAGCAACTCAAAAACCGCGCCTTTGCCGCCGGAGATGTGCACAATCCGTTCAAACACATCGCCGTCGTCGGCCCGCATGCCTATTGCGGCGAGGCAGACGGGCAGGCAGATCATCAGGCGGCGCAGGCGGGATGTGTTTGACGTTTGGCGCATAAGCGGCTATTGTTTTTTTGAAATATGGATGATGTTATCTTTCCGCGTGTGTTGCAGGTTGAGTACGAGGCAGATTATTTCCGCAATTTCCGGGAAGCTGCCGTCCAGGTTGACGGGCATCGTCAGGAGGCGGCCGCCAAGTTCCGGGTCTATCTGTATGCGAATGGAATCCGAACGGGTATTGATGATGGCGACGATATGCTCCAGGCGTTCATCCCTGAAATGAATGCGTTTGAAATTCCCGCCGGAACGGTAACGGTCCGTTTTGCCCAGCTGAAGCTGTCCGGCATCAAGCGAGACGGTCTCTCCGGCCTTTGCGGAAACGGCGTGTCGGCGACTGTTCTTCAGGGATACGCGGACTTCTCCGTCGCGCACGGACAGGAGGAAGGGGGCGTGGTCGCCGCTTCTCACGTTAAAGGCCGTTCCGGTCACTTCCACGGTTGCCAGGTCCGTATCAATGAAAAACGGGCAGTCGCTGTCTCCGTTCACCTCGAAAAAGGCTTCCCCGTTCAATGTGACTTCGCGCCTGTCTCCGGAGAACCGGTCGGGGTACGTGAGCGAAGTCTGCTCCGACAGGTAGACGACCGACCCGTCGTGGAGCATGGCCGCCAAAGTCTGCGCATTTGCTTCGTTGCGCAGAACCAGCAGCTTCTTTTCGGGAGCATGGATGCGCCCCGCAATGTACAGTGCGGAAAAAACGCACGCCAGTATAATCGCGGCAGCGGCAGCCGCCGTCCGCCACGCGAAAGGGACAGCCCTCCGCCGCGCGCCGTCCGGAGCGCCGGGGAGGAGCCCTTCCCGTGCAAGTCTGTCGTGCAAATGCTTCCACGCCATATCCGTGATGATATTTTCTTTTTCTCTAAATGTCATGATTGTAAGTATATTTTTCTATTTCCCGCCGCAGTGTTTTATAGGCTTTTGTCATTTCCGCTTCCACCGTTTTCACGGAAAGGGAAAAGTATCCGGCGATTTCCTTATATTTTTTCCCCTCCAGGCGATGCATTTTGAATATCTGCATACGCCGTTCGGGCAGTTTGTTCAGTGTGGCATGAATCAGATGTTCCAGTTCCCTGTACTCCAGAATCTCGTGGGGCGAGGGCTCGCCTGCGGGACAGTCGCCGTCCGGCAGGTTTTCGAGCCGGCGTTCGCGGGTCGACGGCGTTTCGAGATAGCGAAGCGAGAGGTTTCGCACCGCCCCGTACAGATAGCTTTTGACGGAATGTAGAATCCGGATGTTTTCGCGTTCTTTCCAGATGCTGTAGAAGACCTCCTGCACGACTTCCTCCGCCACGTCCCCGCGGCCGGTTATGCCCGACGAATAGAGGCACAGGGGCATGTAATACCGGCGGAAGACCGTCTCGAAAGTTCCGATGTCTCCCTCCCTTATTTTCCCGAATGTAAGAATATCGTCAAGCATATAAAAAAACCGGTCATGTGTCTGATTGAGCAGTCAAATGTACGGACTTATTGCGACTTCCGGTGCTGTTTTTTCAATTTATTTACGGCGCTTTCCAGCGATTCGGACGGTTCGATGATGTTGTACATGCCCCAGAAGTTTTCGTCCTGATAGAGCGCGACTTCCCGGCTTAGCGACTGCCGCATGGTGAAAGCCTCCCGGGCCGGTATCCGGGCGACATTCCGCTCTTCCCGGTCGGTGATGACGGTTTCGCCGCATACGGCATAGTTCGTCGCGAAGAGTTTGCGCTTCCAGTCGCATTTGAATTTAATCTCGTTGCGGATGTAGTTCAGGTACGTCTTGCCGCCCTGTATCCGGTACGTGACCACGTAGGAGACTTCTTCGGGCGTGAAGCGCAGCCCGCGGGGCTTTTCGATCAGTATGGCATCGGTGACTTTCTGCCGGTCGCTCATGTCTATCCTGAACTCGGCGCGCGTGAACGACAGCGTTTCCCGGTCAATGTAAAACGTGCCGCTGTAAAGCGGATACGGCAGTATCATCTGGGGCTCGAAATGGACGGCGTACTGCAGGCGGTCGTCAATGGCGGTCGTTTCGCCCATTTTGTACGTGTAGTACTGAAGAATCTCCGCGTCCAGCAGGAAGTAGGGGTTTTTGACGATGTCCATGTATACCGTCATGTTCGGGCCGCCCTGCAGTTTGACGCTCAGCGTGTCGGAGGCTTTCGGGCTGATGAGCTTGCGCCCCTTGAGTATTTTCACCCGGTCCATGTCGACGGACTGCGTGTAGGGCCCCTTGTATATCTCGATGACGGCTTCCGAGATGTTGATGTACCGGCGCCGCTTCTGAATGGTTTCGCGGTAAAAGCCCGTCAGGCTGTTCGCGTTCGGGACGTAATTGTCTCCCACTTTCTCGAGCGCCGCCCTGATCAGGTCGCGGGGATTTCGCCAGCTGAAGACCTGGATTTCGCTTAGCAGATACGATTCCGGCGTGATGAGGAACGTCCGTCCCTCGAGGCTGTTTCCGTTGACGGTGATTTTCGCATTGTAATAGCCGATGCTCGAAAGCAGTATTTCCTTCACGTCCAAATCCCGGCTGATTTTGAGGCTAAATTCCCCGTCCTCGTTGGTAATCGTTCCCACGTTGGTGCCCAGGGCTGAGACATTGACGTATTCGACGGCCTTTTTCGTCTTCGCGTCCCTTACGGTGCCGCTGATTGTGCGGTAATTGCCGGTATCGTCCTGCGCGCCGGCCGGAATACCGCTGCCCGATACCGTCATAATCAGTATCAGGCCTGCTGAAAGTAACTGTTTTGTTTTCATCTGAATCTTATTTTTTTTAGTTCATACACTGCTTATGTTCGGCGAAAAGATAAAAACCCTGCGGGAAAAGGGCGTTTTTTTTGCACGGTATCCCGGGATTAACTATTTTTACGGCGTTATACTTCACGCGGCATAGTTATGAGCATTGCTTTTCATCATCATTGCGTTCTCCCTCCCCTCGTCATTGCGAGCGTAGCGAAGCAATCCAGGCACAGGCGACGACCCGGATTGCTTCACTGCGTTCGCAATGACGGGGAAATACAAATGCACAAAAATCTTCCGTGTGAAGTATAAGTTCCCGTGCAGCGGGAGATAATCATATAATAAAACATATCATGAGACAGTTTAATTTAATTTTATGGAGCGCCGCACTGCTTTTTTCCGCAGCGCAGGCGCAGGAGAACAAAACGGTTTCCAGGCTGGAGATTTATGACCTGGAAACGGGTGCGAGACGGGTGTTGAAGGAATATCCGTACCTGATTGAGGCGCCGAACTGGACGGTCGACGGGAAGTACCTGGTCTGCAACAGCCGGGGGAGGCTTTACCGGATCGACGCGGACGGCCGGTCGCCGGACGTCGAGATACCGACCGGGTTTGCCGACCGGTGCAATAACGACCACGTGCTGTCCGCCGACGGGCGGCTGCTTGCCTTCAGTCACGGAACGCGCGAAGACGGGAAGTCGCGGATTTACACGCTTCCGCTTTCGGGCGGTACGCCGGCGCTGATAACGCCGCTGGCGCCAAGTTATCTGCACGGCTGGTCGCCCGACGGAGAAACGCTGGCCTACTGTGCCGACCGGAACGGAAATTACGACGTGTACACCATCCCCGCCGGGGGAGGCGTCGAGACGCGCCTGACCGATGCGCCCGGACTGGACGACGGGCCGGAATACTCGCCCTGCGGACGGTTCCTGTGGTTTAACTCGGCGCGTTCGGGGCTGATGCAGCTGTGGCGCATGAAAGCCAACGGCGAGGAACAGACGCAGATGACGTTCGACGACGACCGCAATTCCTGGTTCCCCCACGTCTCGCCGGACGGCGAAAAGATTCTTTTCATCCGTTACCGGAAGGATGACGTCGCACCCGGCGACCATCCGCGCGGGAAACACGTCGAACTGTGCCTCATGCCCGCAGAAGGCGGCGCACCGCAAACCGTCGTCCGGCTGTTCGGCGGACAGGGAACCGTCAACGTCAATTCATGGTCGCCCGACAGCAAACGGTTTGCCTTCGTTTCGTATGCGGAATAGAATTGCGATTATACTTCCCGCGGCATGGTTAGGAGTATTGCTTTTCATCGCCATTGCACTCTTCCTCCCCCGTCATTGCAAGCCATAAAGTTGACCGGAGGTTTTTTGATGTAATGATAATTCGGGATGATTCATCCGCATTTTCCGTTCCGCAGAGGAGGAATTAATGCGCTAATGGACATTTTGGGGATTATTTCTCTTTTTGCTGATTTGATGAGATTGGAGACAAAGACATACGCATCAAATACTTGTCCGTCATAGAATATGCCTTCTTTGGGTGGTAAGGCTTTTTGGATGAAGAAATCAAGTTGTTCTTCAGCTTTGTTCAGACGTTTGTCGGTAGAAACGGCAAATTGTTCCAAATTTTCAATACGCTGATGAATGGCGATGCCTCTTCTTGAACTGTTGCAAAATTTGCAACAGTTGAAATGATTTCCAATTCCTTTTCCCGTTATAAAGATTTTTTTTACAATTTCAAGAGAAAATTAGACAAATACATAACCTCATTCCGTATAACCCTCCACCACACAACCCCCGCGACTTCGTCGCTGCCCCTCCCGTAGCTAGTACGGGACGCAGCCTGACAGGGGGATAATTGTGGTGTTTCTTCATTGCTTATCTCCGTTGCTTCTCAATTGCTCGCTCCCGTTAAATTGCCCTCCCTGTCAGGGGAGG
>JAIRYD010000078.1 GCA_031267935.1 Tannerella sp.
CTTTGCAGGAACGTCGTTTTACCGGTCTGACGCGGCGCGTGCAGCACCCAGTACAGTTCATCCTTGATATAGCGCTTTAACTGGGCGCCCACCAGACGGTCTTCCGGAGGCAGCATGTAATGCCTCTCCGGATTGCAGGGACCTGTGGTATTGAAAAAACGGCGACGATTCATAGTCTTACGGTTTTATTTTTATTTGTCGTGCAAACTTACGGGAAATTTCCCGGTTTCGCAAATACAATGCAGCGGTTAACAGGGTCAACGCATTAAAAATAAAATCATGGGAACCTCTAAAACCCCCGACTTCTGCGTTACGCTTCGTCGCTAAAATGCTCATTTACGACAGGTAAACTCCGCTTTTAGCTCCTCGCAAGCCTTGAATTCGGAGTTTTTAGAAGTCCCCTCATGTGACTTGTATTGACGGATGCCGGTCAATAATCTCAGTCCCTGTCCGAAAAATATTTCATAAACTGCGCCCGCTCGTAGAAAGACGGATTTTCCACATTGGCAAAACTCAGCTTGCCGATAAATTCGTTCGACGACAGATATTTGGACTGTATCATCCATTCTTCGATACACGTCAGCATCTGCGAAATGATTTCCGCGCCGTGCGTATAAACCGCGCTGCAGAGTTGTACGGCAGAGGCGCCTGCCAGCAAACATTTTATGACATCTTCCCATTCGTGTATACCGGTCGACGCGGCAATGGAGATGCCCGGCACCCGGCCCGAAACAAAAGCCGTCCAGCGCAGCGTATCGCCAAGGTCGGAGTGGCTGCTGAAAACCGTCCCGGATATTACCTGCATTTTGTTAATGTCTATATCCGGCTGATAATAACGATTAAACAAAACCACGCCGTTTACTCCGGCCGACTTCAGACGGCTTACAAGCGCGGGAATGTTGGTGAAACCTTTCCCTATTTTCATGATCACGGGGATGGATACCGTCTTTTTCACTTCCTTGAGGATGGCGGTGTATAGCGTTGCCGCGCGGTCGCCCTGCGTGTCGTCCGGGTCGGTGTAGAGGTAAAATGTGTTCAGTTCCAGCGCGTCGGCTCCGGCCATCTCCAGCTGTGCCGCATATTCCGTCCATGTCCCGATCTTGTAGCAGTTAATGCTGGCAATCACCGGAATGGAACACAGCGCTTTTGTTTCCCTTATCAGCGAGATGTGCTGCTCCAGCTGATGCGCTTTCACGTAACCGGCCACGTAATCTGCCGCTTCGGGAAAATCCGACGGCCGTACGAGTCTGTCGCTCTGCATCTCGATTTGTTCCTCGAACAGCGACTTGAGCACAATCGCACCGGCGCCCGCCTTTTCGTATTCCCTGTTGCGCGATGCGCTGTTCGTCAATCCGGAACTCCCTATTATCAGCGGATTGCGCAATGTCAGCCCTGCATATTTCGTTTCAATGTTCATTGATCTCCATTTTTCACAGACAAAGTTATGCTTCAATTTTCATATTTCGGCAAAAAAGAATTTTAAAAATGGCTAAAGTCAGTAATTGCGCGTGCCGAAAACGGCCGTACCGATTCGCACCATCGTACTGCCGCAGGCGACGGCAATCGGATAATCGCCACTCATTCCCATCGACAGTTCCGTGAAGGAATCGCCCGGCGAACAGTTGTTTTTCATCTCTTCGAAGAACGCATGCAGGCGCTGAAACTCGCGCTGCACCTGCGTCGTATCGTCCGTAAAAGTGGCCATCCCCATCAGTCCCGCAATGCACACATTCGGATAAGCGGATGCCGGTTCGTCTCTCAGCAGTGCACGACATTCCTCCATTGCAAAACCGTGTTTGGACGCTTCTTCCGCAATATGAATTTCCAGCAGCACGCGAATCCGGCGATGGCATCCGGCAGCCTGCCTGTCGATCTCCTTCAGCAGGCGAACGGTGTCGACGCTCTGAATCGTGTGGACGAACGGTGCGATGTTTTTTACCTTGTTCGTTTGCAGCGTGCCGATAAAATGCCATTCGATATCCGGCGGGAGCAGCGACTGCTTGACCATCAGTTCCTGCACACGGCTCTCGCCGAAAATGCGCTGACCGGCGTCGAAGGCTTCGCGGATGGTTTGCGGCAGGTGGAATTTCGACACGGCCACCAGCGTGACGCCGGCAGGCAGCACGGACCGGATGTCGGCAATATTTTGTGCGACACTCATTCCTGTGCGGTCGACTCCGGCGTAACGGCCCGTGTGACTTTGGTTTCCGGCGAAAACGGAAAGACGTCGACGAGCGCCGTTTCCACCACCGAAGTGATCTCGTAGCCGGCAAGCGAACCTTTCATCCCGGCATCCACCACGTCGATGGCTTCGCGAAGGGTCGAAGCCTGCGCCATCATCTGCACCGTCGTTTTCTTTTCCGTGTTTTCGTCCAGCGAATCCATCGAAACCTTCACCTTGTAGTACCTGTCTCCGTTCGGGTTGAAAAACAGTTCCGTCAGTCGCACCCGTTTAATATCCACGACCGTAAATTCGCCCGAAACAAAAGGGCGCAATTCTTCTATAATCCGCGCTTCCGCTTCGGTAAAAGAGAGCGCATCCATGAGATACGGCTCCGTGACTTTTTTCGGCATTCCGCCGTCTTCCGTCTTGTCATACGATACTTTACATTCAAACCAATTATTCATTTCCGCTTGTTATATATTTAAAAATAAGCCAATCATCTCCGGCTATGCCGCCACGCGCTTTTCATGCGCCATGCGGCCGGCGGCCGGAACCGTTTCGCAAAACTATGCTTTATTTTTGGAGTATCAAAGACTTTTCTTCATAAAATTCTTAACTTGTCCAAAATCAAATCTCTATGAAAATAAATATTCGATTGCAAAAAAAAATGCGCAGCAATGTATATTTATTCGGAATATAGCCGTATATTTGCCGCGATTTTTGAATAGTTATACAGTTTATGAACTCGAAGGAACAACGGTTGCAAGCCATTTGCAATATTATGCGGGCAGAAACCGTCCGCAGCCAGGATGACTTGCTTAAATTATTGTACAACAAAGGATACAATGTGACGCAAGCCACTTTGTCGCGCGACATGAAGCAGTTGCGAATCGTGAAGCAGCATGCCGCGAACGACCTTTACGTATATGCACTGCCGGAAACGGCTGCCGCTGCAAATGAAACGGTTGCACCCAAATCTCTGCATATCGAGTTTTCAGGCAGTTTAGCTGTCATCAAGACGCGTCCGGGCTATGCCATGGGTATCGCATCCGATGTCGATGCGCATGCATCGGCCGAGATTCTCGGCACGATCGCCGGCGACGATACGATACTCGTGATCCCGCGCGAAGGCTACAGTCGCGAACAGATCATGACGGCACTGGCGCCTTTTCTTTATCCGGCAGCGACGGTATGAAAAAACGATTGTTGTTTTTGAAGACGAATTGAAATGAAAGAAAAAATAGATATTGATGTGATGGTTGCCGATGACAGTCACGAGAAATATGTTGATATCATTCTGGAAACCATAGAAAAAGCAGCCGAAGTCCGGGGCACGGGAATTGCACGCCGTACGCACGACTATGTGGCGCAGAAAATGAGGGAAGGCAAAGCGATCATTGCGCTGGCCGGCGACGAGTTCGCCGGATTCAGCTACATCGAATCGTGGGGAAACAAACAGTTTGTAGCCACGTCGGGGTTGATTGTCGTCGAAAATTTTCGCAATCTGGGACTGGCCAAACGTATCAAACATGCGGCATTCGACCTCGCACGGCTGCGCTGGCCGAAAGCAAAACTGTTCAGCCTGACGTCGGGCAGCGCCGTGATGAAAATGAACACCGAACTGGGCTATTTCCCCGTGACTTTTGCCGACCTGACGGACGACGAAGCCTTTTGGCGGGGATGCCACGGATGTGTAAACAACGATGTGCTGGCGCGCACGAGCCGCCGCTACTGTATTTGCACGGCGATGCTTTTCGAACCTGCCGACCCGCGCTGTCTGGCCGTCGAGAAAAAGTGCAGGGCACAGTATGATAAAAGCATACGGAAAACCACTAAAAAAACATAAAGATTAATATTAAACAGTATATATAGATGAAAAAGAAAGTCGTTCTGGCATTTAGCGGTGGATTGGACACCTCTTTCTGCGCGATGTATTTATCCGGAGAGAAAAATTACGAAGTGTACACGGCACTGGCCAACACGGGCGGATTCGATGAAGCCGAATGTCGGGCTATCGAAGCGCGCGCCCGCAAACTGGGCGCCGCCGGGCACGTCACATTGAATATCGAACAGGAATATTATGAGAAGAGCATCAAATACATGATATTCGGCAACGTGTTGCGGAACGGAACCTATCCTGTTTCGGTCAGTTCCGAGCGCATCTTTCAGGCATTGGCCATTATTCGCTACGCCAAGGAGATCGGTGCGGATGCCGTGGCGCACGGCAGTACCGGAGCGGGAAACGACCAGGTGCGGTTCGACCTGACGTTCGATGTACTGGCGCCGGGAATAGAAATCATCACCCCGACGCGCGATCTGAAACTCAGCCGCGAATATGAGATAAACTACTTGAAAGAGCATGGCTATGTCGCTGATTTCGTAAAGATGGAATACTCCATCAACAAGGGACTGTGGGGCACGAGCATCGGCGGGAAAGAAACGCTGTCGTCGGACAGGACGCTCCCCGAAACCGCCTATCCGTCTCCACTTCAGGCCGAAGGAACCGAAACGTTGACGATTGATTTCGAGAAAGGCGAGATTTGCGGCGTGAACGGTATCGCTTACGGGAGCCGTCCCGACGCCATCCGTGCGGTCGAAGCCATCGGTGCGCGCTGGGCCATCGGACGCGATATGCACGTGGGCGACACCATCATCGGCATCAAGGGACGCGTAGGATTCGAAGCCGCAGGGCCACTGTTGATAATCCATGCGCACAAGTTGCTTGAAAAACATACATTGACGAAATGGCAGCAGTACTGGAAAGACCAGATCGGTACCTGGTACGGCATGTTCCTGCACGAAGCCCAGTATCTCGAGCCCGTCATGCGCGACATGGAAGCCTTCCTGCAGAATACGCAGCAAAGCGTGACCGGCCGTGTGTTTCTTACGCTTCGCCCGTATCACTACACGCTGGTGGGCATCGACAGCCCGTTCGACCTGATGAAAAGCGATTTCGGGATCTACGGAGAAGAACAGAAAGCCTGGACGGCCGACGATGTGAAAGGGTTCACGAAAATTCTCGGGAACCAGATGAAAACATATTACAGTATAGAAAGATCATTCAAGGTTTAAATATTCAATTATTCAAATGATAAAAACAGGCATAATCGGCGGCGCAGGATATACGGCAGGTGAGTTGATACGGTTGCTGATCAATCATCCCGATGTGGAAATCGTCTTTGTCAACAGCAACAGCAACGCGGGTAACAAAATCACGAGCGTGCACGCGGGATTGTACGGCGAGACGGATATGCGTTTTTCGCACAATATTCCGTTGAACGAAATCGATTTGCTTTTTTGCTGCACGGCGCATGGCGATACGAGGAAGTTCATGGAAAGCCATGTGCTTCCCGAAAAACTGAAAGTCATCGACCTGAGTACCGACTACAGGCTGGCCTCGCCCGACCATCAGTTCGTGTACGGGCTTCCCGAAGCGAACCGGCGCGCCACGTGCGCAGCCCGCTACACCGCCAATCCCGGATGCTTTGCCACCTGCATCCAGCTGGCGGTGCTTCCGCTGGCTAAACATTTGATGCTTACGAACGACGTGCATGTCCATGCCATTACCGGCTCGACGGGCGCAGGCGTGAAACCGTCGGAAACATCGCACTTCAGCTGGCGAAACGACAACATATCCATTTATAAACCGTTCGCGCACCAGCATCTGGACGAAATAAAACAGGGGCTGGCAAAACTGCAGCAAAGCTTCCAAAGCGAAATATGGTTTGTCCCCGTACGGGGTAATTTCTCGCGCGGGATCTTTGCCACGGTATATACCAAATGTATGGTCGGACTGGACGAACTGCTGAAAATCTACGAAGAATACTACGCCGACCATTCGTTCACGTTCATCGCGGACAAGTCGCCCGACCTGAAGCAGGTGATAAACACCAACAAATGCCTGCTTCACCTGCAGAAAAAAGAGGACATGCTGCTGATTACGTCGGTTATCGACAACTTGCTGAAAGGCGCGAGCGGACAGGCCGTGCACAACATGAATCTGATGTTCAATCTCGAAGAAACGGTCGGACTGCATCTGAAGCCCAGCGCATTCTGAGCAGTCCGCGTCTTTATCAATTCACAAAACGATATGAAATTATTTGATGTATATTCTCTTTTCGACATAGAAATTGTCAAGGGCAAAGGTTGCCGCGTCTGGGATGCCAAAGGCAACGAGTATCTGGATCTGTACGGCGGACATGCCGTCATCTCCGTCGGACACGGCCATCCCGAATACGTGGCGGCCATTTCGCGACAACTGGATCAATTGGGATTCTATTCCAATTATGTGATAAACGGTCGTCAGCAGGAATTTGCGGACAAACTGGGAAAAGCCTGCGGATACGACGATTATTCCCTGTTCCTGATCAATACGGGCGCCGAAGCGAACGAGAATGCGCTAAAACTTGCTTCGTTCCACAATGGGCGCAAGCGTGTACTGACGTTCAAAAAATCGTTCCACGGACGAACATCCGCCGCCGTTCGCGTGACGGACAATCCGGCCATCATCGCGCCCGTCAATGAAGGCTTTCCCGTCACCTACCTGCCGTTCAACGCCCCCGAACTGGTGGAAGACGAACTGAAAAAAGGCGACGTCTCGTCGGTCATCATCGAAGGAATACAGGGCGTCGGTGGCATCCAACTGCCGGACGATGCGTTTCTTAAATCACTGCGCAACCTCTGCACGCAATACGACGCCTGCCTGATTCTGGACGAGATACAATCCGGATACGGACGTAGCGGAAAGTTTTTTGCGCATCAGTATGCCGACATCCGCCCCGACATCATCACCGTAGCCAAGGGCATCGCCAACGGCTTTCCCATGGGCGCCGTGCTTATCAGTCCGATGTTCAAACCTTTCTACGGCATGCTGGGCACAACGTTCGGCGGCAATCATCTCGCCTGCGCGGCCGCCATCGCCGTGCTGGACATCATGGAAAAGGAACAGCTGATCGCAAATGCCGCCCGCATCGGTACATATCTGAAAGACGAGCTGAGCGGGATTCCCGGTATTTGCGAGATACGCGGCAAGGGGTTGATGATCGGTATCGATTTTACCGATTCCATCAAGGAGTTACGCCACAGACTGCTTTTCGAAGAGAAGGTGTTCACCGGCGTGGCAGCTCCCAATACCATCCGCCTCCTGCCACCGCTCTGTCTGACGCAGGACGAGGCGGCCGATTTCATCTCGCGATTCCGCAGGGCGCTGAGACTGTAGCGCGAACGGGAACGGCAACCATACAATTTGCATCCGTACAAAGATTTTCACGGTAATTCATTTGCAAAATAAAAAAAAGTACTATCTTTGCCCCGTTTTTTGACGGCAGGGAAAAACGCACGGTTTTTTCCTGCCAATATGGTGAGGATAGCTCAGTAGGTTAGAGCATTGGATTGTGGTTCCAAGGGTCGTGGGTTCGAATCCCATTCTTCACCCGAAAGGGATAATTTCTACTTAAGTAACTGATGTTACGCACTGAAACAAATTCCATACCGGTAAGCCCAAGTCCGAAGGACGCTATTTCCATAACC
>JAIRYD010000146.1 GCA_031267935.1 Tannerella sp.
AGTACTGCATGATGAATCGCACCCTGCATCACCGATGGCAAAACATGAAATTCCTCGAAACGGCAAACTTTTCCGACGTTTTTTTGCACCCGACGCATACTCGAATGTCCGGAGTATGCAAAAAAAAGATTACATTTGCAGTTCAAAAAAAAATTGTGGATATGAACATGGCTTTTTCTGTGATAGTTCCGGTGTATAACCGGCCGGACGAGGTACAGGAATTATTGGAAAGTCTGAGCCGCCAGACGGATACGGCTTTCGAGACGATTATTATCGACGACGGCTCCTCCGTTCCGTGCAGCCAGATTTGTCGTCGCTTCGAAGACCGTCTGAACCTGAGATATTTTTTCAAACCCAATTCGGGACGAAGCGACACGCGCAATTTTGGTATGAAACATGCGTGCGGAAACTATTTCATCATCTTCGATTCCGACTGCATCATGCCTCCCGACTATATCGCTACCGTGAGGAAAAACCTCGAAAACAGCTACGTCGACTGCTACGGAGGTCCCGACTGTGCCGATGTATCGTTTTCCGGCCTGCAGAAAGCAATCAGCTATTCAATGACATCGTTCTTTACCACGGGAGGCATCCGCGGCGGTACCCGTCATGCGGACAGATTTTCGCCCCGTTCGTTCAACATGGGTATCTCCAAAGACGTATTCCTGACCGTCGGCGGCTACCGGAACATGATTGGTGAAGACATGGATTTAAGCATCAGGATCAGAGCGGCAGGATACAACACTCTGCTCTTCAGGGACGCATACGTGTTTCACAAGCGCAGAATGACCTTTGGGAAGTTTTTTCGTCAGGTAAAAACCTTTGGTCAAGGACGGGTTTTGTTGCACCGTATCCACAAAGGCTCGCTGAAAACAGTACATCTGCTGCCCGTATTTTTCGTCCTGGGACATTTGCTGCTCATCGTGCTGAGCGTGATTTTTATGAACGGATGGTTTCTATTCCTTCCGGCATGCTATGCGGCACTGCTTTTTACCGATTCACTGTTGAAAAACGGAAAACCGGCTATCGCCATCGTCTCCGTTGCCGCCGCCTACACCCAGTTGACCGGCTACGGTCTGGGATTCATGGAAGAATTCCTCTTTCGCAAAACCTCGAAAAAAACGCAGGAAGAACTCTACCGTTAACCGACCGGTACGGATGCCCCGCCACATCCCGGTGCAAAACCTCCGTTTCCGCACATTATATGTAACGGTTCTAAATTTAGAACGTTTTTTTACGCGTATGCGCAAAAAACTCTATAAGAAGTTATTTTTAACAAAATACGCATTAATCATATAAGTATAAATGATTTGTATGCGGAGGGAAAGTGTTTTTTCAATCTGTCGCATTCATTTATATACTTTATTTAATCATTTTTTGCTCTACATTTCGCCTGAAGAAAGAATTTTATCTATCCGGTTATGTGTCAATTTAAAATAAATCAGTATTTTTGTGCGTGAATAAAAAGACTATATCCGGATGACGATAGAAAAACAAATAAAGCGTGCGCTTGTTTCTGTATATCACAAAGACGGTTTGGATGCGACAATAAAAAAACTTCACAGTGAAGGAGTGATGTTTATCTCGACAGGAGGCACAATGACCTATATCGAATCGCTTGGTATACCCTGCCGTGCGGTAGAAGACCTGACCGGTTATCCGTCCATTTTGGGCGGAAGAGTGAAAACGCTGCATCCCAAAATTTTCGGCGGAATATTGAATCGCCGCGACAATACCACTGATCAGGAACAGGCACTCCATTATGATATACCTGAAATCGACCTTGTTATCGTGGATTTGTATCCATTTGAAGATACTGTCGCATCGGGTGCGGACGAGGCTGGGGTGATCGAAAAAATTGATATCGGCGGCATCTCCCTCATACGTGCGGCAGCCAAAAACTTTAAGGATGTAGTGATTATCGCCTCGAAGGCGCAGTACGCACCGTTCATGCAGATCCTGGAAGAAAAGGGTGCGCAGACGACGCTCGAAGAACGCCGGTGGTTTGCGAAAGAAGCCTTTGCCGTTTCGTCGGCATACGACTCTTCGATATTCGGTTATTTCGACGAAGAAGCCCGTTCCGCATTTCGTCTTGCCGTGAACCATCCGATGAAATTGCGGTACGGCGAGAATCCGCATCAGGATGGCATTTTCTACGGTCGTTTCGACGACTTGTTCGACCGGTTGCATGGCAAGGAAATATCGTACAACAACCTGCTCGATATTGATGCCGCCGTATCGCTGATCGATGAATTTGACGAAGTTACATTCGCCGTGCTGAAGCATAACAATGCGTGCGGCATAGCTTCGCGCCCAACCGTGCTCGAGGCGTGGCACGATGCGCTGGCCGGCGATCCTGTTTCGGCTTATGGAGGCATATTTGTTGCTAACAGTTTGATAGACAATAATGTCGCTGAAGAAATAAACAGGATTTTTTTCGAAGTGATTATTGCGCCCGACTACACGATTGAAGCACTTGAAGTCTTGAAACAGAAGAAAAACCGCATCATTCTGCTGCGGAAAAAAAGCATGTTGCAGGCACGGCAATACCGTTCACTGCTGAATGGCGTACTGGTGCAAGACAGGGATTTGAGCATTCAGACGGTTGCCGGACTGGAACCGATGACGGAAAAAACACCCGACGAACGGGAAACAGCCGACCTGCTATTTGCCGGCAAAGTAGTGAAACACAGCAAATCGAATGCCATCACACTGGTGAAAAACAGACAATTATGTGCAAGCGGAGTAGGGCAGACGTCGCGTGTCGACGCCCTGAAACAAGCCATCGAGAAAGCCGTGTCGTTCGGTTTCGACCTGAAAGGCGCCGTGATGGCCTCGGATGCATTTTTCCCGTTTCCCGATTGCGTCGAAATAGCAGACAAGGCGGGAATTACTGCCGTTATCCAGCCGGGCGGATCCGTCAAGGACGATCTTTCGACCGCCTATTGTAATGCGCACGGTATGAGTATGGTGAAAACCGGGATAAGACATTTTAAACATTAAAAATAAATATATTGCGATATGGGATTATTTTCCTTTACACAAGAAATTGCGATCGATTTGGGTACGGCAAACACGATTATTGTATGCGACGGTAAGATTGTAGTAGATGCGCCATCTGTGGTGGCATTGGACCGTCGGACGGATAAAGTGCTCGCTGTGGGGGAGCAGGCTCGCCAAATGCATGGGAAGACCCATGAAAATATACGGACAATCAGACCTTTGCGCGATGGCGTGATTGCTGATTTTTATGCAGCCGAACAGATGATCCGCGGCTTGATCAAGATGATTCATTTCAAGAATCGCTGGTTTTCGCCGCCGTTGCGAATCGTGGTCTGTATCCCGTCGGGAAGTACGGAAGTCGAGATGCGTGCCGTACACGATTCGTCGGAACATGCCGGTGGCCGCGAAGTATATATGATATATGAACCGATGGCGGCTGCGCTGGGTATCGGTCTGGATATTGAAGCGCCTGAAGGAAATATGATTGTGGATATCGGCGGCGGGACGACGGAAATTGCCGTCATCTCGCTGGGCGGCATCGTTTCGAACAAGTCCATTCGCATTGCAGGCGACGACTTGACGGCTGATATTATGGAATATATGCGTCGACAGCATAATATGAAAGTGGGTGAGAGTACGGCAGAATTGATTAAAATCAACGTGGGTTCGGTGTTGACGTCGCTCGAAAATCCGCCGGAAGATTACGTCGTGCACGGCCCGAACCAGATGACGGCGCTTCCGATGGAAGTGCCCATTTCGTATCAGGAGATTGCACATTGCCTGGACAAATCCATTTCGAAGATGGAAGTGGCCATTCTGAGTGCGCTGGAGCAGACGCCTCCCGAACTGTATGCGGATATTGTGAAGAATGGAATTTATCTGGCAGGCGGTGGCGCGCTGATGCGAGGTCTGGCCAAACGCTTCACCGACAAGATCAACATCCGGTTCCACGTGGCCGACGACCCGTTGCATGCCGTGGCCAAGGGAACAGGCATTGCCTTGAAGAATATTGACAAGTTCAAGTTCCTGATTAAGTGAGTTCCGGCGAATTAAATTCGGTCTGTTGCGTATTTCATTCGATACGGAAATGCCGGATACGCCGATATTGTGTATATTTTTACGACTATGCAAAGACTGCTTGAATTTCTTTTCAGGAAGAGGCATTGGTTTGTTTTTATCCTGTGCGAGGTCATAGCGGTGACGTTTTTATACCGTTACAATTCGTACCATCGAAATGTGTTCTTCAGTTCGGCAAATACCGTTGTCGGGCATGTCGTTTCCATATACAATTACGGAGCGTCCTACATCAAATTGCGTGAAGACAACAAAATCCTGTTTGAGCGAAACAGTATGCTCGAAATGGAAGTGATTGATCTTCAGCGGCAGATACAAACCTTGAAAGCCAATACACTCCCGTTCGACAGCCTTATGGTGGAGACCGGCTCAGCCGAATTCAGTTACATCACGGCACAGGTAGTAAACAACAGCATATCAGGATATTTAAATTATATGACCCTCGACAGAGGCGCGAAAGACGGTGTTACCGAGGATATGGGCGTGGTATCTATTTACGGCATAGTAGGGATTGTGTCTACCGTCGGTGAACATTTTTCGGTCGTCATGCCGATATTGAATCCCAAGTCCAAGATTAGTTGCAAGTTATATAAAGGCGATTATTACGGTTCACTCTCGTGGGACGGGCGTGACGTGCAGTATGCCAATCTGGAGGAATTGCCGCTTCATGCCGAATTTCAGGAAGGAGATACTGTGGTGACAAGCGGTTATTCGGCCGTATTTCCCCCCGGCGTAATCGTGGGGACGGTTGCCGAATTGGACGACAATCGCGCACATAACTTTTATTCGTTAAAAATAAAATTAGCAACTGATTTTCAGCGATTGAAAGTAGTGCGAATATTGAATAACACATATTGGAAAGAACGAGTGATGGTCGAACGGGAAGCAAGAAGAAATGATTAAGAACATATTCAAAATAGTCGTCAATTTTTTGATTTTTACATCATTGCAGGTTCTGCTGCTGAATAATCTGCATCTGTTCGGGGTCACTACGCTGTTTCTGTACGTTTATGTGATTGTCAAGATCCCCACCAATATCACGCGTTCGCAGATAATTGTCATTTCATTTTTGCTTGGACTGGCTATTGATATGTTTACAAATACATTAGGGTTGCATGCGGCGGCGTGTACGCTGGCCGGTTTCTTTCGCGAGCCGTTGATGAACGTCTATACCGAACGTGAGATGCCTGAAGAAGGTACGCCTTCGTCCCGGCTACTGGGGCGCGGTGCATATATCCGGCTGGTGCTTTCCATCGTGATCCTGCATCATGTCACGCTGTTTCTGATAGAATCGCTGTCGCTTTTCGATCCGCTATTTTTGACGCTTCGTATCATTACGAGTGTGATTATGACGTCATTATGTATATTTATTCTGGAATCTTTCAATATCCTTCGGCGACATGAGGCAATCTAAACGGAAATATGTGTATGAAGAGAGGCGATATGTGATTATCGCTTCGGTGGTTTTCGTCCTTTTGATTTTTGCAGTACGTTTGTTTTATCTGCAAATCATTGACGATGAGTATAAAGGTTGGGCAGACAGTAATGCTTTTCTAAAAAAAACACTCTATCCCGCACGGGGCGTCATTTATGACCGGAACGAAAAATTGCTGGTCTACAACCAGCCGGCATACGATGTTATGCTGATTATGAGGGAGATCAATGCATTTGATACCCTCGATTTCTGCCATACGCTCGGCATCACGAAAGAGTTTTTCATCAAGCGAATCAATGACATCAAGGACCGGAAGCTGAATCCGGGATACTCCTCGTATGTGCCTCAGGAATTTATGAGCCAGCTGTCTACAAATGAATACGGTGTGTTTCAGGAAAAACTCTACAAGTTTCCGGGGTTTTACATCCAGAATCGTACCATCCGTGAATACGGCTATCCGAATGCCGCTTTGCTGCTGGGGAATATCGGTCAAGTCAATCGTAAAGACATTGAAAATGACAAGTATTATACTCGTGGCGATTATTCAGGGCGTTCGGGTGTGGAAAATTCGTATGAACACGTGTTGCGGGGCGAAAAAGGTATTGAAGTATTGCTGCGCGACGTGCACGGGCGTATTCAAGGCAAATATGAAAATGGTCGCCAGGATGTGATTCCCGTATCGGGGAAGAATATAAAACTGGCTATAGATATTGATCTTCAGGCGTATGGCGAGGCATTGATGAAAAATAAAAAGGGCAGTATCGTGGTGATTGAGCCGTCTACAGGCGAAGTGCTGTGTCTGGTTTCGTCGCCGTCGTACGATCCCGGCATACTGGTAGGCAGGCAGCGCGGACAGAATTATGCAGCGCTGGAGAGCAATCCGCAAAAGCCGCTGTTCGACCGTTCGATTATGAGCCACTATTCGCCCGGCTCAACCTACAAACCGGCGCAGGGGCTTGTGTTTCTGCAGGAAGATGTGATCACGCGGGACAAGATGTATACATGTGCGCACGGGTATACGTTCCGTGGCGGCAAACCGGCTTGCCACGGACATGTGTCTCCGCTCAATCTGATAACGGCACTGGCGACCTCCTGTAATTCCTATTTTTGCTGGGGGCTGCATGACATGCTGGACAACAGAAAGTTCTATCCGACGATACAGGAGGCTTACGGTGCATGGCGAAATCACATGGTTTCGATGGGATACGGCAACAGGCTGGGGATTGATCTGCCCGGTGAAAATAAAGGATATGTGCCTGACAGTAAATTTTATGACAATGTAAACAAACGTCGCTGGTACTCCAGTACAATCATTTCGATCGCGATCGGGCAGGGCGAGATATCGACGACCCCGCTGCAGATATGCAATCTGGCGGCAACCATTGCAAACAGAGGACATTATATTGTTCCTCACGTGGTGAAGGAAATTGAAAATGATGTGCTGGATACGCTTTACACACATAAAAAACAGACGACCATCGACCGTGCACATTATGAAACGATTGCCGAAGGTATGCGTGGCTCGGTATTGCATGGCACGTGCATGGGGCTTAATCTGAGAGATATAGAAGTGTGTGGAAAAACCGGTACGGTAGAAAATTCACAGGGAAAAGATCATTCGGCATGCATGAGTTTTGCGCCGTATAAAGATCCGAAGATTGCCATTTCGGTGTATGTGGAAAATGGCGGTTTTGGCGCCACGATTGCCATACCGATTGCGCGGCTGATGTTGGAGAGGTATTTCTACGGCGAAGTCCGGCCGGAAACGAAATATTTGGAAACGGATATTATTAACAGAGTAATATTGCCATTCAATGTACGATAGAAAATCATATGTATGGCTGTCCGTTGATTGGATGACGATTGGATTATACGTGCTGATGATTGCGGCAGGCTGGTTGAGCATCTGTGGCGCCAGCTATGAGTTCGACACGGCAGGCCTGTTCGATCCTTCGGGACGTCCCGGCTCGCAGTTGATATGGATTGCTTCGTCGTTTGCACTTGTGTTTGTGATTTTGATGTTGGATAAGGATTTTTTCGAAACGTTTTCATACCCGATATACGGATTAATCCTTGTGGTATTGTTTATTACAATTTTTGTTGCCCCCGATATCAAAGGTTCGCATTCATGGCTGGTGATGGGTCCGATACGTGTGCAGCCTGCTGAATTTGCCAAGTTCGCCACGGCGCTGGCATTGGCCAAGTTTATGAATAGTTATAATTTTAATTTGCTCACAATCAGAAAAATCATAATGGTGTGTCTGCTTGTTCTCATACCGATGGGATGCATTCTGATGCAAAAAGAAACCGGTTCGGCGCTGGTTTACCTTGCATTTGCGCTGATGCTTTATCGCGAAGGAATGTCGGGATTTATCCTGTTGGCAAGCGTGTGCGCCGTGGTTTTTCTTGTGATTGTATTGAAGTTAGGCAATGATATGATTGCAAATAATACGCCTGCAGGCGAGCTGATTGTTTCATTGTTAGTTCTCCTTATAATGCTTTTTATGACATATCTTATTCGCCGTGACAAGATTGCAATGCGTGTGATTCTGTATTTGGTGGTGCTGGCTTTGCTGGCAGGTTTCATTGCCTCGCTGTTCATCCCTATCAATTTTGTGTGGATTGTAGTCGGGCTTATCGGTGTCATTGCGCTGTTTCTTGTCTTTATGGCAGTTAAGAATCTGATATGGCATTATGTGCTGATTTCCCTGTTTGCCGTGCTTTCGTTGAGTTTCATGTATTCAATCGATTATGTATTTGAAGATGTACTGGAACCTCATCAGCAGATGCGTATCAAGGTGGCGTTGGGATTGGAGGATGATCCTGCGGGAGCCGGTTATAATGTGAACCAGTCCAAGATTGCCATCGGTTCGGGTGGATTTTTGGGCAAAGGCTTCCTGAATGGTACGCAGACCAAGTTAAAATATGTGCCCGAGCAGGATACCGATTTCATTTTCTGCACGATAGGGGAAGAGTTCGGCTTTTGGGGTTCACTGCTGGTATTGGGGCTTTTCGGAGCGCTTATCATACGGCTGATCATTTTGGCAGAGCGACAAAGCACGACGTTTGGACGCGTATATGGGTATAGTGTGGCCTCTATTTTCTTTTTCCATGTGCTGATCAACATCGGGATGGTGATGGGACTGACGCCTGTAATCGGTATTCCATTGCCGTTCTTCAGCTATGGCGGATCTTCGCTTTGGGGCTTTACTATCCTTTTATTCATATTTTTACGGATAGATGCCGGAAGCAAGGAAGTGCGTTAATCGAGTTTTTCGATGGTTAGTCCGATTTCTTCAATTCCTTTCAGCCGACTGTTTCTCATCCCTTGTCTGAGGCAAAAAGTATACTGTCCCTTGTGCGGAAAAATATAGCGGGTACGTATCGGAATGGTCAGGTGAAAGATGGAAACGCCTGTACCATACCATTTTCCGAAATCATCCGCCAACAAACATTCCACCGTATCGCGCCGGATAGGACCGACTGGCTGCTCTTCAGCGCAAAAAAGCCAAAGATTCTGGTAGGGATAAAAATTGTTGTTGCGCACATTGATGTATAGATTGTAGTGTGCCGTATTGTCGTCAATATTGTATGTAAAGTAAAATTCCTTTTCCTTTTCCCAAGCTCCTTCTACCATCTGATATTGATCGTAAAAAAATGATTGAGAGCAAGAAAAACAGCCTGCTGACAAGCAGCAAATCAGTAATATTCCATATCTTGCGGCATTCATTTCACAGCATTTTTTACGTGTTGCGGGCGACTTTTGCCTGCACATGTTGTTTACCTTCGTGATGCGGATTGTTTTTATGTACTTTCCCTTTTTTCTTCTTTTTCTTTTTCATCGGATCGAAACGACTTACGCTATCTTCCAGAATATCGTGTGATTCCATTTTTTTTGACTCCTGTTTTGCAGTGGCTTCCGGTTCCAGTGTGGCAGGTTTAATTCCTTTTCGGTTCAGGTTGATAATTTCGAAAGCCCGTTCCGCGGTGATGGTTTTCATGTTGACACCAATCACTTTATCTGTTGAATAAGAAATTTCTTTTTTCAGGATGTCTGTTTTGAAATGGAAATAGGTGTTGTCCTGCGTTTCCAGAGGGATTTTGCGCGAAGGCAATTGTTTATGGACTTCCATGTATGCATCGACCTCGTAGTTGTAGCAGCATTTCAGCTTGGCACATTGTCCCGCCAGTTTTTGCGGGTTCATTGAAATATCCTGAAAACGGGCCGCATCCGTTGCAACGGATACGAAATTTGTCATCCACGACGAACAGCAGAGTTCACGCCCGCACGGGCCGATTCCTCCGATTCGTCCCGCTTCCTGACGTGCGCCGATCTGCTTCATTTCGATGCGCACTTTGAACGTTTCTGCCAGCACCTTAATGAGCTGTCTGAAATCAACGCGCTCATCAGCAATGTAGTAGAAGATGGCTTTATTCCCGTCCCCCTGATATTCCACATCACCGATCTTCATGCCCAGGCCCAGGTCGGACGCAATCTGACGCGAGCGAATCATCGTTTCGTGTTCCCTCGCTTTGGCCTCGTTGTATTTATCTATATCTGATTGTTTGGCAATACGATATACCTTTTTCGCGTCCTGGTCGTGGCGATATCGCATCTTGCGCATCTGTGCCAGCACCAGTTTTCCCGTCAACGTCACCATCCCGATGTCGTGTCCCGGTCCGGCTTCCACGGCGACGATATGCCCCTTTTCCAGCGGAATCTTCGCTTCGTTTAGAAAATAGCCCTTGCGCGTGTTTTTAAATTGGACTTCGACAAAATCAGTAGCTAACCCGGCCTCCTCGATATCGCATAACCAGTTGTATGTATTCAGTTTATTGCAACAAGCTTTGGAACATCCGTTCTTGCGCAGCGCGCAGCAACCGTTTGTGTTTTGTACGAAATCCATCGTAGATCACTTGTTAAGCAAATGATGCTTAATGAATATGTCCTGAATGGTATTCATTGCAAAATCCAACTGTTCAAAGGTATGGGTCGCTATCAGCGAGAACCGTATTAAAGTGTCCTGTGGGGCCACGGCAGGCGCCACAACCGGATTCACGAATATGCCGGCCTCGAATAATTCCTTTACAATCAGAAAGGTAAGCGAGTTGTCGCGTATAAACAGCGGGATGATAGGCGTTTCGGTATGTCCTATTTCGCAGCCCATCCGGCGGAATCCGTCCAGTGCATAATGCGTGAGTTTCCAAAGATGTTCAATGCGTTCAGGTTCACTGATCATAATGTCGAGGGCAGCGGATGCGGCAGCGGTGGCTGCGGGTGTGCTGCTTGCACTGAACATGTAGGGTCGCGAATAGTGGCGGAGGTAGTTGATGACTTCATAGTCCGATGCAATAAAGCCGCCTATCGAAGCCAGTGATTTACTGAATGTTCCCATAATCAGGTCGACATCGTCCGTCACGCCGAAATGGTCGCACGTACCACGTCCCTGTCGCCCGAGTACGCCGATTCCGTGGGCTTCGTCTACCATGACGGTGGCATTGTATTTTTTTGCAAGCTGCACTATTTCAGTCAATTTGACAATATCGCCTTCCATGCTGAAGACACCGTCGACTACGATCAGTTTGATTTTGTTTTCGCCGCATTTTTGCAGTTGCTTTTCCAGCGAATCCATGTCGTTATGCCTGTATTTTAGCTTGGTAGAGTATGACAGTCGATGTCCTTCAATGATGGATGCATGATCCAGTTCGTCCCAGAGGATGTAATCTTCACGCCCTGTCAGGCAGGAAACGACACCCAAATTTACCTGGAAACCTGTAGGATAGATGATGACATCATCTTTGCCTACAAATTCGGCCAATCGTTTTTCCAGCTGGATATGCAGATCCAGCGTGCCATTGAGATAGCGCGAGCCGGCGCATCCCGAACCATATTTGCGCGTGGCTTCAATGGCCGCTTCCTTCACTTTGGGATGGTTCGTTAAACCCAGATAGGCATTAGATCCAAACATCAGCACCTTTTTGCCATAAATAATTACCTCCGTATCCTGATCGCTCTCAATAGGGCGGAAATAGGGATATATTCCCGCTTCCTTCGCTTCCCGAGCTTGCTGGAGAAGGTCATATTTTGCTAATTTTTCTTGTAATAGTTTCATTTTGTTTTAATTCTCACTTGGTTCATGCATCTTCACCTTCGTTCCCTTCCGTTTGGGATGCATACTGATTTATTGTTATTACGTAAAATCAGATGCAAAAGTAGAAAAAAAAATGGGATTTTCATATTATATTTGAATATTGAGCAATTTATTCGACATTAAAAATGCTGAATAGATATAAAACATTGTTATTTGGTGGTGAAAGGCCGAAAAAAAGAGGCGTTGTCAGTCCAGATAGAAGTCTTTGACCAATGTCTTGTATGCCTCCGTACGCCGATGATTTATGTGTTCGAGGATCAGCGTGTCGGTTTGTATCGGAAGATGCGGTTGCGGCGAAAATTCTATCAACAATCGTTTCGGCTGTGCGCCTTCGACGGGAATCACATGCATTTGGCGCACACAATGAAGGTTGTTTTGCGCCGCATGCCGACATGCTTCTTCCTGATGCAGGAATGGAAGAATGAGCGCAATACGTCCTTTGGGCGCCAATATGCGACGGCTTTTCGCAAGCAGGACGGCCAATGACAATTCGTCGTTATGGCGGGCGATATTTCGTTTGGATTCAGGGCATTTGAGCGACTTCACGAAGTAGGGTGGATTGGAAACGATTAAATCGTACGGATGGCGGACTGTGTTTACAAATTCCTGAAAAGAAGCATGATGGATGTGGATTTGTTGTGCGAAGGGCGATACCGAAACGTTTTCCGTCGCTTGTCGGCATGTGTCCGCATCCGTTTCGACGGCGTCGATCACCGCATAGCTTCCGCGCTGTGCAATCATCAGTGCGACAAGCCCTGTTCCCGTACCTATATCTAATACGGTACGGCATGAAGACACGTCGACCCATGCACCGAGCAATGTGCCGTCGGTACCTACTTTCATGGCGCATTTGTCGTGCCATATTGTAAATCGTTTGAAGCGGAAATAGGGGTTCGACATGTCGCTATTTCATTTTATTTTCCGATAACATCGCCAAAATTAATGACTTTTTCCGTAAAAGTAGTAACTTTGGCACTTAATTTGTAGTGTATATTTCCGTATGGATATGAAAAAATCTGGAACATTGTATTTGGCAGACAATTATGACGATATAAATGAGGCGGTAGGCATCGTGATGCCTATCTTGATGGAGTGCGACAAGGATGACGATTTTCTTGAAGGCATTGATAAAGTAGGGGATGAGTTGCCTATTCTTCCTTTGCGCAACATGGTTTTGTTTCCCGGCGTAGCCATGCCGGTGATCATCGGACGTGCCAAGTCGATGCGGCTGATACGGGAAGCGACCCATCGCAAACTGATGATAGGCGTGACTTGCCAGAAAGACACAGAAACGGAAGATCCTTCATTTCCAGATTTGTATAATATCGGCGTGGTGGCTGAAATTCTTCGCGTACTGGAGCTGCCGGATGGCTCGACGACGGTGATTTTGCAGGGAAAGAAACGTTTTCTGCTGCATGAATTGACCGAATCGGAGCCTTTCATGGTAGGACGCATTTCGTTGCTGGAAGACAACTTTCCACGAAAGAACGACCGGGAATTTGAAGCATTGGTTTCTACAATCAAAGACCTTACTATCAAAATGTTGATTGCATCGGGCGATCCTCCGAAAGATTTGATTTTTTCGATACGGAACAATCAGAATCAACTTTATCTGATCAACTTTTCGTGCTGCAATCTGATTACCCAGTCGATGGAAAGGCAGGAACTGCTGTCCATCAACGATCTGAAAGATCGCGCATATCATTTGCTGTTTCTGTTGAATCGTGAATATCAATTGATTGAATTGAAAGCTTCCATTCAGATGAAAGCCCACGAAGATATCAACAAGCAGCAGAAGGAATACTTTCTCCAGCAGCAGATCAAAGCCATTCAGGAAGAATTGGGTGGGAATATCAACGATATGGAGATTAAGGTTTTTCGCGAAAAAGCGGCCAAAAAGAAATGGGCGAAGGATGTGGCGGAAGTTTTCGAGAAAGAGTTGGGCAAATTGGAGAGACTGCATCCCCAGTCGCCCGATTATTCCATGCAATTCCAATACGTTCAGACAATTATATCACTTCCATGGACTACATACAGCAAAGATAATTTCAATCTGAACCGCGCGCAGCGGATTTTGGATCGGGACCATTACGGCATGGAAAAGGTGAAAGACCGTATCATTGAGCACCTTGCGGTGTTGAAACTGAAAAAGGATCTGCGCTCGCCGATACTTTGTCTGTATGGACCGCCGGGTGTAGGCAAGACCTCGCTGGGTAAATCGATTGCCGAGGCGCTGAACAGAAAATATGTGCGCGTTTCGTTGGGCGGTTTACATGACGAAGCAGAAATACGCGGACACAGAAGGACTTACATCGGTGCAATGGCGGGCCGTATTATTCATAACCTGCAAAAGGCGGGCACCTCGAATCCGGTGTTTATTCTGGACGAGATAGACAAGGTCGGGAACGATTTCAAGGGCGATCCGGCTTCGGCTTTACTTGAAGTTCTTGATCCCGAACAAAATAGCACGTTTCATGACAACTATCTTGATATTGATTACGACTTGAGCAAAGTGTTGTTTATTGCCACAGCCAATAATCTGGCTACGGTTTCACAACCGTTGCTGGACCGTATGGAACTGATTGAAGTCAGCGGATACATCATTGAAGAAAAAGTGGAAATTGCAATTAAGCATCTTATTCCAAAGCAAATGGATGCACACGGTATTCTTCGTGGCCAGATAAAGTTCCACCGTAAGGCCGTTCGCGAAATCGTCGAATCCTACACGCGTGAAAGCGGTGTCCGCGAACTGGAAAAGAAGATCGGCAAAATTATGCGCAAGATGGCGCGCAAACTTGCTTCGGATGAAGCGATTCCCGAAGTTATTCAGGCGGACAGTCTGAAAGAATATCTTGGTGCAAAGGAATATACGCGTGACAAATATCAGGGTAACCAGTATGCGGGTGTAGTGACGGGATTGGCCTGGACGGCTGTAGGCGGCGAAATTCTGTTCGTCGAATCCAGTCTGAGCCGGGGCAAGGGTTCGAAACTGACGATTACAGGCAATTTGGGCGATGTCATGAAAGAATCTGCCGTTTTGGCATTGGAGTATGTGCATGCGCATGCCGCGCAGTTGGGCATCGGTGAAGACCGTTTCGAGAATTGGAACGTGCATATTCATGTACCGGAAGGCGCGATTCCCAAAGACGGTCCCAGCGCGGGCGTGACAATGGTCACTTCGCTGGCATCCATTTTCACACAGCGGAAAGTCCGCAGTAACCTTGCCATGACGGGCGAAATCACCCTGCGTGGCAAAGTGCTTCCCGTTGGCGGAATCAAGGAGAAAATTCTTGCAGCCAAACGCGCCGGTATCAAGGAAATACTCCTCTCGGAAGAGAACCGTAAGGATGTGGACGAGATAAAAACCGTCTATCTGGAAGGGCTTGAATTTCATTATGTGAGCGATATTTCCGAAGTCATCGCTCTGGCGCTTCTGGACGAAAAAGTCGAACATCCGCTGTTCGACTGATATAGGGGCATTTAATTGGTTATCAGGTCAAATTCGTCTTTTAGGGTGAGTAAGTACCTGTTTACCTCCGCGAGATATTCGTATTTTTCAGTTGCCGTATAAGCCAGTTTTTTTTCGTTCGTTTCGTCGATGACGACCCGTAGTTGTATGCGGCTGTTTTTTAGCTGAGTACGTAATTCTTTCAGGATGTCGGCGCTTTCGCTTACCAGTTCGTCTTTCTGGGTAGGGTTGTGCACGGCAATTTCGAACAGAAAGTTGTTCTTTAAGACAGGTTTGCAGTTCATCATCGTATTTTTCAGATGCCCTTTTTGTTCGGGTACATTTGCGGCATATTCGTCCCAGCAGCGAATCAGATCTTCGGTACTGAAAGGTATTTCCGTGGATTCGGCTTTATGTTCAGCAGCTTGATATACAGGGTGTTGATCATTCAATATCAGGTTTATAGATGTGCTTTGGGGGCGATGATTCGTTATGCCCTGTGTTGGTGTCGGCAAAGTGGCCGGTTTTGCAACTTGCTGGATTTCAGGGACAATTTCGCTTGCCGCTATCCGGGGCGTTGCCGGAACCGTCGACGCCTCAACTATGGGTTGTATTTGCTTTTTTTTTTCTTCAGGTGGCTGGGCGCCGTCGACCGTCGTCAGCTGACAGAGCCGGATCAATGTCAACTCCAGCAATAACCGTTTGTTGCGACTTTCGCGATACTTCAAGTCACAATCGTTGGCCAGCGCAATCGCTTGATAAAGCAACTGTTCGGCGCATTGTTTCGAAATGAGCCTGTAACGGTCGCGAATGGATGCGCCCATTTCGAACAGGACAAGCGTACTTTCGTCCTTGCAGACGAGCAAATCTCTGAAATGTGATGCAAGTCCGGTGATAATATTCTGTCCGTCAAATCCTTTTTCTAAAATCTCGTTGAGTATCAACATGCCGTTGCGCACTTCGCCTTTGAGTATGACGTCCGTGATGCGGAAATAGTATTCATAATCGAGCACATTCAGGTTTTCTATCACCGACTGATAAGTGATGTTTCCGCCTGTGTAGCTGGCAATCTGGTCGAAAATGGAAAGTGCGTCCCGCATGCCGCCGTCGGCTTTCAGAGCGATGACGTTCAATGCTTCCGGTTCGGCGACGACGCTTTCGCGCGAGGCTACAAATTGCAGGTGTTCAACCATATCGGCCGTAGTGATGCGTGCAAAATCGTATATCTGGCATCGCGAAAGTATCGTTGCGATCAGTTTCTGCTTTTCCGTAGTAGCAAGGATAAAAATGGCATGCGAAGGCGGTTCTTCGAGCGTTTTCAGAAATGCATTAAAAGCGCTGGTACTGAGCATGTGTACCTCGTCTATAATGTATATTTTGTATTTGCCCAGTTGTGGTGGAATCCGCACCTGCTCGGTCAGTAAACGAATGCCGTCCACCGAGTTGTTCGATGCCGCGTCCAGCTCATGAATATTGAGCGAGCGCTGTTCGTTGAATGATATGCACGACTCACATTCGTTGCAGGCTTCTCCGCTGTCACTCAGGTTCATGCAGTTAATCGTTTTCGCGAAGATACGCGCACACGATGTCTTGCCTACCCCGCGAGGTCCGCAAAACAGGTAGGCATGTGCCAGCCTGTTCCGCTGAATGGCATTTTTCAAAGTGGTGGTCAGCGATTTCTGCCCCACAACACTTTCGAACGTCGTCGGCCGGTATTTTCTTGCAGAAACAATATAATTGTCCATAATTTTTTTCCTTCGGACAAAGGTAATGAATTTTTTTGTACATTTGCAAAAAACATTGCTACGGATTATGTTGCAAATTGGAAATTTTTTCGGCAAGTATATATCCCGGCTGAACAAATATTGGCTGGTAACGATTGTGTTTCTACTGATTACGTTTACGGTGGGTGACAGTAATCTTTACGTGCGATACAAGTACGAGGAGAAAATTCGCGAACTGGAAAGAGAAATACGGTACTACCGGAAAGAAGTGGAGGTCAATCAGAAGAAACTGGACGATTTGCGTGCAAACAAGGAGCGTATGGAACGTTATGCGCGCGAGGAGTTTTTTATGAAGAAACCGGGTGAAGATATTTTTATCATTGTAGACAAATGAATCAACAGACACGAACCTTCCTGTTTGTCATATCGGGCGCAATGGTGCTGGTAGGCGCCGTCATGTATACAAGTTATTGGGAATATGCACCTTATTTTTTTGCGGTAGGATCGGCAGGAATCACCGTTTGTTACATGACCGTTCCGCGCGAGTCGCATTTCCGTCTGCGGCGTCTGAACCGGATGAATGTGTTTGCCGGAATCCTGATGATTACGGCTTCCGTATTTATGTTTATGCTGCGAAACGAATGGGTTGTGTTTCTGCTGATTGCTGCACTGTTGCAATTATATGCTTCGTCTGTGTGGCGAAGAGAGAAGTAATATGCTATTCCTTTTCTGCGGATGAATTCCCGTGATATTTGGACAATTAATTGTGAAATACGGCAGCAGGCATGCCGGCTAATTTTCGAATCAATGCCGTACAGGAGCAAGCCTGAGTTTGCCCTTGTACGACATCGGGATTATTGATTCAAATCAATTGTTGCCGTTCGTTTTGCCCGACCATTTTTTGTTCAGATATTCAACCACTTCTCCGGTAATGTTATACCCTTCGTCGGCAAGAAAAATCGGATTGGTGGCATCGCTGCTGATGATCACGTGATATTTCTTGTCCTTGTTGTATTCCTTGAGATGATGCATGATGGTATCGCGGAGTTGTTCGTTCATCTGCTGGTTTTCTTCGAGCAGGTCCTGCGTAAGTTTTTGTTCAAGCATCTGAATGTCTTGCTGTTTTCTCATCAGGCGTTCTTGTTCCTGTTCGGCTCTCGCTTGCGTAAGGAATGCACCGTTTTGTGCCTTGTATCTGAATTCGTTGACTTCCGATTCCAGATTTCGCATTTGCTGTGTCAGGTTGGCGCGGGCATTTTCCTGTTTGCGTGTGATCTGTTCGTTCAAGTCTCTCGCAAAATTGTAGTTAATCAGCAATGTATCAATGTGAAAATAGGCAATGGGCAGCGACAGCGAATCGGGGCTGTTCGCGATGTTTTTGCTCGTTGCAGGGACGGATTTGTGTCCTGAAAAGTGCATGATAAACAGGATAATTACTGCTGCGGCCAATACGCCGTTAATTACGTAGTTAATATTCTTCATAGAGAGTGATAATTGTTTTTTATGTGTGTTATTCGATTTCAATGCGTTCAAAAATATTCTTCTTCCTTATAGCCATCCAATCCTGCGTCGCCGCACAATGAATGCCCTTGCTTTTCAGTGCGGCACTGTTACCGACATGCGTATTCGGAAATGTCCCGCCTTTTTTCAGGAGAATCCTGACGCTCATCAACGCAACACTCACGATAAGAATTATGAGAGAAAATAGTGCCGTTTCAAACATTTTCGCTATTTTTGTGGTTACAAAGATAGGAGTTTAAGTAAATCGAAAATACGTTTTTTGAAATTTTTCTGTCTTTTTTTCGTGCATATCTTGTAATATGTTGATAATTAATTTATAATACAAATATAAAATATTAAAAAAAATGAAGCAAATACTTAATCTGGAACCTGAAGCTGTGTGGAAGTATTTTCATGAAATTACGCAAGTGCCCCGTCCGTCCAAAAAAGAAGGAAAAATAATTCGCTATCTCGAAGACTTCGCGGCGACGCATCACCTGCCTCTGAAAAAAGACGGTGCAGGAAACATCCTCATTACGAAGCAGGCCACAATCGGCTATGAAAATCTGCCGGTTGTCATTCTCCAATCGCATGTCGACATGGTCTGCGAGAAGAACAGCGATGTGGTGCACGATTTCGAGCTGGATCCGATCGAAACGGTTGTCGACGGCGAATGGCTACGGGCAAACGGGACGACCCTTGGCGCTGATAACGGGATCGGCATGGCGGTCGAACTGGCGATTCTTGCCGCCGGCGATATTGAACACGGCACGCTGGAGTGTCTTTTCACGGTAGACGAAGAAACCGGCCTTACGGGCGCTAATGCACTGAAAGAAGGATTTATGACGGGCAAAATCCTGCTGAATCTGGACAGTGAAGACGAGGGAGAATTGTTTATCGGCTGTGCGGGCGGAAAAAGTACGATGGCGACCTTCACTTATAAGCCGCAGCCGGCGCCGGCCGACCGGCAGTATTTTAAAATCACGATAAACGGCTTGAAGGGAGGACATTCGGGGAGCGATATCCACTGTGGTCTGGGCAATGCGAACAAGATTCTGGCGCGTTTCCTTTACCGGTTGAAGATGAAATCCGATTTTGTCCTTTCGGAGTTGAAAGGCGGCAATCTGCATAATGCCATTGCGCGCGAATCTTTTGCCGTGATTGGCGTGAATGCGGGCGATCGCGAAACGATTCGCGTGATGCTTAATTACTTTACCGTCGATATTGAAAATGAGCTGAAACGTGTCGATCCGGATGTGCGCATCGGCATGGAAACGGTCGAGAAACCGGACTTTCATATCGACCACGCGACGGCGGAAAAACTGATCTGTTCGCTGCTCGCCTGTCCGCACGGCGTGATGGCGATGAGCCACGATATGCCGGGACTGGTAGAGACATCCACCAATTTGGCTTCCGTCAAAATGGAAGCGGGAAACAGGATCGTGGTCTGTACGAGCCAGCGCAGTTCCATTGAATCGGCGAAAAATGCGGTGGCAGACCAGGTTGCGGCCACGTTTCGACTGGCGGGAGCGGATGTGACGCATGGCGACGGATATCCCGGATGGGCACCGAATCCGGATTCGAAAATGTTGATCGCCGCACGGGAAACATACCGAAATCTGTTTGGCAAAGAGCCGAAAATAAAGGCAATACATGCCGGGCTGGAATGCGGGCTTTTCCTCGAAAAATATCCGTGGCTCGACATGATTTCGTTTGGCCCGACTTTGCGCGACGTACATTCGCCGAGCGAGCGGATACAAATCGAAACGGTAGGTTTGTGGTGGCAACATTTACTGGAGTTGTTAAAAAATATTCCTTCGTAAAATAATACAGGGGAGAAATGCGTTCTTTAAAAAAATAATCGTATGAATTTTACCGATTACGAAAAAGTTACGATTCTGAAGAAATGGATGTTTCTGTGTGTGTCTGCGTGCTGTTTGTTTTGTGCACTGGGCGGATGCGAGAGTATAAATGACTATTCCACAAATCCGAATCACCGGCTGACGTTTTCGGTCGATACGCTTTCTTTCGACACTATTTTTTCGACCGTAGGTTCCACCACCAAGCAGTTCATGGTCTACAATCCGAACGACGAGGCGCTGCGAATTGAGATGGTACTGCTGGCCAATCCGGGAAAAAACGGGTTCAGGATTAATGTAGACGGACGTAAAGGCGATACTTTCAGAGATATAGATGTTTGGAAAAACGACAGTCTGTATGTGTCTGTCGAAGTGACGGTAGACCCGAACGGAACCGTTCAACCGTTAGTCGTCGAAGATTCGATACTTTTTTACGTCAACGGAATCCGCCAGTCGGTGTTGTTGCAGGCTTACGGGCAGGATGTGCATCTGCTGAAGGGTGGCGTGACGATTACGCGCGATACGACGTTCGTCGCCGACATACCATATTTAATATACGACAGCCTGAAAATAGCGGAAGGCGCCACGGCGACGATTGAAAAAGGCGTGACGATGTATATGCACAACGGGGCGAATCTGATCGTCGACGGGACAATCAAGGTCAAAGGCACGCAGGAGTCGCCTGTTACCATTCGGGGCGACCGTCTGGACGACATCAAGACGAGTGTGCTTCTTCCTTACGACCGGACGCCCGGCCAGTGGGGCGGTATTTGCTTCGGATCTTCCAGTTTTGAGAATGAATTTTACCATGTTATTGTTCGTAACGGTGTTACAGGTTTGGTGTGCCGTGAATCGCAACCGGACAGGATGAAGATACATATTCGCCATTCGCAAATCACCAATATGAGCAAATATCTGCTGCTGGCGATCAACTGCCATATTGAAGCGTCGGACAGCGAGTTTTCGAATGCGACGGATTCGACCGTGGCGCTTGTCGGCGGGAAATATCAGTTTACACACTGTACGATCGCGAGTTACAATATTTTGACAAACAGAAATAGAGTGACGCCGTGCCTGGTGCTTTCCAATCGATGGGTAGAAGGAACGTACAAAACATCTTACGCCCTGCAGCAGGCTTATTTCGATAACTGCATCATTGACGGTGGACATTCGGCAGACTCGACAAATCTGTATAGCGGTGAATTATGGTTTGATGTGGAAGACGAAAACATGTCGGGAAACAGCGGGACATTCAATTACCGTTTCAATTCCTGCTTTGTCAAAACCGCTCGACTGAGCAACGAACGATTTGTTAACAACCTGTTTATCCATAGTCCGTCATATCTGAAGACGGGAACGAAAGAGGATGAATACGTGTACGATTTCCGTCTGGCAAACAAATCGGTCGGTATCGGGAATGCAGACCGTTCCATTTCGGAAAAATATCCGGTTGACCGTTACGGCGTAGACCGTCTGTCGGCTGCCGAAGGGCCTTCTATCGGAGCGTATGAATATGTTTATCAGAAAGAAGCAGAAGATTGAGGCGCAAAATATCCCTTTTATTTACTTGCCTGACCGTCCTGTTTGTGGCAGGTTGTTTGGCGGCGCAGGAAACGCGGCAGACGTTTCAAGTTATGTTCTACAATGTAGAAAATCTGTTTGATACGTACGACGACCCGCATACCAGCGATAATGAATTTCTGCCCGAAGGCGTGCGGTATTGGACGCCGTATCGTTATTATTCGCATCTGCAACAGATTGCAAGAGTTGTCCACGCGGCAGGCGAATGGGATACGCCTGCACTGATCGGCTTGTGCGAGGTCGAGAATGATTCCGTGCTGATTCACTTGACGAAACGTACTTCGCTGCGGGCGCAGAATTACCTGTATTGCATCACGCAAGGGAATGACCCGCGCGGCATCAATATTGCCCTGCTTTATCAGGCGGACAAGTTCAGGCTTCTGAACTCCAGCTCCAAACGTATTCCGTTCAGACAAAAGACGCGCCGTTCGCGCGACATTTTGCATGTTTCCGGCCGGGTGATTACGGGCGATACGCTGGACGTGTTCGTCTGCCATTTCCCTTCGCGTCGTGGCGGCGAAAAGGCGTCCGAGCCTGCCCGCCTGGATGCGGCCACGTACCTGCGTCGTTTGTGCGATTCGGTTTGTGCCGTTCGCCGTACGCCAAATATCCTGATAATGGGTGATTTCAATGACATGCCTTCGGACAGGAGCATGCAGACCCTCATCCGTTCGTCCGACGACCGACGACGCCTGACCAACCTGTTTGCCGATGCGAAAAAACTCAATCACACCGGAAGTTACAAATATCAGGGAAAATGGAATCAACTCGACCAGATAATAATAAACGATTCCTGGCAAAGATATTACAAGCCGGAAAGCGCACAAATTTTCATGCCGTCCTTTTTGTTGACAGACGACAGGACGTATGGCCGGCAGCGTCCGTTCCACGTCTACAACGGATTTAAGTATGAAGGCGGTTTCAGCGATCATTTGCCGGTGATGGCTTATTTCTTATTGCCTGTATCTAAAAAATAAAAAAACGCAATGGCTCGAAAGATATTGTTTTTAGTAATATTTTGTGAATTAGCATATTGTAGTATGGCGCAGCAAATGGGCAATCCATTCGCTTTTCCCATCGTCCTCAGCGGTAATTTCGGCGAGCTTCGTCCCAATCATCTCCATTCGGGTCTCGACTTCAAGACACAGCAGCGGGAAGGCATGCCTGTTCATGCCGTGCGGGATGGATTTATCAGCCGTATTTCCGTCAGTCCCTGGGGCTACGGTCACGTAATATATATGAGCCACCCCGACAGTATCGTCACGGTTTATGCGCATCTGCAACGATTTGAAAAGGCGCTCGCCGACTACGTCCGGGCGAAACAGTATGAGGCGGAACAGTTTCAGGTAGACTTGACCTTTCCTCCCGGACAGTTTGCTTTCAGTCAGGGCGATGTGATTGGATACAGCGGCAATTCGGGCAGTTCGGGAGGGCCGCATCTGCATTATGAAGTGCGCGATGCACGCACGGACGAGGTACTCGACCCGCTTCCTTTCTACAAGGATCGTGTGGACGATACGCGTCCGCCCAAACTGCAGTCGATCATGATTTATCCGTCCGAAGGGCTTGGCGTAGTAAACGGCTCGTCTGAAAAGCGCCGGTTACAGCCGGTGACGGGCAAGGACGGCCGCCTTTCGTTTCGCGACGGGGTGGAAGCGTGGGGGAGGATCGGTTTTGCCATCAATGTGGATGATTACATGGACGGTACGTCGAACGTATACGGTGTGAAGGAAATCGTCATGTCGGTCGACGGCCTGGAAGTGTTTCGCAGTGATCTCGATCGCTTCCTGCCGGGCGAATCGCGTTGTATCAATGCCTGGATAGATTACGAAACGTGGGTTGACGAACGACGGTTTTATACGAAAACATTTGTAGAAGAGGGCAATCGTCTCCGGTTTATTACGAGCAAAAACAGAGGTTTCGTGACTGTCGACGAGCCGCGCACGTACCGGATCGATTTTCGCCTGACAGATGCATTCGGGAATACGTGCCGGTTCGGACTGGACGTGACGGGGAAAGAACAGGCCATCCCCGCGCCCGATACGGAAGGGGCGACGCCTTTTTACCGGCGAGGCGACAATCATTTCGGCGCGAGTGGTATACGTCTGCATATTCCCGCAGGGGGCATATACGGTCATTTCTATTTCCGCTACAAAGCGACGGCCGATTCGAGTTTTCAGACCGACATACATATACTTCACGACAGGCCTGTGGCGCTGTATCGCCCTGCACGATTGTCGTTGCGTTTGCTGCGCGACGAGGCGGCCGACAGGCGACAGTATGGCGTTGTCTCCTTACGCAACGGTAGAAAAGTTTGGATAGGAGGCGCTTATCGTGACGGATGGGTGGATGCGGAAATAGGCGAACTGGGCAATTACACCGTTTGTGTCGATTCCGTTGCGCCGGTGGTTACGCCTGTCAATCCTGCGCGGTGGACGGCGGCGCAGACCCTCACTTTCCGCCTGACGGACAACCTGAGCGGCGTGAATACCTGGCACGCGACAATCGACGGTGCGTATGCCCTCTTTAGTATGGACGGGAAAAAGGCGCTGATATCGTATGCGTTCGACCCCGAACGCCTGCCACGCGGAAAGCATGTCCTGCAACTGACCGTAGACGACGCCTGCGCGAACAGAACCGTTTACGAAACGGAGTTTGTGTGGTGATTGAAGAACTCCCGGTCAAATGCAGCGCTTCATGCGATCTTTCTGCAAAATTCCCGAAGCGTTACATCCTCCCCGCCTGCATCCCGACCCATACCGCAGCCAGACCGGCCAGCACGCTGGCAATAATATAAACAACCGCTAACGAGCCGTTTCCCGACTGAAACAGCTGTGCGTTCTCTGCCGAAAAAGTAGAAAATGTCGTATAGCCGCCACAAAAACCGGTGATGAACAGCGCCCTCAAGTCGGAATACCCCGGCTGGCGACCGAACAGTCCTGCCAGCCATCCGATGACGAAACATCCTGCGACGTTGACGATAAACGTACCCAGGGGAAATGCGCCATGGAAATACTTGTTTGTCACGACGGAAGTCAGGTAGCGCAGGATGCTTCCCGCGCCTCCGCCAAATCCTATCAGAAGCAGTGTGCGTATCATTTTTCTATTCGTATGCGGGCATCTACGGCGATGATGCCTCTGTTTGTAGCCAGCAGAGGATTGATATCCAACTCTTTTATCTCGACGGCAAACCGCAGCAGTGTCGAGAGTCGGACAATGATGCGGGCAAATTCAACTTCGTCGATACCTTTTTGTCCGCGTGCGCCTTCGAACACTTTATGTCCCTTGAGCGAGCGCACCATGGATACCGCTTCTTCGGTGGAGAGCGGCGCCAGCCCTGACGCTACATCCCTGAATATCTCCACAAAGATGCCACCCAGCCCGCACAGCACGACGTGTCCGAACCGTTCTTCGTATTTCGCTCCGGCAAACAGCTCGATACCCATCAGCATCGGTTGAACCATCACGGCCGTGGCGTCCGGAATTTTCATCAGTCGGCGAAACTCCATCTCAAGGTGTTCTTCCGAGCGGATGTTGAGTGCGACGCCGCCGATGTCCGATTTGTGTACCGGACCGACTACTTTCGCCACCACCGGATAGTGCACCGCCGTCGCAAAGTCGCGGATGTCTTCCCACCTGTCGGATACCGTTTCTTCTACCATCCGGATACCCGCCGCTTCGAAAAGTTCGTGCACCGGCTGCGGCGGGATGTATCCCGAGCCGGGGATGTGGTCGATGATTCTGCGGATTGCGGGAACGTCTACACTTTTCAGTTCGAGGCTGTTGGCCGGGGGCGAAGGTGTTTTCAGTATCCTGGCCAGCACGTCGGCCAGCACCGCCTCGTCGCTGAAGTTGACGTGTCCGCGTTTGACGAAAAAGTCGGTTTCTTCGCAGGCCGTCGTGACGGAGGGCAGGACGGGGAAAATCGGTTTCGTGCATGTACGCATTTTTCTGTCCAGCACGTCGTAGGCTTCGTATACGCGTGTCAATCCCGGGCTGCCGAATATCACGGCGATGCCGTCGACGTGTGCAAATTCCGATTCGCAGTAGTCGATGGCCAGCTCTAAGTGTTCGGGGCGTCCCGTCCCGAGGATATCTATCGGATTGCAGACCGACGATCCGGGCAGGAGGCTGTTTTTCAGCGCTTCGGCTGCGGGTGTTTCTGACAGTCGCGGTATCTCCAGGCCTCCTTTGGCCAGGGCGTCGGTGAGGATCACGGCCGGGCCGCCTGCGTGGGTCACGATGGCAATGTGCTTGCCTTTCAGTTCTCTGAGGGTAAACACGGCGCCGGCCGTAGCCAGTTCTTCGCGGCTGAAGCAGCGGACAACGCCCGCCTTGCGCAGCAGCGCCTCGACGGCCAGGTCGGGGTTCGTCATGGCGCCCGTGTGCGACGAGGCGGCGCGGCTGCCGGCCTCGGACGTGCCCGATTTGATGGCCGCGATGCGGCAGCCTTTGCGTATCAGCGAGCTTGTATGTTCAAGCAACTTGTCCGGATCATTGATGGCTTCTATGTAGAGCAGTTTGATACGCGAATCTGTTTCGGGATTGAAGTGCAGGTCCATGTATTCCAGCACGTCTTCGACGGAGATCTGTCCCGCGTTGCCGACGGACCACACGGAGTTGAAACGCAGTCCGCACCGTATCGACGATTCCATGATGAAGATGGCCGTGCCACCCGAACTGGAAATCATGTCGACCCCGAACGGATCCATTTCGGGTATGGGCAGAGTGAACAGGCTGCGGTGGTAGCGGTTGAGCAAGCCGATGCAGTTCGGACCGAGTAGCGCCGCGCCGGCTTCGGTAGCGACCTGCACGATTTGATGTTCGAGGATACGCCCCTCTTCGGATGTTTCGCCGAAGCCGGCCGTGAACATGATGAAAGCCTTGACCTGTTTCTCGCGTGCCAGGATGGTCACTGCTTCCAGACACGACGCGACGGGCAGCGAGATGATGGCCAGGTCGGCGGACGGGATATCGCGCACATGCTTGTAGCATCGCAGTCCCTGCACCGTGTCTTCACGGGCATTGACCACGAACAGGTCTCCTGCATAATGGCCGTTCAGCAGGTTGCGGATGCAGTTTCCGCCCGGTTTGGACGTATTGTTCGAACCGCCTGCGACGACGATACTTTTCGGGTTGATCAGTTCTTCCGTTATCATAATTTGGATCCAGTTATTGTACAAAGGTAGTGAATACGGCGTATACCGCGGCCGTTTTTATCATTATTAACCGAATCGGATCCGTTTCGACACGGTGTCGGGACGCGACATTCATTTTCAATTAATACAGCCTCTCAGTCGTGGTGTACTGAGGAGTTGTCCAAAAATAAAGATACATTGTCGGCTGTCGCCCGCATATATTCCGTCCCGGCGGGGACGGAATGTGAAAGAAAACGGCATGGTTATTTTTAGACAGTGCCTGAGTATATCAAGAAAAAGCCCGACCCTCACGGCCGGGCTAATCCTGGTCTAACAATTTAATTTTATAGTTATGCGCTGCAAAGATAGCAATGGTGTGGTGGAAAAGAAAACTCACGAATATGTTTTGCAACATATCGAATGTTTTTTTCGCCTTTACAGCCAGTAAAACAGCCTGTTTTATATCCCTCCATACCCGTGGCAAACCCCACCCCCGCACCGGTCACGGGCGCGGGTGGGGTGGGGTGGGGGAGGGAGGGAAATCATTATGAGATAATAAAACACTAATAGGTCTGATCGCCCTGTTCCATTTCGGCCTTGTCTATCTTGCGGAGATCCAGCGATCGCCATGCAAAGAAGATGTATACCAGCACGAAGGGAATCAGCAGCGAGACGACACTCATCGCCGTCAGCGTGAAATGACTGGACGAACTGTTTTCGATCGTCAGCGAACTTTGCAGGTCGGCTACCGAGGGATAATAAGCCGTATTGTTCCATCCTGCGACGAGCAGCAGGGCGAGCACCGTCAGCACCGTACCCGTGCCTGCAAACCAGATGCCCCTGCACTGTTTTGCGGAGAAGAGGGTGGAAATGATTCCGAAGAGTACCAGCACGACGCCTGCAAGGAATACGCCCAGTACAACGGGCATCTCCAGCAGGTTGAACAGATACTTGTTGGGTGCAAGGAAGACCTCTTTCGTGGTGGGATTGACGGCAAAGCCATCCTGAAGCAGCAGGTGAACGACGAACGTCAGGAAGAATACGAGAAACAGAACCGTTTCGATCCAGAGCTGTTTGCGCGAGCGGGCGTCGATTTCTTCATCGCGGATGTTGTTGATGAAATAGAGCAGCGCCAGTATGCGCGAGAGGAAGAACACGGCCAGTCCGAGACACAGATTCCAGATGTTGAGCGCCGCTTCCAGTCCGTGGAGTTGAAGGCCGTGATAGGTCGCCCATGAGGAAATGACGGGCATTCCCAGGTCGGTGATATTGGCCTTGTTCACGTAGAAGTTGGCGCCGTTGAAGAACGTCCCGACAGCTGCGCCGATCAGGACGGGTCCCAGTATGCCGTTGAGGAGCAGGAATATCTGATAGGTCTTTTTGCCCAGCAGGTTGCCTTTCTTCGACTGATATTCGTACGAAACGGCCTGCAGGACGAAACAGAGCAGGATCAGGATCCATACCCAGTAGGCGCCGCCGAAGCTGGTGGAGTAGAACAGCGGGAATGAGGCGAAAAATGCGCCGCCGAAAGTGACCAGCGTGGTGAACGTAAATTCCCATTTCCGTCCGGTAGAGTTCATCAGCATTTTTTGCTGCGTTTCGTTCTTGCCGATGGTGAACAGCAACGACTGTCCGCCCTGTACGAACATGAGGAACACGAGTAAGGCTCCCAGCAGGGAAACCAGTAACCACCAATATTGTTGTAAGAATGAATAGTCCATAATAATTCGGATTATAAAGTTATTGATTCTGCTCTTCCGCCAGTTCGGGACCTTTCTTGATGGCTTTGACCATGATCCGCACTTCGGCAATCAGCAGTATTGTGAATAGAGTCAGGAACAGGAAGAACGTGATCTGCACCGACGAAGTCGCCAGTTTGGATACGGCGGCATTGGTGGGCAGCAGGTCCTGTATCGCCCACGGCTGGCGTCCCACTTCGGCAACGGCCCAGCCTGCCTGTCCGGCGATGTATGCCAGCGGTATCGACCACAGACAAATCCACTGCAGCCATTTGCGTTCGGCAAACGTCTTGCTCAGCAGAAGCGCCACGATGAACATCAGTATGAAGTAGCCTCCCAGAATGACCATCACGTGGAACGAGTAGAACGTGAGCGGGACCGACGGAATCAGGTCGGTCGGTTTCGCGATGTATCCGTATCCGAAATAATCGAAGTTTTCCTTGAGGATCGCGTGGTGTCGTTGTGCTGCGGCCTGATCCTTGTCCTTGACCGCCTGCCGGTAGTCGGCCAGGGCCTTTATCGCCACTTTGCCGCGGCTGATTTTTTCCTGAGCCGACGGCGCCACGCCCTGTTCCGTTTGATATCCGCCGTCGAGGAGGTCGGCGATGCCCGGCACGAAAGAATTTGTGTCCCAGTCAATCATATAGGACAGCATCTGCGGGAAGGCAAACTTGAAGAGGAACGGATCCGTACGGTCGTTGTAGGCTTTCCGGGTGGGATTCAAGACGCCGATACCTATCAGGTCGACGCCGCGCTTGCCTTTGTACAGTCCTTCCATGGCTGCCAGTTTCATCGGTTGCTTGTCGGCTACCTGCTGTGCGGAACCGTGTCCCGTCCACAGCACCAGCAGCGAGGCCAGCAGTCCGAAAACGGCTCCGATCCGGATGCTTGCGAGGGCAAATTCGCGTTGCCGCTTTTTGAGCAGGAACCAGCTGCTTACGCCGATCACGAACACGCTGCCGAGCACCCATGCGGAGAGCACCGTGTGGAAGAATTTGTTGATGGCCATGGGCGAGAGCGCGACGGCCCAGAAATCGACCATTTCGTTACGGACGGTGTCCGGATTAAATGCCATTCCGACAGGATACTGCATCCATGCGTTCGCGACAAGAATCCACAGCGCAGACAGCGTTGCACCGACCGTAGTGAGCCAGGTGGAAGCCAGATGCGCGCCTTTGCCCACCTTGTTCCATCCGAAGAACATGATGGCGATAAACGTCGCCTCCATGAAAAAGGCGACCACGCCTTCGATGGCCAGCGGCGCCCCGAAAATGTCGCCTACAAACCAGCTGTAGTTCGACCAGTTCGTTCCGAACTCAAATTCGAGGATAAGTCCCGTGGCCACGCCGATGGCAAAGTTAATACCAAACAATTTCATCCAGAACCGGGCGGTCTGTTTCCAGAAATCCTTTCCGGTCGCGAGATAAATCGTTTCCATCACGGACATGATGACGCCCAGCCCGAGGGTGAGCGGTACAAAAATCCAGTGATAGGCAGCGGTAAGAGCGAATTGCGCTCTTGACCAGTCAATCAACGAGGAATCAATACTTTCTACCATAGTTTTTTTTGTTTAAGGTGTGATTATGATGATGTATAAGAATCATTGACTTGTTGCCCGGTTTATCAGTTCGCCGGACACGTATTCTTCACGTTCGTCGTGAGTTTCGAAGCGGTTCAGGTATCGCGGGAAGAAGAAGATCCGAAGTACGACGAACATGATGAACAGTTTGATCAGGATGATCGCCCAGAGCGTACGTCCCCAGTCCATCGATTTGAATCCTTCAAGATAAAACCTGAATACCCGCACCGGCCATGCCGTCCTGTTTGCCATATCGTTTCCTCCAAGTTAGTTCGTGTTGCACATATATTTATTTTTCAAGGTATTGTCCGGCACAGACGGGGTATTTCGGTATCATGTCCCGTCTGCGGCGGCGCTTGATAGTGCAAATGTATAAAACAAACTCAAACTTATTGTTCGGAAAAATCCCGAAAATCAATTTTTCCCCGAAAATTAACAATATTTGCGAGTTTGTGCCTTTCTTTTGGATTATTGCTTACAGGCGGTAAAGATAATCGTTTTTCAAACAGACTCGAATATGGTGAAAAAAGAACGGGCGCCGTTTTTTTCAGTGTAATCTCCCCGTCCGTTCCGCGGTCGCCAGCCTGATGAAAACGGGAGAGCACGCATGTCAGGCGTCGCTCTCCCGTTCATCCGGCCGGATCCGGTTTTTACTTTTCAATGAGGAAATGCCGCAGGGCGGATTCGCCGCTACTGTAATCGTGATCGTAATATTTGTCCCATTTCAATTCCCCGTTAAAATAGATTCTGCTAACTATAACGTGATGCTCCGTCCGATTGGCAAATTCACAGACCAGCGTATCGTGTTCCGTCCGGCTCCATTCGATAATGGTCGTCGTCCTGTCCCAGCCCGAACGATGGTCGTCCGCAAACAGACGCAACTTATACAAATCGGGGTAACAGTCATCCGGATACCTATCGTCGGATGATACGACAATACAATTGCGGGGATAGTCATCATGGCTGTTAAACCTTTTATACCCGTCGCTTTCATTGTCGTAATAATGCAGGTATATGTCGTCGGCGTTGTAGGCCGTTGCATTTGCAGGGTTCAACAGGTCGTCTCCGTTTTTGTTAACCACAGTGATATGTACAACGGTATCATAAACGGTTGAGTACATGTCCGTGTTATTTTCGCAGCCGGGAAAAAGAAGACAGGATGTCAACATTAATATAAGGTGTTTTTTCATGACCTGTCAAGAATATATGGAAACCATTTTTGTATTGTTTGAATAATTATGCCCGTTAGGAGTATGCGACATATACCAGCCATCAAACTGTCCATCCCATCCCCAATTCATGTGAAAGGTGATATATCCGGCAGTGCCATGACCTCCAAGAGCACACGGTTGATATTCACTTACACCATCACAAACCCAGACATGTCCTTTTCCCGAACTTTCACTGGCCATTAAAATAACAGGTCTTTGTGCCACAATGTGCGCTTTAACAGACTGTGAGCTATAGGTGCCTTGAAAAGCGTTGGCATATCCAAAATAATTTGTAAATAAATTCGCTATGTTATAATTACCGTTTACACCCGTACCGTCACAGGCATAAGTTATGGGGGAAGTAGCATTGATATAAGTATGAATATTAGCTATAAGCAATTGAGTTTCGGTTGTTCCGAAAGTATTTACCATTGCAGACCAATTATAGGAAGTCGGCTTCTGATGATATTTTAATATCTGGGCAACTGCAACCGGGACGCATCCTGCTTCCGGTTTAACGAGTGAACCGTTACAAATTATACTGTTCAAAGCGCTGTTATAACCTGTACCCTGCCCCCATGTGGTTGTCAACAGCTGAAAAATTGTAAGCTCGTAGTCGGTGCAGGGCGGTTCACTCGGCTGTTCACCTCTTATTGAAATCGACGCCGGCTCAACCAGTTTATTCCACAATACTGTTATTTCATCTATTTGCGGTTCTTCATTCTCCCGCAGATACTGGACGGTTTCCCTGCACTCGTCAAGCCAAAGCTGAAGACCATACGGCATATTGTCGTAATCATCATCGAAATAACCTTCTTCAGAATAAGCCAGTACAGGTTCCATCCGGTCGTCGGCAGAAACAAGGACAAACCCGTCGTCATCATCAAAATTGATAATGTGTAAAACCGTTTCGGCGTTTTCATCCTTGTAGGGAAGAACATTTTTGATCGACTTGTCAGCAGCAAGAGACAGGGATCGTGTTTGCAGATTACTGTCCTTGCGGGGAACATTAAAGTTAAGCGCAATTTTTTGCGCCGTCGCACCCGTCACAAAGTGAACATCACCACTTTCGGCAGGTGTATCGACCTCCGAAATCTCATTCAGGTTATTACATCCAAAAAGGAGTAACCCCGATACCAGAATAAAGATAAAACGTTTCATTTCTTTTATAATTTAAGCTATTAATCAAATAAACAGCATTATTGAACATCTGCTGGAACTTTGGCGCAAGACGCGCGGTACGTTTTTAAATAATTTCTCCTTTCCAGTAGTTAATCGGTTGTTGACTGTTTTAAATCCTTTCGCATGTATTCAAAAATGACAGCAGTAAAACATTATTCAAACTGTTGAGGTTGCAAATATAGCGAAAATTATTTTATGCAGGCAAAAAACGCTCCCGATTCACCCCGTTATGTTTTTTTTGATTTTTTCGGGGGACTTCCGGAAAAACCTTACCTGCATGAGCCGGTTTCTTTTTCGAACGCCGCCTGTTCTTCCGCCGGTCAGTAATGAAGGGTGACGGTGATCTCCCTGTCGAAGGCCTGGGGGTAGACGCGGTAGGCGGGGAGGATGGAGCGGGCGGTGCAGCCTGTGCCGGAGGTGGCATAATCGGGGTTGAACGTGATGCTTTCCTGCTTCTGAAGCTGACAGGTGTACAGCGCTTTCGTCAGGTGCGAGGTGGAATAGGGGTAGGCGTTATAGTTGAACTCCCGATTCTTCTGAAAAAATTATCCAATTCTTTTCCCCTAAAAGTTGCATTTACTGATTGAACTTACCATACCGTTATTTACGAAGAGGGGGCTGTCTCAAAAGCACGCAGACGATGCAGACCGAACGGATTTGCGCAGATTTTTTATAAATCCAAATTAGACGAAACGCAGACTGTCAGCTAATTGACAATCTGCGTTCATCTATAAAATCTGCGTTATCTGCGTGCCAAATGACTTTCGAGACAATCCCTTCACCTGCCTATGGGTCATGGGGTTTCCCCTGCCGTTTCATTCCTGCGTCGAGACGGTCAGGAGGCTTTCGGGGAGGCCGGGGGCGGTAGCCCGGAGGGTGATGACGCCGCCGGTGCGGGTGGACTGGATGATAGCCAGGGCGCGGCCGAAATACGTTGTGCGGCGGTTGCCTTTGCGCGGCTCGTGATTGCGCAGGTCGCCGTTGTCCACGCCGATAAGGCGTCCTTCGCCGGCGACCTCGAATGTTACCGGCAGGTCGCTGTTTGGTACGGCGGTCCCGTTTTCGTCGAGCAGGCGGACGGTGACGTGCGTCAGGTCTTGACCATCGGCGACGGGCGACGTTTTGTCGGCTGTCAGTTCGATGCGGGCGGGTTGGCCGGCGGTTTTCAGTTCGCAGACGGCTGTTTCGACGCCGCCGTTGTATCCTTTTGCAACGATGCTGCCGGGACGCCAGGGGGCGCGCCACTGGATCGTGTTGTTGGCGTAATCGGCAAGACGGCGGCGACCCAGGGTGACGCCGTTGACCCAAAGTTCCACCTCCTCGCAGTTCGTGATGGTCTGCACGTGCAGGATGCGTCCCCTGTACTGCGGGAATGTCCAGTGCGAGGCGATCATGGGCCATGTCCAGAGGTCTTTCCCCGGATCGATGTCGAGCGACTGGTCGACGACGGCAATGCTTACCGCGGGTTTGTCCGGGTTCCACACCGCACGGAGGAAAGCCGCGTAGGGTTTTTCAAACATGCAGACATCGAACGGAGCCGTAGGCCAGCCCATACTCGGCCATCCGCTGCTCTCGCCGAGATAGTCGACGCCCGACCAGATGAAATAGCCCGCCACAAAATTGTTGTCGGCGGTGTCGTACCACGGATTCCGTTCGCCATACTCGCGGAAAAGTTCCCTGCCCGCCCTGTAATACGGGAGAACTTCCGAGCCGTAGATGATGCGGCTGGGGAACTGCCGGTGGTCGTCCGTGAAGAACTGATCCTGATAGTTGTAGCCGACCACGTCAAG
>JAIRYD010000164.1 GCA_031267935.1 Tannerella sp.
AGTTAGACTAAAATGCTCCGGAGTTAGGCAAGAATGGGCGAAAGATAGACTAAAATCGTCCGGAGGCAGGCACCGGTGGCCCGAAGGTAGACGGGAATTTACGGATAAAACGATGAACGATGAACGGGGGAAGGGTGACGTTTATATCCCGTGCCGTAAGGTACGGCATGTGGTGACCGTCACATCGCGTACCTGACGGCATGCGGAAAACGGGTTGCGGTCGATTTTCTACCGACATTTTGTCCCTCAGGGACAGAGAAACGTTTACATGTGAACCTGAGTTCGGGATAAGGATAAGCCCGTGAGGGCTTGCATATCAATAGAAAACGGTGCCCGTACATAAAACCCCTGACGGGGTTGCGGCGGAGACGGCGATTGTTTTCCATTGATATGAATGCCCTGCGGGCAACGAACGTCCGGTTCACAGGTATCCGGATCATTTCTTATCCCGCACTCGGGTTATATAATAAAAAGCGTCCGTGATGCGTTAAAAGGTATGAATCCGTACGGTTGCGGAATACATACATTAATATATATATATAAAGGCATGATGAAATACAAATTGCTGGTACTTGATATTGACGGGACGCTTCTTGATTCGGAAGGGCGGATCGCTGCGCGCACGAAGACGGCGCTGCTGAAGGCGCAGCAGCTCGGCGTGCGGATTGTGCTTGCTTCGGGGCGTCCGACATTCGGCGTGTGGCCCGTGGCACGCGAGCTGGAAATGGACCGCTACGGGGGGTATATTCTTTCGTACAACGGCGGACAGATTCTGGATGCCTGCACGGGTGAAGTGCTCTTCGAGAAGCGTATCGATCCGTGCATGATTCCTTTTCTCGAACGGCAGGCGGGCAAACACGGGTTTCCCGTTTTCACCTATCACGGCAACACGATCATCACCGACAGTCCGCACAACGAGCATGTGCGCCGCGAAGCCGCACTGAACGGGATGGAGATTGTGGGCGTGACACATTTTGCCGGGGCGATCGACTTTTCGCCCTGCAAGTGCATGTTCGTCGGCGAAGATGCCGCGGCGCTCGACAGGCTGGGGCAGCGCCTGAAAACGCATCTGGCCGGCGTGATGGACATTTTTCCATCCGAAGATTATTTTCTGGAAATCGTGCCCCAGTCCATCGACAAGGCGAATACGCTGAGCGTGCTTGCCGACATGCTGAAGATCGGCTGCGAAGAGATCATGGCCGTCGGCGACGGAGTGTGCGACGTGACGATGATACAGATGGCGGGCTTCGGCGTGGCGATGGGCAATGCGCGGATATCCGTCCGCCGGTGCGCGGACTACGTGACGGGTACGAACGACGGCGAAGGCGTCGCGGCCGTGGTCGAGAGCCGCATCCTGGCTACCGTCCGCCCTGCGGAAATTCCGCTGGAGGAACTTAATGCCCGCGCGCGCCATGCCCTCATGGGTCATCTGGGAATACAGTATACGTATGCCTCCGAAAGTCGCATCGAGGCGACCATGCCCGTCGACGAACGTACGCGCCAGCCGTTCGGGATTCTGCACGGAGGCGCCACGCTGGCGCTGGCCGAAACCGTGGCCGGACTGGGGTCGATGCTTCTGTGCATGCCGGACGAAGTGATGACGGGCATGCAGGTGAGCGGCAACCATGTCTCGTCGGCACACGAGGGTGATACGGTACGCGCCGTGGCAACGATCATACACCGCGGACGCTCGTCGCACGTCTGGGACGTGAACGTCTACACCTCGACGGACAAACTGATTTCCTCCGTCCGCGTACTGAACAGCATCCTGAAAAAATGAATCCCTTATTCAAACACGGAGCTTAACTATGAACGATAAACGATGAATCCGCTCATCGTTCATAGTTCATAGTTCATCGTTCATGTCCGTCCGCGTGCTCCGTGTTGAAAAGCGTCCTCAGTCCAGCATCAGGTTCATGTAGCCCAGCCGGCGGTCGTACTGAAGGAGGATTTGCGTGCATGAAGCGTCGCCGGGCGTCACGGCGCCGGCGGGCGGGCGGATGTCGCACATCCGTCCGACGTCGAGCACGCATGCCATGCCGAAGGGCGCCGATCCGGTCGTTGCGGGCGGGACGCGTACGCGGGCGGCGGTGGCGCGGTAGTGGCGCATGAGGGCCTGTATCATCGCGTCGCGCAGGCTGTCGTCGTCGCATACGATTTCCTTGATGAAGATCGTCCCGTCGTCCGTCGCGCCGGCGAAGGCGATGCCGGCCGGCTGTCCGTCGGCGCCGTCCGTCACCCAGCAGTCGCCGCCGTCCGTCCGGCAGTCCAGCCGGACGTTTTCGAGATCGTCGGCGCCGTGCAGTATCGCGCAGGGACGTGCACGCTGGATGCGGTCGTAGCAGAGAAAGAGGCCGTCGTCCGTGAAGGATCCCGCCGTGACGATCCGGCAGTCGCCCGCGTCGTGCAGACGGTGCATCTCCACGGAACAGTCGAAGGCGACGGCATACCCCAGACGACGGTAGTATCCGAAAAGCCATTCTTCGCCGGGAATGAGCGTCGCAAGCGCAAAGCCGCGTTCGCGCATGACGGCCGTCGCCCGGCGCATCAGGCGTGTCATGCGGCCTTTGCCGCGTTCGTCCGGCCGCGTGCAGACGCCGCAGACGTATGCCGCCGGAAGACATTCTCCGAAGTAGCTCATTCCGTACGGTACGATTTGCAGCGCCGAAACGACCCGCCCGTCCACTTTGGCAACCAGCATCTGCTCGTCGCGGTACACGCGGTCGAACCAGAGGGCGGTGAAGGCGTCGGAAACATCGGGATAACACAATTTCCACATTTCCATTATAGCCGATTTGTCTCCATCATACCGGGACATATATTATTTCTTTTTAAATGATGATTTTCTTGAAGAAATGGCTCTTTTGATATTTGTATATAATGTGATCAAAACAATCACAATGAGAATGAGCGGTGTTTTCATTGTGTTTTCACCGATATCGCCCAGGAGTAGGGAGGGATGGATAAAATTGATCAGCTGGAATATTGTCAAGGTCAATACCATGTAGTTCAGTATGGACGCTTCCAGCCGGTCCAGAATATCTCTTTCTGTTTTGAACACGATTTGCAACTGTTCCTGCTCCCGGTTTAGCTGTTCGATTTTATTTTCAATCTGAAAAGCATTTCTGATTTCTTTCAGAGATTTTTTCGAAGAGGGATAGTTCACTTCAATGTCCCAAAATTCGACGGTTTTGCTATACTCGTTGTGTATTCTCTGTATTTGCCGTAATATTTTTCCCGGCGATTTGGCCCGTTTTGAAGACAGGAAATCGACAATTTTTTCATTTGTAGAACAGATGGCCGCTTCTTCGAATAAAAGCAGTTCGATATAGAAGAAGGTAATTACTTCCGAAAGGATGCGGTTGAAAATATTCCCTTCGAACAGGCTGGATATTTGTATGACGCTGTTACTGTATGGGTATACGGTTGCATATTGATACTGTGCGATTCCATTTTTATTTTTCAGAATGGTTGTGATGTCCTGATCGACTACGCTGCCCATGCCGTCTTCAGGATCATAAATCGTTTCCAGAAACAGAAGAGAAGATAATATTTTGTCGTCGACGTCGCATCTGTTCATGGGTATGTTGATAAAGGCTTTTGGAGAACCTCTTTTAACCAGGGAAAACGCCTGTTCGATGTATTCATAGAAATTTGATTTTTCATTGCCGTCAATAACGGTCAGTTGATTCCTTATCACATTGTCGAGGAAATGACTCAGCAAAAACGGCGCCGAAAGCGAAACCAGGGACATTACTCCCATCTGACTGTCGATATCGACCGAAATAATCAAGTCCACCAAAGCCGGAAAACCGATCGGTTTGCCTCCCTCGACATAAGTTTCGTATGTAGTTTCTTCCAAAACCTGCACATGGATTTTTCCCAGGTAATAGCGGCGAATCCTGTCTTTGAAGGAACCCGACGAAGTATTCTTTATTTTATAATTTTCTTTTTTGGGGACGCCCGATTCGTAATATGTGCGATAATCCAGCGACTCCAAAAGATGGGACATTGTTTTATCATACGTTTTTTCGGATTTTTTTTCCAGGATCGCCATACTTGAATATTCGACGGGAAAAGAAACGTAGATATCGGGAATAATATCCCATTCCGCTTTCCGTGTCCGAAGCATTTCTTTCAGGGTATCGTTGTATACAGGTTCATATTTGCGTATTTCGGTTCTGTGATAGAGAACTGCTTTACCGCATGGCACGTCCAGAATGGTTTCTTTACATGCAGACAGGTTTATGTGACGCTGATATTCCGTCAGTTCATGATAATTAACCCGAATTATCAAAGCTTCCGTACTTGATTCGGGTTCGAAAACAAAATCGTCGAAGTCGTATGATGTCACCGTGCGATACCCGGGAATAGTCGTTATCGACAGGTTTTTGCCGCAGCCGGGAAATACCTTTTCCAATACTTTACGGCTTGGAATGGCCAGGAATATATTATTCGTCGGGAACGTTTCGGACAGTTTTATTTTGGGGCCGAGTATTGCCAGATAATAGTTCTTTCCCAATTCACGATAAGACAGGCGTGCTTTCCACTCTTTTTGCACGAGATCCAGTATGATCGCATTTGATATGTCGCTCATTATGTAATAATCTGGATATCGGTCAACCACGAAGCGAATCAACCGGAAAGCAAGACCGCGATTTCTGAAGTCCTTTTTTACTCCGACAGACAGCATATAGAGCAAATACGGACAGTGAAGCACTGCTTCTCCGTGGATCCTGTTCCACGACGCATGAATATTCCGTTTGTTTGAAAAGCGGAATGAAATATCTTTTCCGGAGATAAACAGGGATTTTAAATGTCCGGGATCAACTTTGCATATATGGTCGTAATCAAAAAAAACAATGTATGCAATAAATGAAGCCCCTTCTTTTATCCCGTAAGCATGACTGTATGGATGTTTCACGGAATAGGTCAATGTTTCCTTGAGCATTTTGTCAAGCCTGCTTTTTCTTTCGGTCACAGCAGGGTATAATTCGCAGAAATAAGGGTCATCCATGAAACATTCGATGCCCAGACCGGTGACGTCGGGAATATCGTTTTCCCGTATCTTCTGTATGTAACTCATCTCAAAATACTTATTTTATGGATACTACAAATTTCTTCAGTAACGCTATCGGATGATATGCCAGTTTTGCCTTTCTTAACCCGAGATTGCCGACGTCTTCTTCCCGGTTTACATATCTAACGGCATCCGGATGAAACTGTTTTAAAAACTCCTTTGCTATTATCTGATAGGCGCCGTGATATTCAGTCAATGCCTTTTCGACATGAATAAATACCGTATCATTGACCACTTCTCCTATGGTAAAGGCAATGATTTTATTGTCAATATCAATATACCCTCCGAATAAATTAAAAAACTCAAAATATGATAGAAGCTCCTTTGTTCGCATGTATTCCTGTTCGGCAACTACTCCGTCTTTCAACAAATAACCCTGATAGTCGAGGAGAAACTGTTGCACTTTGTGAATATTATTTTCATTGATTTTTACATAATTATAGTGAGGATACAGTTTCAGGAACCTGTTGATATGATTTCGCGGACCGCTGTACTTATTGCCTTTCAGGTCCGACAAATCATCCATATTATATAGATAATCAAACCAGTCGCGCGTTTCTACGGCGTTTAAACGATTCCCGTATCTGGTCAGAAGAATGCTCAGCGCTTCTTCGGGAACCGTACAGAATTTGTAATCAATATTTTCATTAATCGTGTATTCTTCAAGCAAGTCCAGTGACCGATCAATAGAAATATGTCCCAGAGGAAATGTGAAACATATTTGCCCGTCAAAATATTTTATCTTGAAAAACAGGCAATCTTCATGCAACAAATATGACGTTTCGAAATATTTTCGCCACATAAACATTCCTCCGATAGAAAAATCACAGGTTCTGAAATCAGGAATGGCAAAATAGGGCGATATAATTGGAATATCTTCGGCTTCAACCGGTTTAAAATTAATTCTTCTGTTTATACTCATAAATTCACAATCTAAATTATTTTATCATTTCCGCTTTATTCGACCGCCACATCCTGCCACGCGCCGTCGACCAGTTCGCGCGTCGTGCGGATACCTGCGTCTTTCAGCAGGGCGAGCGCTTCCGCCCGCCCGTCGTTCACCAGGCGGGGGTAGTGGCAGTCCGAGTTGACGATGACCGGGATGCGGCGGCGTTCGATTTCTCCGAATGTGTTCGCGTGCGGATATGTCTGATTTTTGCGATGCAGATTTTTCGTGTTGATTTCGACGGTCAGTCCTTTTTCGGCAATCAGGTCGAGCAGTCCGGCGAAAGGATTGCGATACCAGTCGGCCGTGATGTCGAACCCCGGATGAAGGCTGCCGTTCATATATATCTTGTCGATATGTCCGACGATGTCAAAACCGCCCGTTTCCACCATCCGCATGGACGAATCGAAAAAATGTTTCGTGATCAGCCGTATGTCGCCGCCGTAATGTCTGTCGACGGCGGCGGCAAAACCGGCGCAGTCGCCGTCGATACAGACCATGCCGGCTTCTTCACGGGGCTGTCGCCACGGCAGGAAATGTATCGAACCGATGCGGTAGTCGAGCGGCAGCGAGCGGAAGTAGGGAATCGATGCATTGTAAGCTTCGTCCAAATAGTCGATTTCGAGGCCGGCATATATTTCCATCCGTCCCCGGTACTTCTCTTTAAGCCGTGCTATCTCCGCGAGATAGCACGGCATGTCGGCGGCCGGCATATTCCACGCCGTTTCAAACGGCAGCGGCGAATGCGACGAGAAACCGTAAGCCCTGAACCGTTGCGCAAGCGCCGCGACGATAAATTCTTCCGGCGCACCGTGTCCGTCGCAAAAAGCACAGTGACTGTGGAAATTGCCGGGTTGCATGCGTAAATCCGGGTGCACGGTTACCTGATGACCTGCAAGCGTTTTCCAACCTTCACGAAAGCCTCGACCGCCCTGTCCAGATGCACCTTCTCGTGTCCGGCCGACAGCTGCACGCGGATACGCGCCTGTCCCCGTGGTACGACGGGATAATAAAAACCGGTCACGTAGATCCCCTCGTCCTGCATGAGGCGTGCAAAGTCCTGCGACAATTTGGCGTCATACAGCATCACGGCGCAGATCGCCGACTGTGCGGGCTTGATGTCGAACCCTGCGGCAATCATCCTTTCGCGGAAGCCGGCCACGTTTTCCATCAGTCTGGCATGCAGTTCACTGCTTTCCTTCAACATTTTGAACACTTCTATACTGGCTCCGACGATGGCCGGCGCGAGCGAGTTGGAGAACAGATACGGCCGCGAGCGCTGGCGCAGCATGTCGATGATTTCTTTCCGTCCGGTGGTGAAGCCGCCCAGCGCGCCGCCGAACGACTTGCCCAGCGTGCCGGTGAAGATGTCCACACGTCCGTACACGCCGAACTGTTCGGCCACGCCATGTCCCGTTGCGCCGACGACGCCGGCCGAGTGCGACTCGTCGACCATCACCAGGGCATCGTATTTTTCCGCCAGCTCGCAAATCCTGTCCATCGGCGCGACATTGCCGTCCATCGAAAAGACGCCGTCCGTGGCGATGATGCGGAAACGTTGCGCCTGCGCCTGCCGGAGACATTCTTCCAGCTCGGCCATGTCGGCATTGGCATAGCGGTAGCGAACGGCCTTGCACAGTCGCACCCCGTCGATGATCGAGGCGTGGTTGAGCGCATCGGAGATGATGGCATCCTCGCCCGTAAAGAGCGGTTCGAACAGGCCGCCGTTGGCATCGAAACAGGCCGCATACAGAATGGCGTCTTCCGTCCCGAAATAGTCGGAGATGGCGCGCTCCAGCTCCCGGTGAATGTCCTGCGTGCCGCAGATGAAGCGTACCGACGACATCCCGAATCCATGCGTGTCCATCGCCTTCTTTGCCGCCTCGACGAGCCGCGGATGGTTCGACAGTCCGAGGTAGTTGTTTGCGCAGAAGTTCAGCACTTCCCGACCGTCGCCCACCCTGATGTCTGCCTTCTGGGGCGTGGTGATGAGGCGTTCCCTTTTGTATAATCCGCCGTTTTCGATTTCAGCCAGTTCGTGCGCCAAAAATGATTGTAATTTCCCGTACATGATAAATCTGTTTTTGATATTTTTTGAGCGGCAAATATAATTCATTCCGGCCGAACGCGGACGAAAAATCGCAAATAATTTACCGTGCACAACGATAATTATTATATGACAGTCCGATAAAATGCGGGTATATTCCAAAAAAATAAACAAATGGAAATCACGAGCAGGGCTGTGTACGCCGCCCTGTGAACTCGGTAGTGCAGGTGTATGAAAAAATCTATCGACACATAAAAAATATCGATTTGACACGCGCCGGCAGATACGTTATCTTTGCCCGAAAATTAACCAATTAAATGAAAATCGAAAATGTTAGACGTATCATCCAAACAACAGGTAAAAGAAATTTTTACCAGCCTGCAGGCAAGTTATGAGCTGGCAGTCAAAGTATCATCACAACACGAAAGCCGGGGCGAACTGCTGGAACTGCTCGGCGACGTATCGGAATGTTCCGCACGAATCTCCCTCACGGTAGCCGAAGGCGAGGGACTGGAATTTTCGCTGCTGCAGGACGGCAGAGATCTGGGCGTGAAATTCCGCGGGACACCTAACGGGCATGAGTTCACATCTCTCCTGATGGCCCTGCTGAATGCCGACGGCATGGGGAAAAATATCCCCGACGATGCCGTTTGCCGGCGTGTACGTGCGCTCGGTGGCGTCATTCGACTGACGACCTACGTATCTCTCACGTGTACGAACTGCCCCGATGTGGTGCAGGCGCTCAACCTGATGGCAATTCTGAACGCAAACATCATGCACGAGATGGTGGACGGCGCCATCAATCAGGAAGAAGCCGATGCAATGAAGATTCAAGCCGTGCCCTCCGTCTTTGCCGACGGCGAACTGCTGCACGTGGGGAAATCGAGCTTCGGCGAGTTGCTCGAGAAACTGGAAGCAAAGTACGGATCAAACGTGGAAGCCCTCGTATACGAGGTGAGAAGATCCGACGTCATCGTCGTCGGAGGAGGTCCCGCAGGCAGCGCTGCCGCCATCTATTCGGCACGTAAAGGACTTAAAGTGGTCGTGCTGGCCGAGCGCGCGGGCGGACAGGTGCGGGAAACGGTCGGTATCGAAAACCTGATCTCCGTCCTCTCCACCACGGGCGAGGCGCTTGCCTCGAATCTGAAACGACATGTCGAGAGCTATGCCGTCGACATGCTGGAGCATCGGCGGGTAGAAAAGGTCGAAATCGACGGCCCGGACAAGGTCGTCTCGGTCGCGGGTGGAGAGCGATTCGTCGCCCGGGCGCTGATCATCGCCACCGGCGCAAGCTGGCGCCGGCTGAACGTGCCCGGCGAGACGGAATATATAGGACGGGGCGTCGCCTTCTGTCCGCATTGCGACGGTCCGTTCTACAGAGATAAACACGTCGCCGTCGTTGGCGGCGGCAATTCCGGCATCGAGGCGGCAATCGACCTCGCGGGCATCTGCGCCGAAGTGACCGTGCTGGAGTTTATGGACGAACTGAAGGCCGACAGCATATTGCAGCAAAAAGCGAAAGCGCAGGCGAACATCGAGATTTTCACGGCATCGCAGACGCTGGAAGTTGCAGGCGACGGCAGCAGAGTCACAGGTATGCGCGTGAAAAATCGCCATACCGACGAAGAACGGCTGATCGGACTGGACGGTGTCTTTGTGCAGATCGGGTTGATTCCGAACAGCGCGGTGTTCAGGGACATCGTCGACACCAACCGCATCGGCGAAATAGAGATTGACGCGCATTGCCGTACCGGCCGGCCGGGCATCTATGCCGCCGGCGACGTGTCGACTGTGCCTTTCAAGCAGATCGTCATCGCGATGGGCGAAGGTGCGAAAGCTGCACTGTCGGCATTCGAAGACAGGATGCGCGGGATTATTTGAACGATGAACGATGAACGATGAATGATGAACGATGAATGGTTTTTTCAGGATTTGGGACAATGTGTTATCGCGTTTACGGCGTCGGCTATTTTCTTGCGTCCGTTTTCCGGTAGCTTACTTTTGCCGTGATCGGATAGGCCAGTTTGGTGTAGACGATTTCGTTCGGGCAGTAGAGCGTGACCAGCGTGGACATGGGCGCCGATTCGATGAATTTCAGACGCCGGTTTTGCAGGACGTCTATTTCCGTCAGTTGATTGTCGGAACAGTTCAGGCGTATGAGCGACATGTTTTTGCTGACGTCCAGTGTTGTCAGCCGGTTTCCGCGGCAGATCAGTTCCGTCAGTGCGGTGTTTGCGCTCACGTCGATGCCGTCCAGCATGTTTCGTCCGCAGTCCAGATGTTCCAGGACGGCATTGCGGCTCACGTCGACGGATGTCAGCCTGTTTTCGTGGCAGAGCAGGGCCTTGAGCGCCTGGTTGCGGCTGACGTTGATGTGGCTTAGCTGATTGCTTCCGCAGTTGAGAAAAAACAGTTTGCCGAGATGCTCCGTGTTCAGTCGTTCCAGTTTGTTTTTGCTGCATGTCAGGCTGTCGATATGCGGATTGTTTGTAATATCCAGCGTCGTCAGGTGGTTGTTGTGGCAGTTCAGGACATGCAGCAGGATGTTGCGCGACAGATCCAGTTTGATGAGTCGCACGCTGCTGCATTTCAGCGACAGCAGCGCCGTGTTCTGCGCTACGTCTATTGTTATAAGGTTGTTGTTCGAACAGTCCAGTTCTTTCAGGGATGGGTTCCGGCGGATGTTTAAGCGGTGAATTCTGTTGCGCGAGCAGTCCAGCGACCGGAGCGAAGGATGGTAGCTCATGTCGAGTGTGAGGATGCCGTTTCCGCTGCATTTGAGCGATTCCAGGGATGAGAAATATTCGATGCCATCGAGCGACAGGATGTGCAGGTCCGAGCAGTCGACGGTTTTCACGCTGCGTGCTTCCGGGCCGGAGATCTGTCCGTCGCCGTTCGTGTCGAAATGCGTCAGCAGATAAGTGCGGAAGGCCGAGTCGGGGATGTGAATCGTTCCGGCGTGCGTGCGGACAGCTTCCCGGCGCGCCGTTTCTTCCCGTCGGCGGGCTTCGTCGTTCTTGCGGAGTTCTTCCAGGCGACGGGCTTCGTCGTAATAGATTTCGCGTGCGGTGCGCGGTTGCCGTTCGGCGGGGACGGTCTTTTCGGCGTGCAGGATTTCGCGCGATTCGTCCGGTTTCTTTTCGGGGATGGTCATGATTGCTTCCAGGCCTGTTTCGGGGTCGACGGCGTAGAGTGTGACTTGCGAAGACAGATAACTGAGGTTTTCGTACGTTTCGTTTCCGATCAGGTAGACGGTATGGAGAGTGGGCATGGCGTTGCAGTAAATATTTTTCAGCGCGGCGTTGTGCGTGAGGTCCAGTGTTGCCAGGAGGTTGATGCTGCATTCGAGGTCGGTCAGCGCGGTGTTGCGCGTGAGGTCCAGCGTGTGCAGGCGGTTGCTGCCGCAGTCGAGGTCGATCAGCAGCGTGTTGTGCGAGAGGTCGAGCGAGTCGAGGAGGTTGTGTCCGCAGTAGAGTTCCGCGAGGGCTGTTTGCTGTTTTGTGTCGAGTGACTGGAGCAGGTTGTTGCTGCATATCAGATTTTCCAGTGCGGTGTTGTGCGAGAGGTCGATGTGCGGGAGGTTGTTTTCCGCGCAGTTGAGCCAGCGCAGCGAGGTGGCCGGCGACAGGTTCAGCGAGTCGAGCCGGTTCGAGCCGGCGTGGAGCATCAGGAGCGCTTCGCAGCCGTTCAGGTTGAGTTGCGTCAGCCGGTTGTTGTCGCAGAGGATTTCTTCGAGCAGCGGGTTGCGGGTGAGGTCGAGTGTTTTCAGAAGGTTGTTCCGGCAGTGCAGTTCGCGCAGGGCGGTGTTGTGGGCGAGGTTCAGCGTGTCGAGGCGGTTGTTGTCGCAGTGCAGTTTGCGCAGGGCGGTGTTGCGGCTCAGGTCGATGCCGGTGAGCGTGCCGTGTTCGAAGAGGCGGGCATACGAGCAGTCCAGTTCTTCGAGTGCGGTGAAGTGTTCGATTCCCCGGAGGGAGGTGAGCGGTTTGTCGGTACATTCGATGGCGGTCACCGTGCTTGCTTCGTGCAGGGATATTTCGCCGTCGCCGTCGGTATCGAAGTGTGCGACGAGACAGGCTTTGAAGTGTGCGTCGGGAATGGATATGATCTGTGCGCGGACGGTGGCGCCGCACAGCGCCGCGCAGAGGATGAGGATTGTTTTTACGGGCAGGCTGTCTGTTTTCATTATTTGTGGTGAATGTGCGGGTGTCAGATGGATTCCAGCGTGTTCAGTGCGCCGGTCAGTTGCGTGACGGAGGTGAAGCCGTGGCGGTCGCAGTATTCGTTCAGTCCGTCGATCACCTTGAGGGAGATAGCGGGGTCGATGAAGTTGTAGGTGCCGATCTGTATGGCGCTTGCTCCGGCGAGCATGAATTCGACGGCGTCCTGCCAGGAGGCGATGCCTCCCAGTCCGACGACGGGGATGCGTACCGCTTGAAATGTCTGCCACACCATCCGCAGGGCGACCGGTTTGATGCACGGACCGGAGAGTCCGCCGGTGATGGTGGACAGGACGGGGCGTCGCGTTTCGGCGTCGACGGCCATGCCGAGCAGCGTGTTGATGAGCGAGACGGCGTCGGCGCCTTCGCTTTCGGCGGCGCGGGCTATCTCGGTGATGTCCGTCACGTTCGGCGAGAGTTTGACGATCAGCGTCCCGGGGTAGACGTCGCGTACGGCGCGTACCACTTCGGCCGCTCCCCGGGCGGTTACGCCGAATGCCATTCCGCCCTGTTTCACGTTCGGGCAGGAGATGTTCAGTTCGATGGCACGAATGTGCGGCAGGGAGGCGATCCGTTCGGCGCACGACACGTACGTTTCGACTGTCGAGCCGCCGACGTTGACGATCACCTGCGTGTCGATGTGGCGGATGGCGGGATAGATCGTGTGCACGAAATGGTCGGCGCCTTTGTTTTGCAGTCCGACGGCGTTGAGCATTCCCGATGCGGTTTCCGCCATGCGCGGCGCGGGATTGCCTTCACGCGGCTGGCGGGTCGTGCCTTTCACCACGATGGCTCCCGGGCGGGAGAGATCGACGAAGTCGGCGTATTCGACGCCGTAGCCGAACGTGCCGGACGCCGTCATCACGGGATTTTTCAGCGTCAGATCGCCGATTTTCACACTCAGTTCAGCCATGTCAGTTGATTGATGTCGAAGACGGGGCCTTCGGTGCACGTGCAGACGTGCCCCCTTACCGTTTTTTCCACGCAGCACAGGCAGGCGCCGAAGCCGCATGCCATTGTATTTTCGAGCGAAGCTTCGCACGCGATACCCGCCGCGGCGGCATATCCCGCCACGGCGATCATCATCCGTTTCGGGCCGCAGGTATAGATCCGGTCGAAGCGCCCGCCGCCGGTCAGCACGGAATGATGCGTCACAAGCCCCTTCTCCCCCAGCGAGCCGTCCTCGGTAGCGACGTATACCGTCCCTTTCCGGCGGAAATCCTCGAGTAGCGGCAGGTCGCCGGCCGAGCGCGCGCCGAGCAGGAAGCAGGGTTTGCAGCCCCGTTCTTCGAGCGTATCGCCCAGATAGAGCAGCGGCGCCACGCCCGCGCCGCCGCCCACGAGCAGCAGCCGCTCTTCCGCCGTGCGGGGGATGGAGAAGCCGTTTCCGAGCGGCAGAATCAGGTTCACCCGGTCGCCCGCACGATACTCCGCCATGCGGCGCGTGCCGGCCCCGGCCAGACGGATCAGCAGCCACAGTTCGCGGGCCGCACGGTCGACGCGGTTGATCGAAATCGGGCGGCGCAGAAACGTCGTCGCCGAACCCTCCACCCGCACGCCGGCAAACTGCCCCGGCGTCATTTCGGGCAGCGGTGCGGCACACGTCAGCTTCAGCAGACAGTAGTCCGCGAGCAGCCGCCTGTTTTCCCTTACCTCCATATCCAGTAAATACTTCTTCATGTTTTTCTTCATCACTGTGTGCCGGCAAAGATACGTTTTTTTTTCATTCGAAACATGTATCGCACGTCAAAGCATACGCTTCATCTCCGTGCCGCCGACGATGATCCCCCCTCCGGCCGCCGTCCGCACGACCGTCGCGCGGCGCCCCGTCTGCCGCCGTCTGCCGTCTGTCGCCGCCGGCCGCCGCCTTCCGGACCCGCAAACAGCTTCTATCTTCGGATAGAACCGCAAACCGGACCCGAAAGCAGCCTCTATCTTCGGATAAAACCGCAATCCGGACCCGAAAGCATCTTCTATCCGCGGATAGAACCGTAATCCGGACCCGAAAGCCACTTCTATCTTCGGATAAAACCGTAATCCGGACCCGAAAGCCGGTTCTATCCCCGGATAGCGGCATAAAACGGATGAAAACGCGGTTCTATCCGCAGATAGCGACATAAACCGGACCCGAAAGCCGCTGCCGAGGCATCCGAAAACGCCGCCCCGTCATTGCAAACGAAAACTCGCAATCCTGAGATGCGCGATATACCTCACGCGATCTAAAATTGCGAGTTTAACGATGAACAATAAACGATGAATCCGTTCATCGTTCATCGTTCATCGTTCATCGTTCATCGTTCATCATTCGTGATCCGGAGCTATTTCACGAACAGCTTGTGCGCGTCCGTGCCGTTCGCCGATTTCACGGTGAGAATATATATTCCCCGCGGCAGCATGTGGAGATCGATCACGCCCTGCCGTCCGATGATTTGCTTCACGACAGTCTGTCCGGAGAGTCCGGTGAGCGTCACGACGGCCTGCTCCGCGCGGAGCAGCGACACCGTCACGCCGTCGCCCGACGGACTCTGATAGACGGTCGACGCGCTGCCCGACGGCACGTCGGCCACCGGCGCGATCCGGTCCGGCAGGTAGACGTGGCGATAAGTGTCGGACCATTCGACGCGATACTCTCCCGCGTCGTCCAGGCTTTTCTCGGTTTCGGCGACGATGTTGCCGCGTTCGTCGTACAGCGTTTCGACCAGATAGGTGAACGTCCATGACGTATTGTCGAGGCACGCGTCACAGCTCGCGCCCAGCTCGTAGTGCATGTCGAGGCGGTTGCCGTTTTCGTCATACGTCACGACGATCCTCTCGCCCTCGCGCCATTCGTCCGTGCCGCCGGTGAAGAAGGTGTTGAATCCTGCAATCCTGTCCAGCTCGTCGTACGCGACCTCGAACCGTGCGTAGGCTCTCATCCCCTGGCTGCCCGGCACGGAATCCACGATCACGGTCGGATTGCCTTTTTCGTCGTATTCGACGGTGCCCGAGATCTCGCTCAGCTCCCAGCCGCCGTTGCCGTCGGGATAGTACGAATACGTTTTGACCGGAATGCGGCGGGCATTGAAATAATTCACCGTACGGTGAAATTCGACCCATACGCCCTCGACGTATGGCGTCAGATAGGTAATCGCCTCCTGCACGAGGAGATCGCCTTCGCGCGTGTAGGCATATTCCGTCTTCATGTCGTCGTCGGGGAATCCCCCGTAATCGAAATCCGTAAGACCTTTTTCCAGTGTAACCCATCCCTCTTCGTTGTATTTGATGCGCATCGCACGGTGCAGTACACCGTTGTAGTAGGTATAGGTCGAATCCGGCAGATTGTCGACCTCCTCCGCCCGCCACGCCACGCCGTCGCCGGCCGGCAGTTTGTGCATCCACAGTGCGGACGCTTTCTTCATCCCGTTTCCCGCCGTCTGAGCCGACAGCAGGCAGGGGACGGCACATAATAAAAGTAAAAAATTTTTCATACGATCTATATTTATTAAATGAATAAGAACCACAATCTCATACAGCGAGGCAAAGGTAAGATTATTCGCGGAAAACAGCCGGATTTGATATGTTATTTTTTCTTTCCGACCGCATCCGCCCACGCCGGACGGCCGCAGTTCAGAACGTACCCGTCAGGCCATACTTCCGGGTGACGCAGAAGAGCTGGCTGTAGATGCGAAAACCGGCGCGATTGGTGTCGATCCTGCGGTTCAGCTGCAGCACGGGATGTCCGGCCGGCACCTTCAGGTAGTGCTGCATGCGCTTGTCGGCGCGGATGGCGAAAAACTGCTGCGTACCTCCCGTGACGATGATCTGATACTGCATCCGCAGCGAATCGAAAAGAGAGCGGTTTTCGAGATCGCAGTCCAGGATGCGCGGCAGCTGGATGTGCGGCATCATGGTGACGTCGAAGAAGACCGGCGCGCCGTCGAGCAGCCGCAGCCGTTCGAGGTAGATACATCCGGCCTCCCTCTCGTGCGCCTCGAGCGGAAACGAGAAAGCTTCCGTCCACGTCCGCAGCTCGGGCCGGCAGATGATCTGCGTCGACAGCCCGGCATGATTCAGCGCCGACGTGGTGCCGATGATCGACAGAATGCCGATCCCCTTCGGCGCCCCCCTGACGACGCTTCGCTTTCCCTGTCCGCATACGACCAGGCCGTCTTTGAGCAACTCCCCGATCGCCTTGCGCACCGTCAGATGCGCCGCGCCGCAGGCCGTGCAGAGCGAGCGTTCGGACGGCAGCCGGTCGCCCGGCGCATATACTCCTTCGGCGATTTGCTTGCGGAGCACTTCGTAGATCTGTTTGTATTTGGGCAGTTCGCTCACGGGCTGTCGGTAAATGTCATGAACAGGAGGGGGACGGAGTCAGTATTTTCGCATTTCGATGCGGAAGGTCGTACTTTTTCCCAGTTCGGAATTCTTCACGAAAATCCGTCCGCCGGGATATGATTCGACGATGCGTTTCACGAGCGAAAGTCCCAGCCCCCACCCGCGCGCCTTGGTCGTATAGCCCGGATTAAAGATCGTGTCGAACCTGGACTTGTGGATCCCTTTGCCCGTATCCGTGATGTCGAGGCAGATTTTCTTCCCCTTCTCGCTCACCTGATAGGTGATGCTGCCCTGTCCGTTCATCGCGTCGACGGCGTTTTTGGTCAGGTTTTCGATCACCCACGAGAAGAGCGATTCGTTCATCAGCGCAAGTATGGGACGGTCCGCAAGTTCGAGATTCATTTTCACCTTCGACGAGATGCGCGACTCCATATATTCGCAGGCCGAACGTATGGCCTGGTTGATGTTCAACGGCAGAGGCTCCGGATTGGATCCGATTTTCGAGAACCGGTCGACGATCATTTCAAGCCGTTTCACGTCTTTTTCCATTTCGCTCAGGTGGGAAGCATCTATGTTTTTCGTCTTCAGATAATCGAGCCATGCGACCAGCGACGAGATGGGCGTTCCGAGCTGATGCGCCGTTTCCTTGGACAGTCCGACCCATACCTTGTTTTGTTCCGCTTTTTTTGTGCCTGCCAGCGCAAAGAAGGCGATCATCACGAAGATGCTTACTACCAGCAGCTGCACGTAGGGATATATCTCCAGCCGCTTGAGGATGATCGAATCGTCGTAGTAGAGATACTGTTTCTTGTCGCCTACCTCGATGACGAAAGGTTCGTGACGCATTTCAAATTCCTGCATTTTATGTTTGAAAAACGTGTCGCTGTCTTTTTCCGGAAGGGCGATATTGCGCAGTTCCGCATGATTGCTTTTTTCGTCGTACAGGATGACGGGTATCGTGGTATTTCCTCCTATGACTTTCAGCATAAGCATGTATGGATTGGCAACCGTATCTTCCATCAGAAAGAACCGGTAGGCTTCCGTCCAGACTTCCATTTTCTGCCGTTCTTCGGCGGCGAGTTTGGTTACCATCGAATTGGACACGACGAGCGATCCCGCGGCGATGAGCATCGCTACGGCGATAAATACATATTTAAGATATTTACTTTTGTCGTACAGACTGTTCATATTTTTCAGTTTAAAGGATGCGGGTACGGGCGAAAAAACTGCTTCCTTCCGGCGCCTGGCATGCATGCGGGAAGGAAGCAGCATATTGGAAAGACCTGCAGGCCGTATGGGAATAACGGCGCAGTGTGTGTATTATTATTTAAGTCCTCTGTTTTTTAGCAGCGGCGTTGTGTCGGGTTCTTTTCCGCGGAAGTTCATGTACATCACCATCGCGTCGTCGATGCCGCCGGGCGTGAGCACGTATTCGCGGAAGCGTTTGGCCGTTGCCTGGTCAAAGATGTCTCCTGCTTCCTTGTAGGCTTCGAAGGCGTCGGCGTCGAGCACTTCGGACCACATGTAGCTGTAGTATCCGGCCGTATATCCGCCTCCCATCGTGTGATTGAAGTATGTGGAGCGGTAGCGTGGCGGGATTTGCGGCAGGGCGTGCAGCCGGTTCATCGATTCGGTTTCGAACCGGAGGATGTCCAGCGCTTCGGGGATTTGCGTCAGTACGTGGTAGTCCATGTCCAGGATCGAAGCCTGCACGTATTCGGAGGTGATGAATCCCTGTCCGAATTTGCTGCTCAGGTCCAGTTTCCGGGCCAGTTCGGCCGGCATGGCTTCGCCGGTCAGGTAATGGCGGGCATATATTTTCAGCACTTCCGGTTCGAGCACCCAGTGTTCCATCACCTGGGAGGGCAGTTCGACGAAGTCGCGCGGCACGCCCGATACGCCGTAGTAGTGGACGTCCTTGAAGAGGCTGTGCAGTGCGTGTCCGAATTCGTGGAACATGGTTTCCGCTTCGTCCACGCTGAGCAGCGCCGGCTGTCCGGCGGCGGGTTTGGTGAAGTTGCAGACGATGGTGACGATCGGTGCGACGCGTTTTCCGTCTTCATACGTTTGCTGGCGGTAGCCGCCGCACCATGCGCCGCCGCGTTTGCTTGCGCGGGGGAAGTAGTCCATGTAGAGCACGCCCAGGTGTGTGCCGTCGGCTTCTTTGCATTCGAAGGCCACGGCGTCTTCGTGGGGGAGGGGTATGTTTTTTATTTCCGTGAAGGTGATGCCGTAGAGTTTGTTGGCGACGTAGAAGAGTCCTTCGCGTACTTTTTCGAGCTGCATGTAGGGGCGAACGGCTGTTTCGTCGATTTCGAAGCGCGCTTTCATTACTTTTTCGTTGTAGTAGCGCCAGTCCCATCCCTGCAGTTCGCCTTCGACGCCTTCCTGTTTCATGAGGGCCTGCATGTCGGCAAGTTCTTCTTTTGTTTTGGCCAGTGCGGGTTCCCATACTTCGCGGAGGAGTTTGTAGACGTGGTCGGCATTTTTTGCCATGCGGTCTTCGAGGGTGAATGCGGCGTAGCTGTCGTATCCCATGAGGTTGGCTTTTTCGAGGCGTGCGCGGATGAGTTTTTTCACGATTTCCTTGTTGTCGGCGTCGTTGTTGTTGTTGCCGCGGCTGATGTATCCGTTGAATATTTTTTCACGGAGTTCGCGTCGGTCGGAGAATTGCAGGAAGGGCATGATGCTGGGGTTTTGGAGTGTAAAGAGCCATTTGCCTTCCTGTCCGGCGTTGCGTGCGTCTTCGGCGGCGGTGGCGATCAGGTTGTCGGGCAGGCCGGAGAGGTCGTCGCGGTTGTCGATGATCAGGCGGAAGGCGTTTGTTTCCTTGAGCATGTTTTGTCCGAAGGTGAGTTGGAGCATGGCTGTTTCGCTGTTGAGTTCGCGCAGTCGGGCCTGTTTGTCGGCGGACAGGTTGGCGCCGCCGCGCACGAAGCGTTTGTAGGTTTCTTCCAGCAGTTTGGCTTCTTCTTTTGTGAGGTTCAGGGCGTCGCGCCGGTCGTATACGGTTTTGACGCGGGCAAAGAGTTTCGGGTTGAGCGAGATGTCGTCGCGATGCGCGGACATGAGCGGCGAGAGTTCCTTGCTGACGGCCTGCATTTCGTCCGACGTGTTGGCGCTGTTCTGTCCGGAAAAGACGGTGTAGACTTTGGACAGCAGCCGTCCGCTCCGGTCGAGTGCGACGATGGTGTTCGGGAAGTCGGGTTCGGCCGTTTCGTCCACGATGGCCTGTATTTCCTGTTTTTCTTCGTCCATGCCCAGCAGGATGGCGGGTTTGTAGTCGCCGATCGCGATCCGGTCGAACGGAGGGACGCCGAACGGGGTGGCGTACTCGGTGAGAAACGGATTGGCGGCATCCGTTTTTCCGTCGGGAGACGTGTTGCATGCTCCCGTCAAAAGGGTTAATCCCATAAAAATAAACGTTTTTTTCATCATTTCGTGTGTATAAAATTTATGGCGTCAAAAATAGTTGTTTTTGCGGAAATAATGAAATATCTTTGCATGATAAAACCTTATTTTATTAAACATCATGAGCATCAACAGAAGAAGATTCATTAAATCGTCCGTTGCACTGACGGCGGGGATGGCTGCGCCCGTTTCGGCGGCCGTATTTTCGGCGGGGCGCGCGGCGGCGAGCGACGTGGTCAACGTGGGGCTGATCGGCTGCCGCAATATGGGCTGGGGCGACCTGTCGGGGTTTCTGGCGCACGGGGAAGTGCGCTGCAGGGCGCTGTGCGACGTCGACGGCGAGATCCTCTCCGCACGGGCTGCCGAGCTGGAGCGGAGGTACGGCCGCCGGCCGGACACGTATGCCGACTACCGCCGGCTGCTCGACCGCAAGGATCTGGACATCGTCATCATCGGGACGCCCGATCACTGGCATTGCCTGCAGTTCGTCGACGCCTGCCGGGCGGGGAAGGACGTGTACGTCGAGAAGCCGCTGGCCAACAGCATCGCCGAGTGCGACGCGATGGTGGCGGCCGTCAGGCGCTACAACCGTATCGCGGTGACGGGGCAGCAGCAGCGCAGCGGGCCGTTATGGCACGCGATGATCGACTATCTGCGCAGCGGACGTCTGGGACGGATCGCCAGGGCGCACGTGTGGGGCAATTTCGCCTATGCGGCCATGAAGCCGACGGGGCCCGACAGCGCCGTGCCGCCGGGTCTCGACTACGATATGTGGCTCGGGCCGGCGCCGGCCAGGAGCTTCAATGCCGGACGGCTGCACGGTTCGTGGCGCATGTGCTGGGATTATGGCGGAGGGCTGATTACGGACTGGGGCGTACATCTGCTGGACATGGCGCTGTGGGGCATGGGCGTGGAAACGCTGCCGGTCGAAACGCTTGCCTGCGGAGGAAACCTGCTCTTTCCCGACGGCGGCCATGAAACGTTCGACACGATGTCGGTCATTTACCGTTTCGGCGATTTCATGATCGAGTGGGAGAACAATGCCGGCGTGGAAACGGGTCCCTACGGAAGGAACTACGGCCTTTATTTCCGCGGCACGAACGGGACGCTGGTGGCCAACCGCGAAAGCTGGGAAGTATATCCCGAAGGCGACCGCACGCCGGAAGTCAGGATGACGGCCGACGGCGAAGATCACGGCGCACACGCCACACGGTTCCTCGAATGTGTGAAAACGCGCAATCCCGCGACGCCCTGCACCATCGAAAACGGAAGTCTTTGTGCCAAATACGCCCATATCGGGAATATAGCCGTGCGCATCGGCGGCGGCGCGCTGAAGTATGACGCGCGGACGGGACGCTTCAACGTGGACGAGGCCAACCGCTATGTCCGCCCTTCGTATCGCGACCCGTGGCGGTTTCCTGAATGAACAATGAATAATGAATAATGAACAATGAACGGGGAACGGGGAACGGGGAACTATGAACGATGAACTATGAACGATGAACGATGAACGGGGAACGGTGCCGCGCACGGTATGTCATTTCATTTTCCGGTATGCGGGGATGCTCTGCTGCATCCCGTGCGCTGTTTTCAACCGGCTGTGCGCTTTGTGCGCTCCGCGTACGCCGAGTTTGAACCACTCATGTCACGCATCCGTTGCGCCGGACACCGGCCGGACGGCCCGCCCGAAGGGCGTGATTTCCATAACCGCAGGTAAGCAAAGCGCAGCCTGCGGACAGTATGGCCGCCGGCGGTTCGCTGCCCGACAGGGCAGGACGTCGCTGTCGATACGGAACCGGTCCTGCCTCTCAGGCAGCAGGAGTATGTCCGGGTTTTCCGCCGCAGGTCGCCGACCTGCGGTTATGGAAATCACGTCCTTCGGACCCGGCCTTGCCGGCATGGAATTTGCTGCAGTGCGTCACATCAGTAAGTAACATGTAACGGTTTCCCTGTCCCGAACTCAGGTTTCACAGTTCATCGTTCATCGTTCACAGTTCATCGTTCATCGTTCACAGTTCCTCGTTCATCGTTCACAGTTCCTCGTTCATCGTTCACAGTTCCTCGTTCATCGCTCACAGTTCATCGTTCATCGTTCACAGTTCATCGTTCATCGTTCATCGTTCATCGTTCCTCCTCCCCCTTCTTTCGCCGAAGAAAAAATAAAAAAATATTTTTACGTATTATTAACTGTTTATTCTTGCATATAATTAAACAATAACATGTAATTTTGTATCCGTAAAAATAATGTAGGAATGAACAGCTTTTTCGGACAAAACTACCA
>JAIRYD010000152.1 GCA_031267935.1 Tannerella sp.
TTGTACCTTTGCATCGCAATTGAGAAAGTGCAAGATGAACATTTGGTGTGGTAGTTCAGCTGGTTAGAATACCTGCCTGTCACGCAGGGGGTCGCGGGTTCGAGTCCCGTCCATACCGCCAATAAAAGCCGCTAAATCAGCGGTTTTCTTTATTTATAGCAGATTAGAATGTTTTCGTGATGCGATAAAAACGGGCATTTTCTGCATTTCGGGCATTTTCTTCGCACTTTTTTCCCTGTTTGTGCGAAAATTGGTGCGAAATAAAAGGATAAAATCATGAATGAGGTTCAGTTACGATACGTTTTTGACCGACGGAAAGAGGCGAACAACGACACGAAAAAAGGATTGCTTCAAATAGAAATCCGTTTGACAGGCACAAACAAGCGAAAACTTGTATCGACCGGTATGCGTCTATATAAAAACCGGTTTTCCGACAAAAACGGATTCACCTGCAAAAACCACCCGAACGCGCAGCTCGGTGGTGCCCTGCTACCTGGTCGGGGCTGTGGTCTACTATGTCGGCGGTGATGCGCCGGTCGAAGATCAGAACGCACTGACTCGTTCGCCTCTCGAACTTACGTTCGAACCTGCACAGTGCGGGCTGACGGTATCTCTTGCCGCACGCCGGCAGAACCGGCGGGGCGAACTCGGACCGTGGAGCGAAATCGTTTCCGTGATCATCCCGTGACCGGCGGCGAGAGGGTGCAGGGAGGCGATCCGTCGCGTCCCTGCGCGCGTCGGTTCAGCCGGCGCCGGTTTTCAGCGATGCGAAACAAACCGGTTGCAAATCAAAAATAAGATTAAAATCATCCCCGAAATGATAAATTTATTCAAGAAATCAATAACAGTGAACGAATGCGCATACGGATTTAATTATATTCACTAATTTTGTCAGCGACAATCAAGCTTGAAGAATGAATAAATTATGAAGAAGTTGGAAAAAATAGTAGCTGAAAAATTGCTAAGAATCAAAGCCGTAAAGCTGCAGCCGGCAAATCCGTTCACGTGGGCTTCCGGATGGAAATCGCCCATTTACTGCGACAACCGCAAGACGCTGTCCTATCCCGAAACGCGTACCTTCATCAAACTGGAACTGGCACGCATCATCACCGAAAAATACGAACAGGCGAATGCCATCGCCGGCGTGGCTACGGGCGCCATTGCGCAGGGCGCGCTGGTGGCCGACATACTGGGCCTTCCGTTCGTATACATACGTTCCGAACCCAAGGATCACGGACTGGAAAACCTGATCGAAGGCGAACTCAAACCCGGCTCGAAGGTGGTAATCATCGAAGACCTCGTTTCGACGGGAGGCAGCAGCCTGAAAGCCGTCAGGGCGGTTCGCAATTTCGGCTGCGACGTGGTGGGAATGGTCGCCATCTTCACGCACGGATTTCCGATTGCCGAACAGCGGTTCAAGGAAGCCAGCGTGCAGCTGACCACGCTGTCGAACTACGACGTCGTGATCGAAGAAGCCGTCAGAACCAATTATATCGACGAATCCGAAGTCGCCATCCTTCAGGAATGGCGGAAGGATCCGGCAAACTGGGACCCCGATAAATCCATATAGCAGATGACGGAATTTACGAGCGAAATCAAAACCATACCGTACAGCGATGCACGTATTTTTACGGTACTTTCCGACCTGAACAATCTCGAACATCTGAAAGCGCGTATCCCGGCCGACAAGGTGAAGGATTTTACCTTCGACCGCGACAGCTGTTCGATGGACATAAGCCCCGTAGGCAAAGTCGTATTCACGGTCGTGGATCGCGAACCGAACAAGACGGTGAAATTCGAAGCAGGCAACCTGCCCGTCGCAATGAACCTCTGGATTCAACTCAAGGCGGAAAGCCCCGTGTCCACGAAAATGAAAATGACCGTCCGTGCAGACCTCAACGCCTTCCTCAAGCCGATCGTCTCCAAACCCGTGCAGGAAGCGTTGAATAAAATATCCGAAATCATCGCACAATTTCCCTACGAACAGGCATGACACGGAAACTCTGGGAAAAAAACACGAAGGCCGACCGGCAGGTCGAACGCTTCACGATCGGCAAGGATCGCGAAATGGACCTCTATCTGGCCAAATACGACATCCTCGGTTCGATGGCCCATATCACCATGCTCCAATCGGTCGGACTGCTTGCACGCGACGAATGGCAGTCGCTGACGGATGCCCTGAAAGAACTTTTCACCCTTGCCGCAGAAGGACGGTTTATCATCGAAGAAGACGTCGAAGACGTCCACTCGCAAGTAGAACTCATGCTCACGCGCCGGCTCGGCGATACGGGCAAGAAAATTCACAGCGGCCGTTCGCGCAACGATCAGATACTGCTCGACCTGAAGCTGTTTACGCGCGCGCAGATCCGGGAAATCGTACATCTGACATCCACCCTTTTCGACACCCTCGTCGCGCAAAGCAACCGCTACCGGGAAGTCCTCATGCCCGGATATACGCATCTGCAGATCGCCATGCCATCGTCTTTCGGACTCTGGTTCGGCGCCTATGCGGAAAGCCTCACCGACGACCTGCAGCTGATGCTGGCCGCCTACCGTATCTGCAATCGCAACCCGCTCGGCTCGGCCGCCGGCTACGGCTCGTCCTTCCCCCTCAACCGCTCGCTGACCACCACGCTGCTGGGCTTCGACGCGCTCAACTACAACGTCGTATACGCACAAATGGGACGCGGCAAAATGGAACGCACCGTCGCCTGCGCCATGGGCGGAATAGCCGCCACACTCGCCCGGCTTGCGATGGACGCCTGCCTGTTCAACAGCCAGAATTTCGGATTCATCAGCCTGCCCGACTGCTATACAACCGGCTCGAGCATCATGCCACACAAGAAAAATCCCGACGTCTTCGAACTCACGCGCGCCAAATGCAACCGCCTGCAGGCACTCCCGCAACAAATCGCAGCCATCACCAACAACCTGCCGTCGGGATATTTTCGCGACATGCAGGTCGTCAAGGAAATATTCCTCCCGTCGTTCGACGAACTCAAAGACTGCCTGCAGATGACCGCACGGATGATGCACGAAGTAAAGATTCACGAACAGATCCTCGACGACGAAAAATATTCGCTCCTCTTCAGCGTCGAAGAAGTCAACCGCCTCGTACTCGAAGGCATACCCTTCCGCGATGCCTACCGGCAAGTCGGACTGGCCATCGAAAGCGGACAATTCAAACCACACAGACAGATCGCCCATACGCACGAAGGAAGCATCGGCAATCTCTGCAACGAACAGATCACGCAATTACACCGGCAAACAGTACAGGCCTTTGAATTTGAAAAAGTATCCGAAGCCGAACAAAAATTACTCACGTCATGAAACGATACCTCCTCATACTGTCGCTGCTCGCATTCGCCTGCGGAGAAGTAGAAAATCCGGTACCCAACTATCCGGTATACCTCGATCTGGATCTCACGTTCGAAGACAAAGCGCTTCGCGACGTCCCCAGCAGCAAGACCTATACGCTTAAAAATATCAATATAAATACCGAACGGGTCGGTTTCGGCGGCGTACTGGTGGTCCACGCATCCGACGGACTGTTTTATGCCTTCGACATGGCATGCCCCTACGAAGCAAGCCGAAGCGCAATCATTGAAGCCGACGCAAACACGCTGTACGCCGTCTGCCCCAAATGCGGCACGAAATACGACATCGGATTCGGCTCCGGCGCCCCCGACGGCATCGGAAAAGACTACCTGCGAAGGTATATCGTCACCGGCGCCGATCCGCGGCTCACGGTGCGCAACTGAGCGCCTGCACCTGACGGCTGCCGCGGGAGAGGCGGTCACTGTCTGTTTTTGCAGGGAAACATGAAATCGTCTATTTTTTCAAAGATCCGTTTCACATTGAGATTGGCCGCGACGTAGAACCATGCGATGGGTACGAACGAAAATATCAGTCGTTTGTACGAATACCGCATGATGGCTTCCAGCGAGTCCCAGACGAGGCGAAGCTGATAGATCAGCGCCGTACAGAACAGGATGGAGAGCAGAAGGAGGAGTGCGGTGACGACGTGGTCTTTGCGTCTGTACATGTGCCATGCGCCGGCGATCATTGCGATCAGGCAGGCAATGAATGTGAATCCGTAGTAGGACGTATCTTTCAGCAAAGCCCATTCTTCCGCAAGGATGGACCGCAGTTTTGTTCCGTCCCAAAAAGGTTTTGTGATCAGTACGGATTCGGATTCCAGATGATGCACTTTCAGAAACAGCGTGTAGAAGACAAACGGGAATGCGCACAGCAGGGCGTACAGGGCAAATTGTCTGTACCGTCTGTTTCGGATGGCATACCATAGCAATATGCAGCATGTAGCCGCGACATAGGCCGGTCCTTCGCTGCGTGTCCACACGTTGAGCATCAGCATTGCGGCGGACAGCCAGAGGAAGGAGGGTATTTTTTTGTAGTACCAGGTTACGAAGTACAGGATGCCGAACGAGGCAAACATGGCATGTGTAAAGTTGAGGCCCGACATGGAAGAGAAGCCCAGCATTTCGGGCGTGGCGATTACGAACAGCGTGGTGAGCGCCGCAAGCAGATGCGTGGCAAAACGGCTCGATATGCCGTAGAAAGTGAAAACAAACGAGACGAATATCAGCGCATTCACAATTTTGGATGTGGCTGCACCGAGCATGTATACGTAGGCGTAGGCGAGTTGCGAGAAGGGGGGATACGACATGTACGAGGCGGCTCCGCGCAAGGAGTAGTTGGCGTCGGTAAAGAGGCTGAGGGATTTCAGTGTTCCTTCGTGTCCTGCGGCCATGCCGATGAGGTCGTATCCCCGCACGCTGTCGGTGTCGAACGTGGGGAAATACATGGTTTTAGCCAGGTTCATCACCATCACCGCAGCTATTGCGGCCACGCACAGCAGCCATGCCCAGCTGAGTTTAGGGTAAGTGAAGGTCGATACGTATCCGTACCATTCTTTCAGTTTTTCGCGACGGGTGAACAGGTATGCGCACGTCGCGGCAAGCAGTACCAGCGTGACGGAAATGACGGACCATGCCGTGAGTTTGACGCCCGCCCAGTCGAGGCACACCATCAGGAACGTCTGCGCACCCATGCCCAGCGGGAAAGCCAGTCCCAGGATTTCTATCAATTTAAGTTTCCGCGAAATGCACAGGGCGATGCAAATGCCGGAAAGCGCCGTGAGAATTAATCCGAAAAGTATCATTCTGTATGTTAGATTAATGTGATTGTTATTCATTCATTGTTCGGGGAAATATGGCGAAGGGCTGTTGCGGATTCACTTCGTAATCCATGTCTTCATAACCGTGCATGGCGCATATAGCGACGTGGGTGATGTCCCTGTACAGCGGGTTGGTTTCCGCCTCGTCCCGGTAAACAATACGCCGGGGATATACGAAGTGCGTCACCCACATTTTGGATGCGATATTGACGGTCAGTTGATTGTTGCCGACTTTTTCGGTGATGTGTTCCTGTCGCGGAAACAGAATAACGGCATCGTCGGGAGTGTTCTGTTTTACGAAATTCAAAAAAGCATAATCGAATCCCAGTTTCGCCTGCAGACGTTCTTCGGGCGTGAGGTGGGGATGTTCGCGGATGAAATCCCAGTTGCCTTTGAGATAGCCGCTCCATGTCCATTGGTAGCCGACGTTTTGCGTGATGCTTACATAGATGCCCAGCGCTGCGAGGGCTGCCACAAGTGCGCTTCGCAGTCCCAGCGCCCTGCCGAGCCATTGCAGCAGCGGTCGCCGCGCGGGAGCAGGATTATTTTTCGGCGCGGGCCGGGGTTGCGGCTTCCGGTTTTGCCCGGCAGGCGACAGGCGTGCCGGAGGAGTTGTTTTTACTGAATGTTTTCCCATATATTACTTGTTTTGAATTTTGTCTGTTGACCGGTATAAAAATTTGCGTGCCGTGAAGTTCCACAGAAGCACGATGGCGGTGGATATTATTTTGCTGAACATGTAATAGAGATGCAGCGTGTCGGTCAGGAAATACATCAGTCCGGTATCGAAAAGCAGTCCGGCGAGTCCGATAAGTCCGTAAATCAGGAACTCTACTTTTCCGTTTCCGAAGCTGGCGGTAAAAACATATTTTTTGCACAGCACGTAGTTTACCGTAAGCCCGATAATGAACGAAAGCACGTTGGATGTCAGGTAATAGATTCCGCATATATCGGTAAACAGCATCAGGAAGAGGAAATTGGCAGCCGCGGCCATGCCTCCTGCAAAGGAATAGCGCAGGAACTGGACGAAGGCGCTGTTCGTGTTTTTTATGAGCAGGTTATTGATTAGCTGTTTCATGATACTCTTCTTCCGTGTTTACGTTCCATATACTGCTTTTGTCGGTACGGTTTTCCTTTATGCTGCGTACGGCTTCGATGGCGGTGAGCATGGAGTGGTCCATGTTGTTGTAGCGGTGCTGGCCGTTGCGTCCGAGGCAAAACAGGTTTTCGATGCCGTCCAGAAAGCGCCTTACCTTGTCCAGTTCATAATAGGCGCCGAAGTATGAAGGATATGCTTTTTCGATTTTCACCTGCACGGCGTCCAGCACGTCCGCCCTGTCGATGAGATCGATTCTTGCGAGTTCGTTCACGGCCATGTCGATAAAGTCTTTTTCGGTCATCTGCCACATGGCGTCGCCTTCGGTACAGAAATATTCCAGGCCGAGCCACATTGTGTTTGCATAATCCTTTACGAGGTACGGCGACCAGTTGTTGAATACCTGCAGGCGTCCGATTTTCACATCCCGTTCCTGAATGTATATCCACGTGTCGGGTGTGCGGTTCTGCCAGGTTTTTATTTTTGTCCGGTTGCTTATTTTCATGCGCCTGACGAGCAGTCCGACCGTGATAAAGTCGCGGTAAGGCAGCGCTGCCGCAATGCGCCGGACTTCGGGCGGTACGTCCACGCCGTCGATCGCCGCGACAAGGTCTTTGAGGGGCATCGAGGAGAGAAAATAGTTGCAGGGGATATTTGTGGTTTTTCCGTCCTGCTCCACGTCTGCGGACACGACGCGGTTGCCGGCTACGTGAATCTTCGTTACTTTGCTCCGCAGGTGCAGTTCGCCTCCTTTTTGGCGTATGTCATGCGCTACGGTTTCCCACAGTTGTCCGGGGCCGTATTTGGGGTAGACGAACTGTTCTATCAGGGATGTTTCTGTCGGAATTTGCCCCCCCCGATTTAATTTCCTGTCAATCATGTTTTTAAGTACGGATGATATGGATACGCCCTTTATCCGCTGACTGCCCCAGTCGGCTCCCAGGCGGCTGGGGTGGATGCCCCACACTTTTTCGGTATAGTCTTCGAAGAACAGTTTGTAGAGTGTTTTTCCAAAGCGGTTGATGTAAAAGTTTTCGAGCGATGTTTCGGGGCGCCGGTGCAAGCGGGAAGCGATATAGTCCATTCCGGCGCGGAGGGTTCGCCACAGTCCCATGTTGGTAAAGGTGGCGGGTTTGAGCGAGACGGGGTAGTCGAAAAAGCGGCGCAGGAAGAAGATGCGTGACACGCGGCGTCGGACGAGCATTACGCGGTCGTCCGTTTCCGGGTCGGGGCCGCCGGCGGCGAGCGGTTTGGTTTTGTCGTCGAGCAGGATGTCGTCGACGGCCGGCCGTCCTTGAAGCGGCATCGTGCGGTTCCACCATTCGGTGATTTCTTTGCTTTTCGAGAAAAAGCGGTGTCCTCCGATATCCATGCGGTTGCCTTTGTAGTGGACGGTTCGGGAGATGCCTCCCGGCACTGGGGCGGATTCGAAGAGGGCGGGATGGACGGCCGTTTGTCGCAGCAGTTCGCAGGCGGCGGTCAGGCCGGCGGGGCCGGCGCCGGCGATGAGGGCTTTGCCGGAGGGGGGGGCGGGGGGCTGGGGTATTGCGTTTGTCGGTTTCATGTGTTTGTATGCTTGATGGTGATGTTCATGTGATGCGTGTCCGTTTCAGGCGGGCTGGAAGTGTATTTCGCCGAAAAATTCGGGGCAGTGGTAGTCGGGTCGGGGCAGGTCGACGGGATTCCAGGTGAGGTAGTGCGGGTGTTGCGTTTCGTCGGCGCAGATGCAGAAGTTTCCGAAGATTTTTTCCGGCAGGGCGTCGGGGTCGAGATTCATGAGGTCGAAGGGTATGGCGAGGGTCAGTTGCCAGGCGTGGATGCCTTTTTTTTCGGCAAAGGGGGTGGGCGGCAGCGAGGTGTGCCGGCGGATGCGGCGGTATTCGCCGGGGGTGAGGGGGGTGCTGTCGGTGCGTGTGCGGTGTCGTTCGGCGTAGCAGGTGCCGATGCAGTTGAATTCGAAGTTGAGGTAGTTCATTTCGCCGTTGCGGCGCATGAAGAATTCGACGCAGCTGTCGGTGTGTACATGTTCGCCGTCGTGTGCGGAGAGGGCGCGCAGGGAGGGTCCGTGCAGGGAGTAGCGGAGATAGAGTTCGGCGGCGCCGCGGGCGATGTCGAACGCGGCGAGGGGTTTGCCGGGAAAGGTGGCCGGCCAGTTGAGCGCGTCGATGGTTTCGTGCCGTGCATGGTGTTTCAGGATGTCGGCGGCGGCGGAGAGGTGGCAGGCGTCGAGGGTTTCGAGGAGGGGGACGGTCAGTGTTTTCATCGTCGATGTGTGTGTTTTCTGTTTTTACGGGTGCGTGCAGGTGCAGGGTGTCAGTTGTTCGAAGAAGTCGTTTCCCTTGTTGTCGACGAGGATGAAGGCGGGGAAGTTTTCCACTTCTATTTTCCATATTGCTTCCATGCCCAGTTCGGGATATTCGAGGCATTCTACTTTTTTGATGCTTTCGAGTGCGAGAACGGCTGCGGGTCCGCCGATGCTGCCGAGGTAGAATCCGCCGTGCCGGCGGCAGGCGTCCGTGACCTGTCGGCTGCGGTTGCCTTTGGCGATCATGACCATGCTTGCGCCGCGGGACTGGAAGAGGTCGACGTAGGCGTCCATCCGTCCGGCCGTTGTGGGGCCGAAGGAGCCGGAGGCCATGCCGGCGGGTGTTTTGGCGGGGCCGGCGTAGTAGACGGGGTGGTTGCGGATGTAGGCGGGTAGTTCTTCGCCGCGGTCGAGGCGTTCCTTGAGGCGGGCGTGGGCGATGTCGCGGCCGACGATGATGGCGCCGTTCAGCGAGAGGCGGGTGGAGACGGGATAGCGGTCCAGTTCGGCCAGTATGTCGGTCATGGGGCGGTTCAGGTCGATGGTGATGGCGTGGCCTTCGCCTGCCTGGCGCAGGGAGGGGGGGATGAGGCGTCCGGGATTGTCGTCCAGTTTTTCGATCCAGATGCCGTCGCGGTTGATTTTGGCTTTGATGTTGCGGTCGGCGGAGCACGAGACGCCCATGCCGACGGGGCAGGAGGCGCCGTGGCGGGGGAGGCGGATGATGCGTATGTCGTGTGCGAAATATTTTCCGCCGAACTGTGCGCCCAGTCCGGTGCGGCAGGCTTCGCGGAGCACCTGGCGTTCGAGGTCGAGGTCGCGAAAGGCTTGTCCGCCTTCGTTGCCGGTGGTGGGCAGATGGTCGTAGTAGTGTGCCGAGGCGAGTTTGACGGTTTTGAGGTTTGTTTCGGCCGAGGTGCCGCCGATGACGAAGGCGATGTGATAGGGGGGGCATGCGGCGGTGCCGAGTGTTTTCATTTTTCCGACGAGGAAGGGGAGGAGCGTGTCGGGGGTGAGCAGCGCTTTTGTTTCCTGAAAGAGGTAGGTTTTGTTTGCCGATCCGCCGCCTTTGGCGATGCAGAGGAAGTGGTATTCGTCGCCTTCGGTGGCGTAGAGGTCGATCTGTGCCGGCAGGTTGCAGCCGGTATTGATTTCGGTATACATGTCGAGGGGGACGTTTTGCGAATAGCGCAGGTTTTCTTCCGTGTAGGTGCGGAAGACGCCCCGGGAGAGGGCTTCCGCGTCGTTGCCGTCCGTCCATACGCGCTGTCCTTTTTTGCCGACGATGACGGCCGTGCCCGTGTCCTGGCAGAAGGGGAGCTGTCCGCGGGCGGAGATTTCGGCGTTGCGCAGGAAGGTGAGGGCCACGAAGCGGTCGTTTTCGCTTGCCAGGGGATCGGCGAGGATGTCGGCCACCTGCTGCTGGTGCGTGGCGCGAAGCATGAAGGCGACGTCGCGGAAGGCGGCGCCGGCCAGGCGCGCGAGGCCTTCTTTTTCGATTTTCAGGACTTCGCGTCCTTCGAAGGTGGTGGTGGAGACGTGTTCGGCGGTGAGCCGGTAGTACGTCGTGTCGTCTTTTCCCGCCGGAAAAGGTTCCTGATACTTGAATTGAACTGTTGCCATATTAAATAATGATGTTACGATATGTTTTCGGGGTGCAAATATAGTCGATTTCGTGAAAAAACGGGGCATGCGCGGCCGGTATTCCGCATTTTTCCGCACGAAAACGTGTGCATGCGCCGGATTCCGGCCCGTTCGCGGACGGTGCGGGGTGCGGGGGGGTGTGTAAAACGGAAGAGGGGGCGGACTGCACCGGGTCCGTCCCCCTCCTGCGGGTTGCGTCGTGCCGTTCGGGGCGCGGGGTCAGTTGATGAGCGTGTGTATTTCGTCGCTCCAGGGGCCGGCCTGCATGCGGGGGTTGATCCATGCGACGGTGATGGTGAGGTACTTGCCTTCGTCTTCGGCGTCGAAGATCATGGTGACGTGCAGGCGGGTGGAATACTGGTCGTGCCACTCTTCTTCGCCGTCCTTGCGGGTGCGGACCACGATGCCGTAGTATCCCTTTCGTTTGAGATATTCGGTGGCGTGGCCGAATTGCGGTACCGATGCGTAGATGTCCATGTCATGGTGCTGACCGGTGACGACTGTCGCTCCGGGTGCTTCGTCCGGAATTTTGTCCGGTTCGTGATGGTGATGGGCGCGGGGGCGGAGGCCCATCGCTTCGATGTCGTTGTCGGGGATGGCCGTGTTGTACTCCATCGCGTTGGTGAAGCGGGCCATGAATTCCTTCAGGTCGGCGAAGGCTTTTTGCTTGCGCCGCTTGGTCTGCCGGTTTTTCGTTTCCGGGTTCTGGTCGGCGGCATAGGCGGCGTCGCTTTCGAGGTCGGTGAATTCCGTCACCTCGTCTTTCGAAAGGTTCCACGCGGTCTGGTTCGCGACGCATTTGCTGCAGATGTTCTGTGCCCAGACGATGAATTCGCCGTCTTTTGCGGGCTGATAAGAGTTGTAATGCATAGGCTTCTGTTTTTTTATTAATACTGTTTATAGTTAAATACGATACTTCTGTTTTTATCCGTAAAACGTGTCTTCCTCCGGGTGATTGCCGCCGTCCTTCCGTAAAGTCCCGTCTACCTTCGGCGCATCAGTGGCTACCTTCGGGCCATCGGTGGCTACCTTCGGCGCATCGGTGGCTACCTTCGGGCCATCGGTAGCTACCTTTGTATCATCGGTAGCTACCGATCAACAGTTTTGCCTACCTTTGGCCCGTTGTTGCCTACCTTCGGACGATTGTTGCCTACCTGCGTGCCGTTGTTGCCTACCTGCGTGCCGTTGTTGCCTACCTCCGTGCCGTTGTTGCCTACCTCCGTGCCGTTTTAGCCTACCTTTCGCCCGTTTTAGCCTACCTTCGGAGCATCGGTAGCTACCTTCGGACGATTGTTGCCTACCTTTAGCCCGTTGTTGCCTACCTTCGGACCATCGGTAGCTACCTTCGGGCGATCGGTAGCTACCTTTGCTGCATCGGCAGCTACCTTCGGACCGTTTCGGGTACAAAAATATGACTGTTTTTTGAAATATCGAAGAAAACGGCCGGATATTTTTCCGGATGTCGTTTTTTTTTACGTAAAACGAACGGAAAGCATACCCCGTCCGCACAAAACGCGCCTCATTCTCCACCGGCGCCGGAGATGCATCCCCGACCGTCACCCGCCCTCTCCCGAAGTCACGCCAAACCCGCGCCGGCAACCCTTGCGAACGCTCCAAATTCTTCATTCTTAATCCTTAATTATTAATTCTTAATGGTTCATCGCTGCGCGCACCGGCGTTTCGTCGAATATTTTGGCTATCTTTGCAGCCGATA
>JAIRYD010000179.1 GCA_031267935.1 Tannerella sp.
GACAATTCTCCATTCTGCAAAAATACTTAACTTTGCACGCGATGAAAGCAGCACAACAACCACCATTCGAAGTGATGGCGCCGGCAGGATCGTACGAATCGCTGATGGCAGCCATCCAGGGCGGCGCCGATTCGATCTATTTCGGCGTCGAAGGGCTGAACATGCGCGCCCGCTCGTCCGCCGGTTTCACGACAGACGACCTGCACCGGATCGCATCCATCTGCCGCGAACACGGGCGGAAAAGCTACCTGACGGTAAACACGGTGATTTACGACGAAGACATTCCCCTGATGCAACGAATTATCGACGCGGCCAAAGAAGCAGACGTTTCGGCCGTCATCGCAGCCGATGTAGCGGCAATGCACTACGCCTGCCGCATCGGGCAGGAAGTGCACCTCTCGACCCAGCTGAATATCTCCAACCTGGATGCACTCAAGTTCTACGCCCGCTTCGCCACGGTGGCGGTGCTGGCGCGCGAATTAAATCTGACACAAGTACGCGCCATCTGCGACGCCATCCGCGAACAGCAGATCACAGGCCCCGACGGCGAACCGATACGCATCGAAATGTTCTGCCACGGAGCGCTCTGCATGGCCGTTTCCGGAAAATGCTATCTGAGTCTGCACGAAATGAACGCATCGGCCAACCGCGGCAACTGCATGCAGATCTGCCGGCGCGGCTTCACCGTGAAAGACCGGGAAACGGACATCGAAATGGAGATAGACAACGAATATATCATGTCGCCAAAAGATTTAAAAACCATTCATTTCATCAACAAAATGGTCGATGCGGGCGTCCGCGTCTTCAAGATTGAAGGACGCGCGCGCGGCCCCGAATACGTACGCACCGTCACCGCCTGCTACAGGGAAGCCCTTCAAGCCTGTCGCGACGGCGTTTTCGACGAAGACAGGGTGCGCGGCTGGGACGAACGCCTGCGGACGGTCTTCAACCGCGGTTTCTGGGACGGTTATTATCTGGGACAGCGGCTGGGCGAATGGAGCGGCCGGTACGGTTCGCAGGCAACCCGGCGGAAAGAATACGTCGCGCGTGCAGTCAGCTACTTCAACCGGATAGGAGTAGCCGAATTTGAAATGGAATCCGGCGAACTGAACACGGGCGACGAGATCCTGGTCACGGGACCGACAACCGGAGCGCTTTTTCTGACGGCAGACGAAATAAGGGTCGACCTGCAGTCCGTTTCCCGCACGAAAAAAGGCGAACGATTCTCCATCAAAACGCCCGAAAAAATACGTATGTCCGACAGAATGTATAAATTTGTACCGAAAAAATCGAATTGACAATGAAGGAATACCGTTTTCAGACAGACATGAAGGTGCGCGACTACGAATGCGACCTGCAGGGAGTCGTAAACAACTCCAACTATCAGCGATACATGGAGCATACGCGCCATGAGTTTCTGGAGTCGCTGGGCGAAAACTTCGGAGCGATGCACGCCCGGGGCATCGATGCTTTCGTGTCGCGCGTGGACATCCGGTTCAAGGCGTCGCTACGCAGCGGCGACCATTTCCGTTCGTGCCTGAACACACGAAGAGAAGGTCCCAAAATCGTTTTCGAGCAGGACATCTTTCGCCTTCCGGACATGACGAGAGCCGCTTCGGGACGAATCGAAACGGTCGTAGTGGAAAACGGCAGGCTGACGCGCGGCGAATATTTCGACGATCTGTTGGCATAAAAAGGAGGCGCACGGTATGGCAGACGACAATCGTATCTATCTGGCAGGGCTTTCCCTGCTGAAAGGCATCGGCGACATCCTTGCACGCCAGTTGCTGCAATATTTCGGCAACGATGCCGAACGCGTTTTTATCGCAAAGAAGCAGACGCTCGCAAAGGTGCCCGGCATAGGCATGCTGAAAGCGGAAGCCATCATGCAGTCGCGGACGGAAGCGCTGAAACGTGCCGGGAAAGAGCTTGAATTTGTGGATAAAAACAACATCCGCCTTTGCTCGATTGCCGACAATGACTATCCTCTCCGCCTGCGCGAATGTCCGGACGCGCCGATCGTGTTCTACTACAAGGGAAACATGAACCTGAACGCGTCGCACATACTGAGCATCGTGGGCACGCGCCATGCGACCGGATATGGCGAGAAACTGACCGCATCGCTGATAAAGGCACTGTCGGAAATATCGTCCGACATACTTATTGTCAGCGGACTGGCCTATGGCATCGATATCTGTGCACACCGCAACGCCCTGAAATACGGTCTGCCGACGGTGGGCGTGCTGGCGCACGGCCTGGACCGCATTTATCCTTCGCTGCATCGCAAAACGGCCGTCGAGATGCTCGATCAGGGCGGTCTGCTGACGGATTTCGTGAGCGAAACGAATCCCGACCGCGAGAATTTTCCGAAGCGAAACCGGCTGATTGCAGGGCTGTCGGATGCAACCGTCGTCATCGAATCCGCCAGGAAAGGCGGGGCCTTGATCACGGCAGACATCGCCTTTTCGTACGGGCGGGAGGTGTATGCCTTCCCCGGACGCGTGGGCGACTGCTATTCGGACGGATGCAACCTGCTGATCCGTTCGAACAAGGCAATGCTGATCACTTCCGCCATGGATATAGCGAACGAACTCAGATGGAACACGAAAGACAAAAAAACGCGGCCGGAACAGTCGCGCCTCGTATTCGACGAAGATCGTCCGCGCTCGCCCGTGCTGGACATACTTGTCGAAAAGGGAGAAATGCAGATCAACGAACTGTCCATAATACTGGGTATTCCCGTCCACCAGCTGGCATCCGCGCTGTTCGATCTGGAAATGGAGGGACACGTCAAAATCCTTCCCGGCGGCATCTATAAACCAAATTTTTAAAAACGGTTTTGAAAATATTTATGAAAATGCTATCTTTGCCCCGAATCCGACCCGAAAGGAGCAAAAAGCATTTGATATGAAAATTAATCTGCGAATAAAAGAACGGAAACTACAACTGTTTTATCTCGTGTACCTGTTGCTGTCTGTCCCGACAATCAGCCTTGCAGCTCAGAATCTTACGTCCGGAGCCATGCTTCCGGGCATACTCGCGAGTTTCGGGCTGGCGACAGTTATTTTCATTCTTACCACGTTCATGACCACGCAGGGACTGCGCATATTTTATTCCGCTCTGCTGGCCGTCACGTTTATTCCCGGCGCCGTGCTGCTTGGTTATTTGCTGTTTGCCAAAGTGTGGCTTTCGGAAGGTTCGCTTGCAAGTCTGTTCGAAACTAATGCCGGCGAATCGACTGAATTTATTGTCCATTACATGAATCCGTGGGTCACGCTGGGCATTGCGCTGTATATTCTCGTTCCGGTCGTATTCATTTTCAGGATCAAAAGCCGCGCCTGCCACAAGATAAGGGAGCACAAAAAGACATTTGCAACGTGCCTCCTGATACTGATGCTGATGCTGGCGGTCGAGCCTGTGGCACAGCAAATCTATTTTGTGAATTTCTATCGCATTTTTGCCGATTACAAGATACGTACCGTGCTGGAAGAAAAGGCGATCGAATCGCGGCAGTCGCAGCCGTTCGAGATCGCCGTATCCGATGACAGGGCGCCGCAGACGCTTGTCGTGGTCATCGGCGAATCGCTGTCGCGCCATCACATGTCGCTCTACGGATACGAACGCGCCACCAATCCGTTGCTGACGGCGCGCCGGTCGTCGCTGAAAGTATACGGTGACGTCGTTTCGCCGCAGGTGCACACGATTCCGGTGCTGCGCACCGTTCTGACGTTTGCCGACGGGGCGCATCCCGAATATCTGACGTCTCGCCCCTCGCTGTTCGAACTGTTCAACCGCGCCGGATACGAGACGTGTCTGATCAGCAACCAGCCGCTCGAAGAGGGCGGTTCGAGTTACGAACCGTTGCTGAAACTGGCCGCCCGGACGATAGACCTGTCGGAGGCGGATCGTCCGGACGGCGTACTGCTGTCGGCATTTGCCCGGGCGCTGGAAAGCGACAGGCGCAAGCTGATCGTGGTGCATCTGATGGGCAGCCATGCGGTTTACAGGTTCCGCTATCCGCCGTCGTTCAGCCGTTTCAACGGCGCCGCCGTCCGTGAACAGCCGGTCGCCAATGTATCGGAAACGATTGACGAATATGACAATTCCGTATTGTACAACGACTTTGTCATTGCGAGCATCATGGATCTGCTGGAACGGCGGACAGATGAACCGTCGGCAATGGTCTATTTTTCCGATCATGGGGAAGAAGTGTATGATTTCCGCAATTTTGCAGGACATGCCAGCGAGAAGACCTCCACCTACATGTGCGAGGTCCCGTTCATTGTCTGGACGTCCGGGGCGTTCGACCGCAGGCGCGACGACCTGGTATATGTCGAAACGCGTCCGTATTCCACGGCAGACATACTCTACAGCCTGTCGGACATGGCGGGTCTTGCTTTCGAAGGATACGATGCGAGCCGAAGCCTGTTTTCACCGCAGTTTGTGCCGCGCATACGGAACGTGGGCGAGATGACTTACGAAGATGTCAGACAGGAAACGGAGCACGGGAAAACGAAAGCGTCCGCTGCCGGCCATCATCGGATGGCGCCGATGAAAATCAGCACGAAAATTAATTGATCACGACGTAAAACGGGAAGGTGTATCCGGACTATGACCTGTCCGCCCGGTTGCGGGAGGAATTGTCGTACGGAGTGCGACGGCGCCTGGCTCCGGGTGCGGACAGCGGAAGAGGGCGGAGGCGGCGCCCAAATGATGAGAAACGGAAAGGGGCAGGAATGTCCATAAAAAATTAAGAGCTGTCTCACGACAACCCCTAATCAATTTGTTAACCTTAAATCTAATACTATTATGAAAAAACCACGCTGCAAAGATAAGTGTGTTCGGCACATTTTTCAATATACCGGGACGTAATTTATGTTAATAAATCGGGCGGATAAAGTAAAAGATTGTTATATTGAATAAATTTTAGCCTGCCGCACACTGATAGGGAACGGTGCGGAGGAGATGGATCCGGTTATCCGTTTTCTTTGCTGAACAGCCAATTTTCCATCACCAGAAAATCCATTCCGGTATGCATGAAACAGCGGTAGGCATCTTCCGGCGTGCAGACAATCGGCTCGTCCCTGACGTTGAAACTCGTGTTTACGAGCACACCACAGCCGGTCAGCGCCTTGAAATGTTCCAGCAAGGCATGGTAACGGGGATTCGATTTTTTCGATACGGTCTGTATTCTTGCCGTATAATCTACGTGCGTGACGGCTTGCAGAAGCGAACGGTTCCGGTACAGCACTTGTGGGTAAGGGAGTCGTTCTTCGTCGCCGGAAAGGGGAAGGCGGCACGAGGCGTTTACTTCCGCTGCAACAAGCATGTAGGGCGAAGGCGGGTGCAGGTCGAACCACAGGTGTGCATCTTCTTCGAGCACACTGGGTGCAAATGGGCGGAAATTTTCGCGGAACTTGATCTCGCGGTTCAGTTTCTGCTGCATGCCGGCATGACGGGCGTCGGCCAGTATGGAACGGTTGCCCAGCGCCCTGGGTCCATATTCCATCCGTCCCTGAAACCATCCGACGATGTATCCGCCGGCCAGCAGCGAAGCGACATGTTTCAATCCGTCGTCGTCCAGGCGGACGGCGCGGGCGCCGGTTCGACGTATCAGGCGCTGCACATCGCGGTCGCTGAAAGCAGGGCCCAGCAGGGCGCCTTCCATGTCGTCCGGCAGGCGGCATGTCCGCTTTTTCCCCCGTCCGATATACCATGTGGCCAGTGCGGCGCCCAAGGCTCCGCCGTCATCTCCCGCTGCAGGTTGTATCCACACGTCGTCGAATAGTGCGGAACGCAGGATTTTCCCGTTGGCGACGCAGTTCAGTGCCACGCCGCCGGCCATGACCAGTTGTCGGCAGCCGGTCAGCCGCTTCGCCGTAGCGGCAAGCAGCAGCAGAATCTCTTCCGTCACCTGCTGTATGGCGTAGGCCAGATCCATGTACTGCTGTCCGAGGGCGCTTTCCGGCGATCGCGCCGGGAAGCCGAAAAGCCGTTCCCAGCGTTTACGGTAAATCATGCGCAATCCGGTCGTATATGCAAAATAATCCATGTTCAGGAGAAAAGAGCCGTCGTCGCGGATGTCGACCAGATGCTTTTTTATCAACCGGATATATTCCTGTGCTGCGGGGGAATGGCGTCCGTAGGGAGCCAGTCCCATCAATTTGTATTCGCCGCCGTTCACCTCGAAGCCGCAATAATATGTGAAGGCGGAATATAACAGTCCCGGCGAATGCGGGAAGTTCAGTTCACGGAGGAGCCGGATGCCGGTATCTTCGCCACGGCAGATGGTCGCGGTGGCCCATTCTCCCACGCCGTCGACCGTCAGGATGGCTGCCGTTTCGAACGGGGAGGGATAGAACGCGCTTGCGGCATGCGACAGGTGATGTTCGGAGAAGAGTATCCCGGCCTCGATCTGCAGTTTGCGGAGTTCCTTCCGCAATAGCTGCTTCATGTACAGTTTGTCTTTTATCCATACCGGCATGGAGCGCATGAAATTGCGCAGTCCGCGCGGTGCAAAGGCATGACAGGTTTCCAAAAGGCGTTCGAACTTCAGAAAAGGTTTCTCGTAGAAGGTGACCGTGCACACGTCGGATCCTTTCAGCCCGGCCTCCTGCAGCACGCAGGCGATGGCGCGGGCGGGAAACGAGGCGTCATGCTTCCGTCGCGAGAAGCGTTCTTCCTGCGCGGCGGCCACGATCTTGCCGTCGACAAGCAGTGCGGCCGCACTGTCGTGATAATAGGCCGATATGCCGAGGATTACTTCCATGTTCAGAACAGGGAATAAATGAACGGCGCCAGGGCCGAACCTTCCGTCAGTATGATAATCAAACTGAAAAACAGCAAAATCACGATTAACGGTATCAACCAGTATTTTTTTCGCGTCTTCAGAAAGGCAAAAAATTCTCTTAAAAATTCCATCACGCTACCTGTTTTTAATATGGATACTTCAAATCATCCGCACGGTATTTTTTCTCTTTTACGCTGAAGACGCTTTCGCGGCTCTTCCCGAACCGGCGTACCGACAGCGTGTCTTTCGCAAACAGACGCCGCAGCAAGCCGACAGGTGTCACGACAAGAAAATAAACAAGAAACAGTACGACCGACGAAAAAAGGCGTTCAATCCACCGGCCCGTCGTGTACCAGACGAAAGACAGTGGCGTCCACACACGCGGACAGAGGAGGCTCGCCAGCAGAACGGCAATAATCGGCACGTCCAGGTCATTCCCCGACCACCGGCCTGCCACCAGCAAAACGAGTGCCGCCACAGCGCCGAATCCTGTATTCTGTTCTTTTGTCATACGGATGCTCAAGATTAATTTTCGGCAAAGCTAATACATTTATTTAAGATTCGAAAATGTAATATTTATTACTTCCGTTGCAGAGCGCTACGAGGTTCGTACCGTCTCTGGCGAGGCGTTGCGAGGCACGATAGAGATTCCCCTCGAGCAACCTCCTCCTACCACTTCTCTTCGAGCGTGACCGATGCGCTGCGTGCTTCTCCGTCAATCGGAGGGGTGAGTTTGGTTACTTTCAGCTTCATGTACGTGAGACGGGGAAAGCGCGATTTCAGTGCGCACAATATGCGTCCCGCCAGATGTTCAATCAGTTGCGACGGTTCGCTCATCACGTTTTTCACCGTCAGGTATACGTCCGCATAACTGACCGTATCATGAATATCATCACTCCGAACGGCACGTTCCATACCGTCGGCGGCGTAGGCCAGGTCGACCATAAAATCGTTTCCCACCGCCCTTTCCTGTGGAGAAACACCGTGAAACGCATGAAACTTCAGCGCGTCCAGTTCAATTAACACCTTCATATAACAGAAATATTATGTAAATGTAGTAAAAAAATCAATACGGTCAAAATTTTTTTGCTACATTTGCCGAAACATAAAGAAAAAAATATGGTACGGACAAAACAGAACGAAGAAATGCCTGCCAGTAATGGTGGCATACTCAATGTATTGGCAGTAGGAACGACGGTAAAAGGCAGTGTGATCACAGCCTCTGACTTTCGTCTGGACGGACGGATAGAAGGCGACATCACCTGCAAGGGTAAAATCGTGATCGGCCCGAAAGGAAGCATCAAGGGGAACATCGTTTCCGAGAATGCGGAGATACTGGGCGAAGTCGAAGGTACGGTGAAAATCAAGGAAAAACTGATTTTCAAATCGACTGCCGTCATCACGGGCGATATACATATCCAAACGCTCGAAATCGAACCGGGCGCCCGTTTCAACGGAACCTGCACGATGTCGGGAAAAGATCCGCTGGAAAACAATATTGCCTCCACGCCACCCAAAATTACAATTGCTTCGCCGGATAAATAAGGGATTGCCGGAAAAACAATCTATCATTACCTGCCGCAGTCGGCCAGCATGGCGCGGATTTTACGGTTAAAATCGTCGGCCTCAATCAGACGCTCCAGTGTGAGGTGCATTCTGTACCTCCAATAATGATGAGGATTGGCGGGTATGTTGATGCGTTCGTCTTCCGGACAGGGATGTTTCAGTTCATCGCTCACGGCAAGCCAGTCCTGAAGCGGAATGATGGTGAGAATGGATGATGCCGCCAGATGATTCCCCATTATTTGTGTGGCGATTTCTGCGGAACAGGAAGTCGGCGCCGCATCGTTTCGCTGCAATACGGACCGATAGTATTGCTGCCTTTTTTCGGGATTTTCTTCCCACCAGAGGCGAAGCGGACTCATGTCGTGGGTCGACGTGGTACAGACGGACAGGTACGGCAATCTGTGCAGACATGCAAAATGCTCGCCGGAGATTTTGGGTGTGCGTGCCAGTTCGAGACTCAGGATCTGCAGTTGCGCCATCACATCATGGACGGGCGCAGGTATCATGCCCAGGTCTTCGCCGCAAATCAGCATGTCCGTGCTGTCGACAAGGGGGACAAGGCGTTTGAGGGCTTCCGCTTTCCAGAAAGCATTATGGCGTTCGTAGAAAAAATTGTTGGAGAGCCGGTCGAATGCAGTTTGCGCTTCCGGGGATAATTCAGTATATACGAATGACTTGTTTCCGGATATACGAGGATGATATCGTGCTTGTTCGTAGGGATCTTTCAGAAACAGGACTTCGTTGGCAATGGCAAACAGTCCGCGCTTAATCTCCTCCGAGAGCGCATCCGCATGCGTTTCGAATATACGCTCCATCTTCTTTTGCGTATCACATAACGGTTTCAATATCAAATGTTCGTCATCCTCGTCAATGAGAAATGCATCAAGACGTTTCCGGGCTTCGGCGCTGAATAGTTCGTTTAGAAACCGACGATGTATGCGCGGCTTGAGAAAACGTTCGTCCCATTTCAGTCCAAACGATTCGATCTCATTGACGGTAAGCGGTAATGCCGGTCTGAAATGTCCACAAAGACCTTGCACGAAATCGATCGGCACCTCCCAGATACGGAAAAATCCGAGAATGTGGTCGATTCTGAGACAGTTGAAATAATCGCTCAACTTGCAGAATCGTTTTTTCCACCAGATGAAATCGTTTTTTTCCATCACATCCCAGTTGTATGTGGGGAAAGACCAGTTCTGTCCGGTATCGGAAAAGTCGTCGGGCGGTGCACCGGCCTGTCCGTCGCGGTTGAAGTATGACGGTTCTATCCAGGCGTCGACACTCGTGCGGTGGATGCCGATGGGCAGGTCGCCTTTGAGGATGATTCCCTTTTTACGCGCATAATCCGATGCTGTCTTGAACTGGGTATGCAGCACAAACTGAAGGAAGTAAGTAAATGATATTTCAGAATATATCGTGCTGCCTTCGTGGCAGAGCGACTGAATGTGAAACGGCCTGTAGCGGGCATCTTCGTCCCAGCAGGTGAAATCGGCCGTGTGATATTTCTCCCTGAAATAACAAAAAGCGGCATACGGAATCAGCCAGGGTTGATTGGCTCGCAGGAACGATTTGAATGCCGCCGATTGCAGGATACGGTCGCCTTCCTGCTCGAAAAAGTCGCGGCAGTATTGCATTTTACATTTTTCTACCTCCTCATAATCAACAGTATTATTCCCGTTTAACCTCTGCTGTACGTGCCGGTAATATGCCGCTTTCTTTTCGTCCTTCAAGGCGCCCATTTCCTGCAGCGAGATGTAGACCGGATGCAGTGCATAGATCGAAATGGCACTGTAAGGATACGAATCCGCCCAGGTATGCGTCCGTGTCGTATCGTTCACCGGCAAGATCTGAATCAGGCACTGATGCGTCTGTACAGCCCAGTCAATGAGCAATTTCAGGTCGTGCAGATCGCCAATGCCGAAACTTCGCTCCGAGCGCAGCGAAAAAACGGGAATGACGACGCCCGCTCCTTTCCACGGTGCACGGTCGTCGCGATACGGATAATCAGACACGACGAACGTCGCCTTTTCATGACGGGGAAGCAATGGCAATATTCTATTTTCGCCTGTTTCCCAATGGCATATATTCTTTTTCTCGTCGCGGACGATAAACTTGTATTCGAATGGAAAAGTGATTTCATCGACGCCGAGCCTGATTTCCCATTCGGGAAAGTGCGTGCAGATCATCGTGCAGGCATTTTCGGGCTGCCACCTTCCGAGTACATCTTGATTGCCCGTAATGGCCACATGCTGCGTCTTTTCCACATAAGGATTGCAGACGCGAACAACGATTTCCTTTGCGTCGTCGTCTACCGGACAGTTTTGCGGCGCATGTGCAAATATGGCTTGGGTAAAGGCGGACGTGTAAAACGCCGCGTCGGCAGGCTGAATCATCCAGTAATCAAACAGATAGCACCGTTCCTGTTCCGGCGAAAACCGAACCTTGCGCTTTTTACGGCAAGGCTCGGAGATCACCGTTCCGTCGGGCGACTTCAGGACGTACCGATATTCAATCATTTTCACGAAAAACGGTATTTCCACATCCAAAATCCACTGCCCGTTGCCGTGGTCGCTCATCTCTTTGGCCAGGATGGTTTGCCATGCGCCCAACTCGTCAATAGATCCGACAATACCGACTTTCTGCCCTGCGCCGGTATGATAGTGGATATTAAATACAATCTTCATTCACTACCGGGCTGTCTGTTAGCATCGTGAAGCGCCACAATTCGCGCAGATAATGCAACCTTCCTGATTGATAAGACTTTCGGTTCCGCAGTGTCCGCATTTTCCTTTGGTAGGACCGTTTGGCAGATATTTTCTCAATGCCCGTTCTACACCGTTTTTCCAGGTATTGATGGATTCGTCATCCAGCTCCATGCCTTCTACAAGTTTGACAACCTGATCGATAGGCATTCCGTAACGGAGCACGCCAGAGATGAATTTGGCGTAATTCCAGTATACCGGTTCGAATTTTCCATCCAGCCCTTCCAGCGTCATTTTAAACCCGCGCTTGTTTTTGAACTGAAAATCATAGTGTTTCATGCCATTGGAATCGTAATTCTTTATTATTGTTCCTTTTGTCACGTTTTTCGGCAACATGATTCCCTCGTCGTCGTCGGCCAGACCGGTAAATATTTCATAGGGACGACTATTTAACAATCCGACAAAAGCAATCCATTTTTCTCTGTTGTTCTGAAACTTAACGACGTCGGCCTCCAGTTCACGCGGACGTTTTGCCACGATGATGGGCGGCTCGATACATTCCTTGTCTTTCTTTTTTTTGTTGTCGGGCGACAGCAGTATGCCCGAACGCGAACCTTCGCGATACACAGTGCAGCCCTTACATCCGGATTTCCAGGCTTCAATATACAATTTATTTACCAATTCCTCCGTCGCCTCATTCGGCAAGTTGATGGTCACGCTGATGGAATGGTCGACCCATTTCTGGATGCGTCCCTGCATTCTTACTTTCTGTATCCAGTCGACATCATTGGAGGTCGCCTTGTAATAGGGTGATTTCTTGACGAGTTCGTCGATGTCTTCCTGTGTATACTTTTTCGAGAGGGAATAGCCTTTCGCCTCCATCCACACATTGAATTTATGGTGAAAAACGATGTATTCTTCGAATGCATCGCCCGTTTCGTTCACGAAATCGACCCTGGCAGATTTATCGTTTGGATTCACTTTGCGGCGCCGTTTGTATACCAGCAAAAAAGCCGGTTCGATGCCCGACGTCGTCTGCGTCATCAGGCTGGTACTTCCTGTCGGAGCGATGGTCAGGCACGCGATATTTCGTCGTCCGTATTTAACCATGTTTTCGTACAATTTCCCGTCTTCGGCCTTCAAACGATTGATAAACGGATTGTTTTCTTCGCGCCCGGCATCGTATATTTCGAAAGCGCCGCGTTCTTTTGCCATTGCGACGGATGAACCGTAAGCCGCCAGCGCCAGCGTTTTCTGAATGGTTTCGGCAAAAGCTGTCGCCTCTTCCGTGCCGTAGCGCAGGTTGAGGGCGGCAAGCATATCACCTTCAGCGGTGATACCCACGCCCGTACGACGTCCCTGCAATGTTTTTTTCTGAATCTTTTCCCACAAATGTCTTTCCGTTTGTTTTATCTCCACTGACTCGGGGTCTTCATCGATTTTTTGCAGTATTTTTTCGATTTTTTCAGATTCGAGATCAATGATATCGTCCATAATACGCTGCGCCAGAGCGACATGCTTTTTAAACAGGTCGAAATCGAAATAAGCATTGCCGGTAAATGGTTCAACCACATACGAATACAGGTTGATCGCCAGCAGGCGGCAACTATCATAGGGACAGAGCGGGATTTCGCCGCAGGGATTGGTCGAAACCGTGCGGAATCCCAGATCGGCATACGAATCGGGAACGGATTCGCGAATGATTGTGTCCCAAAACAATACGCCCGGTTCGGCAGATTTCCATGCGTTGTGGATGATTTTTGCCCACAAGACGGAGGCATCGATCTCTTTTTTTGTTTTGGCATCGGGCAAATCGAGTGGATATTGCTGTACGTAAGGTGTATGATTGACGACGGCATTCATGAAGCCATCGTCAATTTTTACGGAAACATTGGCGCCCGTAACCTTTCCTTCCGTCATTTTGGCATCTATAAATGACTCCGAATCAGGATGTTTAATGGAAACGCTCAACATCAGTGCGCCCCGTCGTCCATCCTGTGCTACTTCACGGGTCGAATTTGAATATCTTTCCATAAACGGGACCAGTCCGGTGGAAGTCAGCGCCGAATTTTTCACGGGCGAGCCTTTCGGCCGGATATGCGACAGGTCATGTCCCACGCCTCCGCGCCGTTTCATCAGTTGCACCTGTTCTTCGTCGACACGAATGACCGCGCCGTAGGAATCGGCGTCGCCGTCCAGTCCCACCACAAAACAGTTGGACAGGGATGCGATTTGAAATTCGTTTCCGATTCCGGTCATCGGGCTGCCTTGCGGCACAATGTAGCGGAAATGGTCGAACAGGTTGAACAGCTCTTTTTCGGATAAGGGATTCGGATATTTTTTTTCGATTCGTGCAATTTCTTTTGCCAAACGCCAGTGCATATCTTCAGGCGTTTTTTCAAAAATATTACCGAAAGCATCTTTCAGGGCATATTTGTTTGCCCAAACCTTTGCGGCCAGCTCGTCTCCTGCAAAGTATTTCAGGGAAGCATTGTATGCTTCGTCAAAAGTATATATTTTCAAACTCATAATAATTAAAAAATAATTCCTGCAAATGTAGGAATTATTTCATTTCCCGTCCAAATTATTTAATTAAAAAATTGGGCATTGTTGATAAGTTTCTCTGTTTAACATTTAATTTAATGATATTCAAAAGTATAATTATTTTAATATGGACAAAAGTTTTCCGAAATGGAAAGTCGCCTTGTGAAACCGTCTTCCGAAAGACAAATCCATATTTGCCGGTAAATAAAAAATAAAACCATCCGACACGCATCCTCCGGGCAGAAAAAGAGAAACAAAAAATAAAGGCGGTACGCAAACTTGCCCAACCGTTGCGTACCTGCCTTTTCAAAAAAAAGAAAGATAATAGAAATATGCGTATATTATTTTTTCAGTTTGTTTTCAATCGACTCAATCATGGTATTGAAAGATTTGTTCGTTTCCATCTGGTTTTTCAACGCTTTGATTGAATGCAGCACGGTGGCATGGTCTTTCCCGCCGATTTTAGCTCCGATATGCGAGAGCGAGCAGTCCGTGTATTTTTTAGCGAAATACATGGCGATCTGGCGTGTCAGAACGATTTCCCGTCTCCGCGAAGAGGTTTGAATCAGCGACTCTTCCATGTTAAAATGTGCACATACCACCTTGATTATTTTTTCGATGGAAACCTGCCGGTTCTCTATCATCACCATTTGTCCGATGACTTCCTTCGCTAAGGACATATCTATTTTTTTCTTGTTTATGAGCGAATTGGCGGATATGGAGATCAGAACGCCTTCCAGATCGCGGATATTTTCCGTGACATGGTTGAGAATATAGTCGAAGACGTCACTGCCAAGATTAATATTTTCATTTTCAATGAAATGCGTGATTATTTGCTTCCTCAATTCATAATCGGGACGGTCGATTTTTGCATTCAGCCCCCATTTCAGGCGGGTGATGAGCCTTGCTTCCATGCCCTGCAAGGCGACGGGCGGTTTGTCCGACGTCAGGACGATCTGCTTCCCCAATTGATGCAGGTTGTTAAATATCTGGAAAAAGGTGTGCTGTGTTTTATCCAGTCCGATAAATTCCTGAATGTCATCCATGATGAGGACATCGAGGCTCTGATAGAAAGTCAGAAAATCGTTCGTCGTATTTTTGCGTACGGCATCCGTGAACTGGATGCGGAAGAGGTGCGAAGACACGTACAAAACGCGTTTTTCGGGATAAAGTTCGCGCGTACGTAACCCGATGGCATGACACAAGTGGGTTTTTCCGACACCCGTGTCGCCGTAAATAAACAGCGGGTTGAACGCCGTTTTGCCGGGTTTTTCGGCGATGGACAAGCCTGTGCTTCGCGCCAGTATATTGCTTGCGCCTTCATAGAAGTTGTCAAAGGTGTATTTGCCGACCAGCTGAGAATCCAGTTCTTTCGGCGCCACTCGTGTGAACGGGGTCATCGAAATTTTTTCCGCCTGCCTGTCGTTTCTTGCGGAGTGGTCGCCCGCCGCCCCGGTCGAATCGGGCTGATTGCCGACTACGACGCGGTAACTCAGGGACGTACCTGTTCCGAAGACTCGTTCGAGCGACATCTGGAGCACGTGTATGTACTTTTCTTCCAGATATTCGTAAAAGAACTGACTGGGCACCTGGACCGTAATTTTATTCTCCATATATGATATGGGAATAATGGGACGGAACCACGTGTCGTAGGTTGTTTCCGGTACAACACCTTTAATAACTGCCAAACATTTTGCCCATAGTGATTGATAATCTGACTGCATTTTTTCTTCTAAATCTAAAAATTCTTAATTATGTCTCATTTTGCGGTTGTAAAGTTCGGGAATAAATTCCAAATGGAAAAACATGCGACCGAACAGAAATTTTTGCTTATTTTTATTCGCCTATTTTTCAGGTGATTAATTCTATTTATTTATAATATCGCTTGTTACGTGTAATGCCGTCACTCTATTTTCTTTTTTTTCGCATCAGATACCTTTGTAGTGCTTATTGTGATTTGTAAACAAATTTTTATTTTATTCAAAAATAGACATGAAATCAATAAATTATCCTTTTTACAAGAAAAATACAATACATGCGAAAATTAGAATTATTCTAATTATGTCTCCGTACGGTTTCAGAAAATGGATAAATGTATGTATTTCTTAGGATGCTTCTGAAAATCAATGATAAGGTCGGACGCATTATTAATTGTCTGATTAATATTATCATACAGCACAGTGTCGTTCAGCAGCAGCCCTAATGAGTTGTCTGTCGCGTTCAGTCGGGTGGTTGTTCTGTTCAGATTGCCGAGCGTGATATTTAACATATTCACGCTTTCGGACAGGTTCATCCGCTTCATCTGCTCGCTCAGATCGGCAAAATTGTCGGTGGTGGTCTTCAGGTTGCCCGTGATGACGGGGACGTCCTGTTCCAGCAGCCGGTTCAGCCGGCGTGACGATCCTTCCAGGTTGGCGGTCGTCTGTTCGATATGCACCAGCGACTGCGATAGCGCGGGATGCGTCACAAGCGTTTGCAGCCCGCAGAGGATGGAATCCAGTTTGGGCAGCATGTCGGTGAGTTGAGGGAGCAGTTGCGTCTGGACGGTGGCCATCATGTCGTTCTGCGAACGGCCTTCGATCGTCGCGCCTGGTTTCAGGTATTCGTCGACGTAGGTGTTCAGATGGAAGTGCAGTTCCGCGCCGCTGAGAAGCGTCTTTTCGAGTGAAATATAGCTCCCTTTATTGATTTTCATACCTTTGTCGAGATGAATCTCGATGGTGATCTTGTTCGTAGTCGAATAGTCGTAGTCGATGCTGTGCACCAGCCCTACTTTGAATCCTTCTACAAAAACGGGGCTTGACACCACCACGTCTTTCACGTTGGCACAACTCACGTAGTAGTAATTGACCGACTTGAACAGATTGATCCCTTTCAGATAGTTGAAGCCCATATATAATAATGTGAGGCTTATGATGGTCACGATTCCGATTACCATTTCTTTTGTAAATTTAGCTTTCATATTGATTGTATTTAGCACGGATACGTGCGATTATTATTGATTGAGTGATTGCATTTATTTTATTTTTCATTCGGATTCAGTCTTTTACCGTTTTTTATACGGATGATAAAAGCATCTTTGAAATCTTTGGATATTTTTTTCTGCACCTGCACGATGGAGCCGAAGTCCGTCGATTCGCCATACGTATATTTGTACAGTCCGTCTTCTTCGTAGCAGTCTGCGGCGTATCCTTTCAGTTTGGCCGAGTTGGCGGACAGTTTCCTGTCCGATATGAGTATCTGCACTTTGTAGATTATCTGCTCGTTCGCAGCGGGCGTACCTGCCGCCGTTTGCTTCTGTTCGTTTTTTTGCAGGGCGGAATCCGTGTTGCGCGTCTTTGCGGCAGACGGGCTGTCCGAATAGCTTTGCTTGCGGTCATACTCTCCCTTATACTTCGTGAAGGCGGTGTAGACGGATTTGGCCAGCTGGTTTTGACCGGCTTCCGAACGCATGTACTGTTCTTCTTCCTTGTTGGAAATGAAACCGAGTTCGATCAGTACGCTTGGCATGCTTGTCGCCTTGAGCACGAGAAATCCCGCCTGCCGGACGCCGCGGTTGGTGCGTCGGGCGGAGACAAAGGCTTTCTGAATCTCGGAGGCGAATGAGATGCTTTGTTCCAAATACATGTTTTGCAGATATTCGAAAATGATGTACGATTCCGACGAATTGGGATCGAAACCTTCGTAGCGTTGTTCGTAGTTGTCTTCGAGCAGGATGACGGAGTTTTCGAGCATGGCGACTTCCAGATTTTCCTGCGTCTTGGCAAGTCCCAGCGTATACGTTTCCGCGCCTTTCACGCCTGCGCCTTTTTTTACGGAGTTGGCGTGGATGGAGATGAACAGGTCGGCATTGTGCTGGTTGGCGATGTTGGCCCGTTCGATGACTTCAACAAAACGGTCGGTTTTGCGTGTGTAGATGACGTGTACGTCCTTGTGTCCGTCCGAAATCAATTTGCCCAGTTTGAGCGCCACGGCAAGGTTAATGGTCTTTTCTTTCGAAACGGAACCGATACTGCCCGGGTCGCGACCTCCGTGTCCGGCATCAATCACCACCGTGAAAGGCTGTTGCCGGCCGTCGGGCGCGAGGGCAGCCCGCACACACAAACACACAAATAGTCCGACGACTGTTATATACACTTTCCGATTCATTTCTACACCAATCCTTCGAGTATCGGTGGCAAAGTTAATGAAATTTACTGAATGGAAAGAAAAAAAGTCGACGGGACGCAAGATTCAAAATCCATGATTCGGCATTCAAAGTTCAAAGACTCTATTATTCAATCGTTCAGTGATCACAAAATCATCCGGCCGCCGTACCGGAAAATTGTGTCCGGTCACATGTGCGGCAAAGGGCGCTGCGCCGGACGGTGCATTCATTTCGCCGTCACATAAATATTCGCAAATATTTTCAGGCAATCCCTTATTTTCGTACATTTGGAGAACGTAAACAAACAAAACAGATTTATACAGGATGGATATACTGATGATTTTAACCGGGTTGGCAACGGGGTTCGCCGGTGCCTGGGTGATTTTTTTGCTGCTGAACAGAGAAAAGAACGTCCCGAAAGGCGAACATGATGCGCTGCTCGATCGATTTCGCAAAGCCGATATGCAGCGTCAAATCGTCGAAGACCGCCTCTCCACGCAGCAGCAGGAAAACGATCGCCTCCGGCAAAAAAACGAGGTGCAGACCCGCGATGCCGACGAACTGCGACAGCGCCTCGCCGAAGAGCGCGCCGCCAGCCGGGCGCTGGTCGAAAAACTCGCCACGCAGAAGGAAGACATCGAAACGATGCGGAAAACGATGATTCTCGAGTTCGAAAAAATCGCCGGACGGATCATGGAGGAGAAGTCCGGAAAATTCACCGAGGTGAATAAAACCAACATCGAAGCCATTCTGAAACCGCTGGGCGAACATATCGACAGCTTCCGGAAGAAGGTGGAGGAAACGTACGACAAGGAGTCGAAGCAGCGTTTTTCGCTCGAGCAGAAGGTGAAAGAACTCGTCGAACAGACCAACAAGGTCAGCAGTGAAGCCAACAACCTGGCCGCCGCACTGAAGGGACAGGCGAAAAAACAGGGAAACTGGGGCGAGATGATTCTCGAGAGCATTCTCCAGCAGTCCGGACTGGTGAAAAACAGGGAATATTTCCTGCAACAGACGCTGAAAGACGATGACGGCCGAAACCTGCGTCCCGACGTGCTGGTCAAACTTCCCGACAACCGCGTCATCATCATCGACTCGAAAGTCTCGCTGACGGCCTACGACCGCTATACCGCCGCCGAAACGCCTGACGAACAGTCCGTTCATCTGAAAGAACATCTGAGGTCGATACGCGCACACATCGACGAACTGCAGGGGAAGAACTACGACAATCTGGCCGAATCGCTTGACTTTACGATGATGTTCATCCCCGTCGAACCGGCATACCTGACTGCCATACAGTCCGAACCGGATCTATGGTCACATGCCTACGACCGGCGTATCCTGCTGATAAGTCCTACCAATCTGATTGCGTGCCTGAAACTGATGGCCGACCTCTGGAAGCGCGAGATGCAAAGCCGTAACGCGCAGGAGATCGTCAAGCGGGGCGAATTGATGTACGAAAAGTTTGTTTCGTTCGTGTCGACGCTCGAAGATGTGGGCAGACATATCGGGCGTACGCAGCAGGCATACGAAAATGCGGTGCTTCAACTCAACGCCGGAAGTGGAAATCTGGTCGGACAGGCCGTCAAACTGAAGAATCTCGGACTGAAATCGGCGAAAGAAATACCTGTCGCCATGCTGCCGCTCGATCATGAGGAGGAGGGAGAAAGCGCATCCTGAATCCCGAATCGCCGCCTCAATCCAATTTCAAAACCGCAAGAAACGCTTTCTGCGGCACTTCGACCGTCCCGATCTGCTTCATCCGTTTTTTGCCTTCCTTTTGCTTTTCGAGCAGTTTGCGTTTACGCGAAACGTCGCCGCCGTAGCACTTGGCCGTGACGTCCTTACGCACGGCTTTCACCGTTTCGCGGGCAATGATTTTCGAACCTATCGCCGCCTGAATGGCAATGTCGAACTGCTGGCGAGGAATCAGTTCCTTCAGTTTTTCGCACATGCGCCGGCCGAAGGAGACGCTGTTGTCGACATGCGTCAATGTCGAAAGCGCGTCGACCGGCTCTCCGTTGAGCAGAATGTCGAGTTTGACCAGACGCGATTCGCGGAAACCGTGCAGGTGATAGTCGAACGAGGCATAGCCCTTCGAGATGCTTTTCAGCTTGTCGTAAAAATCGATCACAATCTCGCCCAGCGGCAGGTCGTAGAAGACTTCGACTCTGTCGCCCGAAATATATTCCTGCTTCACGAGCGTCCCACGCTTGCCCAGACACAGCGTCATGACAGGTCCGATGAAAGCTGTTTTCGTGATCACCGAGGCCCGGATAAACGGCTCTTCGATATGGTCGATCATCGTGGGATCGGGCAGTCCGCCCGGGTTATGCACTTCGAGGCGCTTGCCCTTTTTGTCGTATACATGGTACGACACGTTCGGTACGGTCGTAATCACATCCATATTAAATTCGCGGTCGAGGCGTTCCTGCACAATCTCCATGTGCAGCAGTCCCAGGAAACCGCACCTGAAACCGAACCCGAGCGCCACCGAACTCTCCGGCTGAAACGACAGCGAGGCGTCGTTCAACTGGAGTTTCTCGAGCGAAGCGCGCAGGTTCTCGAAATCCTCCGGGTCAATCGGATAAACGCCTGCAAACACCATCGGTTTCACTTCCTCGAATCCTTCAATGGCACCCGTGGCAGGCCGGTCTACGTGCGTGATTGTGTCGCCGACCCGCACCTCCCTGGACGTCTTGATGCCGGAGATGATGTATCCCACATCGCCCGTACACACCTCGTCGCGCGGACTCATGGTCAGTTTGAGCACACCCACTTCGTCGGCGTCGTATTCGCGTTCCGAAGCGATGAATTTCACGCGGTCGCCCTTGCGAATCGTGCCGTTGACGACTTTGAAATACGCAATAATGCCCCGGTAGGAATTGAACACGGAGTCGAATATGAGGCACTGCAGCGGCGCGTCGGGGGCGCCTTTCGGAGGGGCTATTTTTTCAATAATCGCGCCGAGGATCTCGTACACGCCTTCGCCCGTTTTGCCGCTTGCACGCAGGATGTCTTCGCGACGGCAGCCCAGCAGTTCGACGATCTGGTCCTCTACCTCGTCGGGCAATGCGCCCGGCAGGTCTATCTTGTTGATGACGGGAATAATCTCGAGATCATGTTCGACGGCCATGTAGAGGTTGGAAATGGTCTGCGCCTGAATGCCCTGCGCCGCGTCGACAACCAGCAGTGCGCCTTCGCAGGCGGCAATCGAACGCGATACCTCGTAGGAAAAGTCGACGTGTCCCGGCGTATCTATCAGATTCAGCACGTATGCCCGGTCGCCGTAGTTGTAATTCATCTGGATGGCATGGCTTTTGATCGTGATGCCCCGTTCGCGTTCCAGCTCCATATCATCGAGCACCTGCGCCTGCAGGTCTTTTCCTTCGACCGTCCTGGTATATTCCAGCAGGCGGTCTGCCAGTGTACTTTTCCCGTGATCAATATGGGCGATGATACAGAAATTGCGGATATGATCCATCTTTTTGCAAGTTTTTGTCATTTTGGAGTGCAAAGATAGGAAATTATCGAGGAAATAGTCTTAATTTTGGCATGCCATTTGCTGAAAAAACAAAGAAATGACAACAAAGGAAATAAATAACGTATATCGTCGCGTCGCCGATTCGCTGAATACCGGCGCACTGAAAACGGCATTCGAATGGATTCAGACGCTGATTTCGGGTGTTCAGCTGCATGCTTTTCAAGGCAAGCTGAACGAGTTGCAGGAGACGTACCGCTACATGCTCGACTACTATGTCGAAGGCAGCGAAGACCCGATGCAGAAGCAGATTTATGCCGGCATCCGCTCCGGCGCGTACGAACTGACCGACCGCATCAGGCACGAAGCGCTGATAGTGGAGTCGCCGACCGTGTTATATTCGCATGCAAGGACACTGCGCGACCATCCGGCCGACATCGCGATGCTGCCGGACAAACTGCAGGAACAGTATGAACTGGACGACTTTAACGGCTGCGAAGCATCCGGCGAGCAGTTGTTTGCCGGGCTGTGGACGAAACCGTTTCTGTCCGAAGACGAGACGGCAGCCGTCAGCCGCGCGCTGAAAAGCGACGCGATGCCGACCGTGACAAAGTGTCAGACCGTCTCGGCGCTGCTGCTGGGACTGCAGACCTGTTTCGACATGCGCAAACTGCATCTCCTTTTCGATGCCGCAGGTCAGGACGACGAAGAAGTCAGGATACGGGCCTACGTGGCCGTACTGCTGACACTCTACACCTACCGCCAGCGTACCGTCTACTATCCGGCCATCCTGCCGCGGATGGAAATTCTCGCCGAAACGCCGGAGTTCACACGCATCCTGCAGACCGTCGCCATGCGCTTCATTCTGGCGCGTGAAACGGAAAAAGTGTCACTCAGGCTGCGCGAAGAAATCATCCCCGAACTGGTCAAGTTCGCTTCGAAAATGAATCCGGGCGGCACGGACCCGTTCGAACAGGCGGGCGACGGCATGAATCCCGAATGGTCCGTACCGGAAAACAGTACGCTGGCAAGCAAAATCGAAGAATACAGCCACATGCAGGAAGAAGGCATCGACGTGATGCACTCCACGTTTGTCGACCTGAAGCATTTCCCGTTCTTCCACACCGTCGGCAACTGGTTCCGGCCGTTCATGCCCGTATATCCGCAGGACGTATCCCTGTCGGCAATCAGGCCGGCCACCATCGAAGTGATCCGTCTGGCGCCGTTCATGTGCAACTCGGACAAATATTCGCTCTTTTTCATCCTCTCGCAGATTCCCGAAAAGCAGCGGGCCACGATGACGGCGCGACTCGACAGCCAGCTCGACGCCATGACCGGACAGTGCGCCGAAGAACTGAAAAGCAAACAGAACCGCGTGGAATGCATCACGAGCCAATACGTGCAGGACCTGTTTCGCTTCTACAAACTTTTCGCCCGGCGACGGGAGTTCGACGACATATTCCAGTATGCCCCCGAGTTTCACTACCTGTCCATCCTCAAACCTTATCTCTCAGACACGGAAATACTGCCGGGCATTGCGGAACTGTATCTCCGCAAAGGCTATTTCGAAAATGCACAGGGTATCTGCGAACGGTTGCTTGCACGCCATCCGGACGACGGAGTCCTCTACCAGAAAACGGGCTACTGCAAACAGATGCTCGGCGACATGCATGGCGCGCTGGAGGATTATCTGCGTTCCGAAATGCTGAATCCCGACAGCAAATGGCTCGTCCGCCGGATCGGCCACTGCTACAAGGAACTGAAACAGCCGGAGAAAGCGCTCGAATTTTACCGCCGCTACGAGAAAATGACGCCCGGCAACGCGCAGGCGCCACTGCTCACCGGACACTGCTATATGGATCTGAAAAACTACGCCGAAGCGCTGAAGCATTATTTCAAGGCCGACTACATGGAGCACGAACACGTCCGGGCATGGCGCGCCATCGCATGGTGTTCCTTCCTGAGCGGGAAATACGAACAGGCGCGCAACTACTATGCCCGCATACTTGCCGGCAGTCCGCAGATGCAGGACTGCCTCAACGCCGGACATACGGAACTGGCGCTGGGGCAGACGAAAAAGGCGCTCGAACATTACCGGACAGCCATCACACTGAACGACGGAAACTTCGATAATTTCCAGGTGTTTTTCTCGAACGATTCCGTCGACCTGATTCAGGCCGGCGTGGACCCGTCCGCAATACCGCTTGTGCTCGATCTGCTGCAGTATGCGCCTTAGGAGTTGTCCAAAAATAAATGATACATTGTCGGCTGTCGCCCGCACATATTCCGTCCCGTCCGGGACGGGGGCGTGAGAGGGAGGTTGCGTTTTCTACCGACATATTGTCCCGG
>JAIRYD010000077.1 GCA_031267935.1 Tannerella sp.
AAAGCGAGGTTGCCTTCCGGCACAAACTGCCTGTCCGAAAGCGAGAATCCGGCCTTCACCGGCATACCGGACATGGTGGCGGTGATGTCTGCAAAATCGGAATCGACCAGGCCCGTACCCTTGCGAATGTTCAGGACAAGACGACTCATGACGTGTTCGAAGGGCAGCGACACGGTGGCGGAACTTTTGCCGACGTTCGTCACCCGGGCATACATCAGGTCGATGGCGGCGGGATTGTTCTGGTTGCTCACGTTCACGGGATAGTAGCCGTTGCCGTCGGTGCCGGCCGCCTGATAGGGATAGCAGGCGACGAAGTCCACGTTGCCGGTCGGGGGATACATGATCATGTCCGTATTCGAGTTGACGGGCACCAGGGAAGCGGCGTTGACGGCGTTGACGGACGAGACGGTATACTGCCGGTTACCGGCGTCTCCGACGATGTCGGCCGGCAGTGAACCGCCGGTGCTTAACATGTAGATACCTACCCGGTCGCCGCCGATCCACCGGTCGCCGTCGACCGAGGTGCGCGTCTGGAGCGTGACCGCCGGCGCGTTGAACACAACCGGTATGCGCATGTCTGTGATCTCCCTTTCGGATTCCTCCACGGTGCACGACATGAAGAAGAGGAGCAGCGGAAGGAATATAAACCCTGCCTGTCTGAATGTTGTTGTTGTCATTTTTTCGTACATGTTTTTATATCGTAAATTCGTTCTTCCGGCCGCAGGGATGCCCCTTCCGGGTCTTCCCTGCATGGCTGTCATTTTTTTATTCAATTTTCCCACCATAATTGGGGATACGTGTTCCAGGCATAACTGCCGAGCGATTTCCAGTAGTAGCCGTTCGTTCCGCCGTTGCTTCCGGAGGCGATGCCCCAGTTGCCGGCGGCGCTGTTGGCCGGCCAGCCTGTGCTGTTGCTGCCGTCGCCGAACCTGCGGGATGTCGTCCCGGCGCTGCCCGTGCCGACGGCTGCCGTGGCGTTGCCCGCCCAGTAGCAGTTGACGGGGGCGTTTGAGGCATTTCCGCATATCCCGCCGGATTTCGAACCGCTCACGTTGCCGATGCTGTAGCAGGCGGTAATGCTGCATGTGCCGCTGTTTATTCCGGTAATGCCGCCGGCCACGTTCGAAGAGGACGTGATGTTGCCGGTGTTGTAGCAGGCGACGACGCTCGCGCTTGTGCCATTCTCGCTAACGTTGCTCCCGGTAATGCCTCCTGCCTCGCCCGTCGACGTGATGGCGCCGGCGTTGTAGCAGCCGACAACTTTTCCCCAGCGGTTGTATCCGACAATGCCGCCCGAATCTTCCGTCCCTTTCACGGAAGCACGGTTGGAACAGTTTTCGACCGTAGCCCCGCTAAGGAGGTATCCGCAGATGCTTCCGACGAATTTTCCCGTGATATTGCCGGAAACAATGTGTACGTTGCGTATCACCGTATTTGCTCCGGTAGCGTATCCGAAGAGACCGGCGTTGTCCTGACCGGAAACGGTCAGATTCCGGATCTTGTAGTTGCCTCCATCATAAACGTCCATGAAAGGATTTTTGTTTTCGACGCCGAGCGGTTCAAACGGGATGTCCATCATGTCGATGTCGGCTTCCTGCAGATATGAGTATTGTGGGCTAGCGTAAATTCGCGTCCTTATTCGCTCAAATTCGGCTATGGAACCGATGGGTCTCTTGCTGTTTACATCCCCCCGGAGAAAGGTGTAGCTCGGCGGGGAGACTTTCAGTTCGATTTTCCCGTTTCCCTTGCGACCGATCAGGATTGGGGTCTTGCTGGGGTTGTCTTTTGTCAGAATGATATTCTTGATTATTTTGTTTCCGCTGCCAGCCGGCAACGCCGTTTCCTTCTTCGTCGTGACCGTCGCCAGCGTCGCCGTCGAACCGTCCTTATAGGTGATGGTGACCGGCCCTGTATACCCATCCAGCAGGAGAGTTCCTGCCGGGAGCGGTTCGGGAGAGAGTGTCCCGTCCTGTCCCTTCGTGTCGGTCCAGGGGACGATGCTGCCTTCGGCGTTTACCGTCGCCTTGTTGACGGTGAGGGCGTAGATGTGCTGCTTGCCCGCTTCGAAGGCGATGTCGGCGGGGATGTCCCACGTGTAGACGTTCGTGCCGGCGTGGAGCGTTATTTTGCGTCCCGCCGTGCCGGTCTGCGGTATGAAGATGGCATCGAAGGTGGCGTCGACGCCGTCGTCGGCAACCGTCTTGCGCAGCGGAATGGGTGCCGGTGCGGGACTGTGAGGGGTGAGGATTCTGCTTTCCAGCGAAAAGTCGGCTCCGGAAGGTACGCCGTGGATGGCGGCCGTGAGTCCGGTGAAGTCGTCGATGAGACTCTGTCCTTTCGTCACGTGGATGGTGACGCGGCTCAGCTGGTGGTCGAAGGTGAGCGTGACGGAGGAACTGTTCTTGCTTGCGTTCGTGTTCTTTGCGTAGCGCAGGTCGATGGCTGCGGGCGCAGCCTGATTGCTCACGTCTACGGGATAGACGTATCCGCCGCCGATTTCGGAGGCAGGTTTGTAAGGACAGTAGGCGACAAAATCCACGCTGCCGTTTACGGGATAGTAGACGGTCTGGTCGACCGGCGAGGTGACGGGCGCGAGGGTGGTCTGGGCATTGCCCGTGACCGAAGGCACGTACTCGCGGTTGTCGGCATACATATCGGAGGTGAAGAAGCCGCCGGCCGTCAGCATGAAGATCCCGACGCGGTCGCCTGTCGCCCAACCGCTGACGTCGCCTGCACGTGTTTGCAGCATCGTCGTCTGAAACTTCACGGGTACGGGTATGTCGGGATCCAGAATATCCGGTTCAACATCTTCCACGACGCATGCCGTCGTTCCGGCGAGCAGCAGGCAAAGGATCCCGCGCCATACGCTACACACGAAGGAATGAAAGAAAAACGGTTTGTGACTGTTTTTTGTCATGATGCTCAATTCGGATATGATTCTTTTTTTCATTATATTTTGTTGCTATTGTAGGTAAAACTGAGAAATAAAGCATGGGTGTTCAGTAGTGCCGGAAAGAAATTCTTTCCGGCCGGAGACGCATGTCTCCACTACTACTAACCACTCGTAGTATAATTTAGTCCGCGTTGCCGCTACCACCCGTACCGGTTTCCCACGGATTGATTTCACCCGTCACGCTGATACCCGTCCGGGCGATGGTTACGTCGTATACATGTTCCTTTTTGGATTCGAACGTGGTTGCGGGCACTTTCCAGACAAAGGTTTCTTCGCCGTTGGCCGCATTGATTTTGAACTCTACACGCATTCCACCGTCCGCGATGGACTGCGGAACCAGGATTGCGTCGGACTTGCTGCCGTTGCTCGACGTTTTCATCACGATGTCGGCTACATTGACAGGAGTACCCAGATTGCCGTCCTTGAGATCGACGGTGGTCTTGGTGTTCAATCCTTTAATGGTAACTGTCATGCCGTTCAGATCGGTTGCCGACAATCCGGCGCCCGGGGTGATGTTCAAGACCATGTGAGTCAGCTTGTGGTCGAAAAAGAGTTGAACCACACTGCCTGAAGTTCCCTTGCTGTATCCGCTCGTCGTCTTGGCATAGAGCATGTCGATGTCCGTCGAATTGTGCTGGTTGACTACGTTCACGTTGTAGAGGTTGTCCAGCGAAATTCCGGTTTGCCAGGGATAATAAGAGATGAAATTTACCGTACTTCCATTTACCGGATAATACACATTATCGCTCATCGATACGGGAGAGAAATTATTCGATCCGTCGGAAGTTCTGTAAGCTCTGTTTGTCGTATAATCCACGATGTCGGGCGTACCATCTACCATAAAAATACCGATTGTGTTACCTGCATCCCATGTACTGCTTCCGGCACGCGTCTGCGGCGTGGCGCCGTTGATGGACGATGAAAACTTTACGGGAGACTCTACAGAGGGACGTTCCGTGTTATCGGGAAATACTTCATGTTCGTTCGAACAAGATGTCATAAACACTGCAGCTCCAAATGCTGCTAAAACCAATTCTTTTTTCATATCTACTATTTTTTTAATTTAAATACGCTTCATCATGGTCAAAAATAATGCCAAAATGTTTATTAATGCCAAATATGACTTATTTTACGACAATATGTCACTGTCATGTCACATTTTCCGATATGCACACCTCTAATAAGTGTCAAAATGGCATTCGGCTGCAATTCAGGGCAATTCGAAAGAAGGATCAGGTGATTTGGAATGGGAGCATTTCACAATGCCCAGCCATGCCCACATCCCGTACCATACGGCGCCGGAACGGAAAAACCAAACCCTGAAACGAAGTTCGCGTAGTCGAACTTCGTTTCAGGGTTTGGTTTTGTGAAAACGGAAGGAGGGGGATTACGAATAAGTGATATGAAAGGATTATTTGTCCGAAGGCTACATCGCACCATTCTGTTTGCTCCGCGTCAAGCATCACCTGCTCGCACAAAGCATGATGGAATCGACTATTCTCTCCCGTACCTTTCCGTCGGATATATCGGGAAGCGCTTCCCGTCCTGTGTCAGTCTCTGAAGTATGGAGGCAGATTCTGCATCAGTTTGTCAATCGCGTCGGGCTTGACCGGAATGCGGGCGTTGTCCTGGGCGGCATTCAGCGCAAACCATGCGACCAGTGCGGCATTGATGCGCAGATCGTCGAACGAGAGACGTTCGTAGGTATCCATCAGTGTGTGATAAGTACGTCCGTATTCCAGTCTGTCCTGAATGAACTGGTAGGCAGGCAGACCGACGATGTTGAAGGACACGTGATCGGTCGAACCGGTACGTCGCAGACTCAGGGTCGTAAAGCCCAGCGATTCGAAAGGCTGCATCCATGTTTTGAAGAAAGGCACGGCCATGTCATTTTCTTCGAGATAGATGCCGCGGAAGCGTCCCGAGCCGTTATCCATGTTCAGATAGAGGACAAACTTATCGTATCCGGGAAGTTTTTTGTTGTTACGAATGTCATACAGCTGATTGGAGGCATAGCCGCGTGAGCCGTGCAGGCCCTGTTCTTCGCCGCCCCAAAGGGCAATGCGGATGGTGCGTCGCGGCGAGATGCCGAGCGCCTTGATGATGCGTATGGCTTCCATCATGACGATGCATCCGGAGCCGTTATCGGCGCCACCGGTACCGCCGTGCCACGAGTCGAGATGCGCGCCGATCAGTACCACTTCGTCTTTCAGTTTGGGATCGGTGCCGGGGATTTCGGCAATCACGTTATTCACAATCGTGTCGGCCGGCGAGAAAGTGTTTCGGATATCCAGTTCGAGCCGGACGGGCACGTCGCGGCGTACCAGACGGATCATTCGTCCGTGATCTTCGACGGGCAGCGAGAGTTCGGGGGTCGGTTCGGGCTGGCCGGCGATGTGATTGAGACCGTTCGACATGGGGACGTTGAACGAGCCGCTGCCGACGAGGATGACAGCCGGCTTTTCGTCTTTCAGAAACTGGTTGACCTTGTCGCGCAGGGCGGGCGCCATCATCGGCGGACGCATCCGGTAGGGCATCGTGCTGCCGCTGCCGCGGGGATCCTGCGCCATTTCGGCCAGTTGTTCGTCAGTCAGTCGCGCGGCCAGCGGTTCGAAGCGGATCGTATAGCTCGTGTCGCCGGGCATGAGCAGCGCCTTGCCACCGATTTTGCCCTTGTAGCGGGCGAGGTCTTCTTCTTTTTGCACGTCGAAATATACGACGTCGGCTTCTACATGTCCGCCCGTACTGCCCGACCATGCTCTGGGCGTCGCGGTGAAAGCGCAGTAGTAGGGACTTGTCATGGCGACATACGTCCGCTCGTTATTCCATCCGCCGCGGGTAAACTTGACGGCAAATTCGCGGCGAGCGTTGTTCAGGCCCATTTCCGCCAATTTTTCCGTCACCAGCGCTTCGGCACGCAGACCGTTTTTCGACGCGGTCAGCCGCGGTCCCAGAAAGTCGGTCAGCCACTGCGACATTTCTTCGATTTTCGAATTGGAGAATGCTTCACCCTTAATTTTGTAGGCAATCTCGTCCGGCAGGCGTGTCTGTGCACTTGCAGAAAGGATGATTCCGAGACTGCATGCGATTGTGAATAGTCTTGTTTTCATTCTTGAAAAAATTAATTAATTGATATTTGATAATTTAGAATCCTCTTGCAAACATTTTCCAGAACTCGTCGCCCATTTCGCGCCAGCGCAGGATGGTGGCGCCGGCAAAGTCGGCCGTGTAGCCGGTCAGGTAGGCGCGTGCCGCTTCTTCGCTTTCGTGTTCGCGCAGTGCGGCATAGATTTTTTCGACGAAGGGGAGTTCTGTCTGTCCTTTCCGGTCGAAATGAGCGAGGGCGGCGTTCAGCTTGTCGCGCGTCAGTCCCCAGCGTACGGTAGCCAGTTTGTTGGTACGGCGGAAGTGCCATATTGCGGCGTCGTCGCGGTAGCGATGCTGCCCGCAGATGCCAAAGCAGTCGGGCAGAGAAGTCGTTCCGCAGAAGACGGGGATACGCGGGCTTTGTCCCGGGTTGTCGAACGAGAGCCAGGCGACGCCGCCGACGTCGTCGGGCAGCCAGTCGCGCAGCTGGATGACGGTCGAATAGGAGCATTGGGGCACGGCTACCAGACGGTAGCGGGTGACGGCGCCGGAGTCGAGTGCATTGAGCATCTCGATCATGTCCGCACCCATCCAGGGGTTGGCGGCCGGGCTGACGGTTTCTTCCGTTTCGCTGCTGCCGCGTGCGCGGATGCGTACTTTCAGGTTTTGCGTCATGTCCCATTTCGTGCCTTCGTAGGTCTGGCGCAGGAAGGTGATTACGTCGGTTACGCTGACGGATTTTTCGGGCCTGACGCTGAAGGGCAGTTCTTCGGCGTCGTACGAGAGGGCGAGCGACGGGGCAAGGCTGCTGAGAATAAAAAATTCGCGGATGTTGAACGCTTTCGTGCCGCCTCCATACGCTTTCCAGAAGCAGAAAGGCGTCGTGCCGTCCCAGTAGCCCAGCTTGCGAGCGACGTCGAAGACGTTGGCCGAGGCCATGTAGCGGTCACGGTCGTTCAGGTCGAGCGACGAGATGCGCGGAATATTGGCCGACACGCCCACGTGGTCGTCGGGGATGCGTACGGCTGCCCATACGCCGCCGATTTTGTCCGGTCCTTCGCCGAAGACTTCGAAGTGCCATACTTCTTTCGTATCGGCAATGGTCAGACATTCGCCGGCGTCGGCATAACCGTAGCGGGCGACGAGGTCACCCATCAGACGGATGGCGTCGCGGGCGGTCGTGCAGCGTTCGAGCGCCAGGCGTTCGAGTTCTTCGATCATGAACATGCCGTTACGGTTGACCAGTTCGCGGCGGCCGGTGATGGTCGTTTCGCCGATGCCGAGCTGCTTTTCGTTGAGGCTGGGATAGGAGGTGTTCAGAAAGCGGAAGGTGGCGCGCGCCTGTGGAATGGCGCCTTTGACGGTCCACGGGCTGCGGTCGTCGACGAATTCGGTGTGCATCAGTCCGTCGTAGATGACGGTCGTCGTATCGCGATCGTACCGTGCAGCGGGGACGATGTGCATCCACGTGCGGTAATTGCCGTCGCACGTATGGCTGGTGATGACCGAGCCGTCGGCCGAGGCTTTCCGGCCGACCATGATGCTGGTGCAACTTTCCGGACTGTTTTCCGGACGGGCGTATTCAATCTCCTGGGCGCCTGCCTGCAGACAGAGGCCTGCAAGGAGGGCGACTGTGATAAATGTTTTTTTCATCCTGTTTGTTTATTCTGTATAATGTTTGCAAATGTACATGTAATATTTTAAAATCGTGTACATTTTCTTGTAATTATATTTCCGCAGGGTAAAATCAGGCATTTAACGATGAACGATAAACGATGAAGGGGTATCGTTCGAAAACCATGCCGTTCACAGTATATCTGCGTAAATCACTGCAATCTGCGTGCCTGCGTCATGCAATGGTTTGCCATTATTGTTCCGAAGGTTTAAATAACAGGTAATTATTGTCGCCATTATAGAAAAATTTCAGTTCGTGATCTTCGACAAGACAGGAATCCACCGTTTCAACGGTTTTTTCGGGAACCGGCGTATTGATGGAGGTATCCGCCACGATTTCTTCCTTATCGAGATACTTCGAGATGATCGAGGATTCCCGTTCGGTGCATCCCGTCGTCACGGTCAGCGCGGCGAGGAGGAGGTTTG
>JAIRYD010000140.1 GCA_031267935.1 Tannerella sp.
GCAGGATCAATAGCCGAATATTTCTTCCTGTTTGAGGATGGTTACTTTGCCTGTTCGTCCCAGTGCATTCAGGTCGAGGTCTTTGGTGTCGCCAAGGATGCAGTAGGTACAGGGTTTGTTCCTGATGTATTTCTGCTGAAAGGCTTTGACGTCGTCGAGCGTGAAGGACGGTATTTTTTCGAACAGTTCGCGGTTCTTGTCGGTGTCGTATCCGAATTCGCGTGCGTTCATGTAGTTCCAGAGGATGTCGTCGCGCAGGACGCGTTGAGTGCGTATACCTGTCAGGATGGCTTCGCGGGCTATCTCGAAGGCTTTTTCGGATTCGGGCATGTCGTTCAGGATGCTGTTGAAGGCGTCTATGGCGTCGATCATCTTGTCGTTTTGCGTGGCGATGAAGGTTTGGAGATAGTAGGCGCGGTTGGGTTTGAAGGGATACTGATAGCCGGCGCTGGCGGAATAGGCCAGTCCGCGGGCTTCACGCATTTCCTGGAAGACGACGCTGTTCATGTTTCCGCCGAAATATTCGTTGTACATGACGCGTCCGGGTTCTATCGTCCGGTCGAAGAGGTCGCCTTTGTGAAACATCGACATATAGATCTGCTTGGCGTCGTAGTGAGCGAGCAGCACCCGGTTTTCGGTGGTGGCCTGTTCTTCGAAGGGCATCGTGGCGGGCACGGGCTGCAGCGTTTCGCCCAGTGCATGGTGCAGGTTGAGGGCGTCCGTGATTTGTTTTTCGGTCAGCGGGCCGTAGTAGAGGATGGTGTGTTCGAAGTTCTTGAGGTTCGCGGTGCGGCCGACCAGTTCTTCGGGGTTGAGCGCCTTGAGTTCGGCTTCCGAAAGGATGTTTGTCTGCGGCGATTTCGGTCCCCAGATGGCGTACTGCCTGAGAGCGTTGAAGTTGGCTCCCTGGTTTGACTTGGCGTCGGCGCGGCTTTTGAGCACGTCGGTGACGAGGTTGTCGTATATTTCCCGGTCGGGTTTGGCGTCGGCCAGTCTTTCTTCGAGGATGGCCAGCGCCTTGTCGAAGTTGTCGCTCAGTCCGCTGACGTATACGTATACCTGTTCGTTGGTGGCCTGTACGCCGAACGAACAGGCGAGCTGATACAGTTCGCTCTTGATTTCTTCGGCCGTACGGGTTGAGGTGCCCAGGTAGTTCAGGTAGTTGAACGCCGTGCCGAGCGTCCGGTCATGGTTGTTGCCCATATCGAACACGTAGTAGAGCGAAAATATCGGGTTCATCGTGTTTTGCTTGTATAGCAGGGGCACTTTGTCCTTGACCGTCAGTTTTGCCAGATCGCGGTCGTAGTCGAGGAAGACCGGTTCGATGGGTTTCACTTCGCGCGACTTGACGGAGGCGAGGAAGGCGCTTTCGTTGTCGCGGTTGGTCGAGATGGGCGTAATCGCGGGTTTGTCGATCTTCCTGTCGGCCGGCGTTCCCTGGCGTTTGTAGACCACGGCATAGTTGTCGTTGAGATATTTGTTTGCAAAATCGATGACATCCTGTTTGGTGAGTCTGGCCTGGAAGTCGATGCGTTCGACGGCGTCTTTCCAGTTTATTCCGTTGACGAAGGAGAACAGGATCAGCTGGGCGGCATAGCGGTATTCTTCCTGCTGATAGTAGCGTTCGAGTTTGAAGTTGTTGATAACGGCTTCGAGCAGTTTGTCGTCGAACTCGCCATTCCTGAGCAGGTCGATTTGCCCCAGGAGGAGGTCTTTCACTTCGTCGAGCGTCTGTCCCTCCTTCGGTGTGCCGTAGAGGATGAAGAGAGAATAGTCGGCCAGCACGTCCGTGCCGCTTCCGCCGCGCAGCAGTTTTTGTTTCTGCACGAGATTGAGGTCTATCAGTCCGGCTTTGCCGTTGGTCAGCAGGTAGTCGATAAATTCCATCGTGGCGGCTTCCTTCGTATTGGCGGCGGGCATGCGGTAGCCGATCATGATGTTTTCGGCTTCCAGTCCGGTGACTTCCTTCACGACGGGTTCCGTGAAGGGCTGTTCGGGCGAAGTCTTGAGCGGGGGCAGTTCTTTGGCTTTCAGGCTGCCGAAATGTCTGTCGATGGTAGCGACGACTTCGTCGGGATTCAGGTCGCCGACCATGCATACGGCCATGTTGTTGGGCACGTAGTACGTATCAAAATAGTTTTTGATATTGATGATGGAGGGATTTTTGAGATGCTCCTGCGAGCCGAGAATCGTCTGCGTGCCGTAGGGATGATGCGGGAAGAGCGCATACATGAGGGTATCGAACATGCGCCGGCTGTCGCGCGTCAGGCTCATGTTGTACTCTTCGTACACTGTTTCCAGTTCCGTGTGAAACAGGCGGATGACGGGATTGGAGAAGCGGTCGGCCTGTATCATCGCCCAGTTTTCCACTTCGTTGGCGGGAATGTCTTCCGTGTATGCCGTCACATCGTACGACGTGAAGGCGTTGGTGCCCTGCGAACCGATGGCGGACATCAGTTTGTCGTATTCGTTGGGGATGGCGATTTTGGATGCTTCCTGCGAAACGCTGTCTATCTGCGTGTATATCGCCTTGCGCTCCGCCTCGTCGGTCGTCTGGCGGTAGGTTTCGAAAAGCGCTTCGATGCGGTCGAGCAGCGGTTTTTCAGCTTCGTAGTCGGAGGTGCCGAAATGCGGTGTCCCCTTGAACATCAGATGTTCGAAATAATGAGCCAGTCCGGTCGTTTCCGCCGGGTCGTTTTTTCCGCCCACGCGCACGCCGATAAATGTTTGGATACGGGGTTTATCTCTGTTGACCGAGAGATAGATTTTCAGACCGTTGTCGAGGGTATAGATTCGCGTTTTCAGCGGATCGCCGGGGACACTTTCATACGCATACTTCGAGGTATTTTGGCAGGCAACCGCCAGAAGTATGACTGCAAACATCAGAAACAAATAATACTTTTTCATAATCGAATAATTTTAAAAATTTAATATGACTTAATGGTTCTCGAGTTGTTTTAATGGTGACGGTCCCTGTTCCACCGCTTTTTTGAAGACGGCTTCCATTTCTTCGAATGTGGCGGCGCCTTCGTGCACCTTCACTCCGTCCACGTAGCAGGTCGGCACGTAATAGTAATCGTACCGGTCGGCGACGTCCGGTTCTTCCGATTCTTCAATCATTTCGATTTCCAGACTTCCGTATGCCTCCCGCTTTTTCAGTTCATCCATGTACGACAGGGCTTTCACGCAGTAGGGGCACGATTTGAGATAAAACAGTTTGACAGGTTTCATGTTTTCAGATTTTTATTTCAGGTTTGTACATGTCGCCGGCCGTGATGCCGCATTCTTTTTTCATCAGGATGCAGTATTCCAGTTTGCCGAGGTCGCGCAGGCCGTTGTTCGTACCGAAAGTAAATTTCACGCCGGCCTGTTTCGCCTTCATGATGATGGCCTTGTTCGGGATCTCGTAGCGTGCGTTGATTTCGAGCGCTTCGCCGCTTTTTGCCAGGGCGTCGATGAATTTGTTCATCCGGGCTTCCGTCCAGAAGGCATCGTACTGTCCGTTCATCGGTTCGGGCAGGAAACACGGGTTGACGTATATGTCGGCCGGTTCGGTCAGTACCGTGCAGATACGGTCGACAATCAGGTCCATGTACTGCTGTTCGTCTTCGATCCATGTTTCGTCGGGGATCCAGAGGCGTGTGCGGCGTCCCCGGTTGTCGGTAAACGTGAGGGCATCGGTGAAGACATAGTCAAATTCGTCGCGTACGGCCTGCGAGAAGGTGGTGACCCATTCGCGTCCCTCGGCCTGCATGCCGAGGATGAAAGGCTGCGAGCGCATGCGATCCAGATATTCAAGCACCTCGGCGTCGTTCGTGATCGGAAATCCGACGCCGCAGTTGGGCGCCATGGCGTAGTTGATGCCCAGTTTGCGCGACATCTGTGCGGCCTCTGTTTCGGTCAGTCCGCCCTTCAGGTGGACATGATAGTCGAGCACCGGAAAATCTTCCTGATGCAGGCGGATGATTTCGTCGGTCTGTTCGTCGCCGGCTTCGGCCGGTTGCGACTGAACGGTTGCCTTGTCCACCTGCAGCGTACGGACGGCGACATGTCTGAACTGCAGTTCGCCGTCGCCTTCACCCGCCAGCACGAACGTGCCGTCCGCGAGCAGCGCCTTTTCGTGCGGCGCCATGCGGAACGGTGCAGCCGGCTCGATGTATTCGACCACGGGGCTGTCGTTTATCGATACCGTGACGGACTGTCCTTCCACGCGCACGGTCATGCGAAACCATTCGTCGTTTCTGACAAAGCTTTTCGTCAGGTTACGCACCGACAGCAGGCTGCCGGTCATACGCCACCACACCGGGTCGCTGCGGTCGTTGTTGATCGCCACCCGGTAGCCCTTTTCCGTCGACCCGTCCGAGTGGAACGCCACGTAGCCTTTACCCTGCAAGACGGTACGCAGTTCCATTTCGAGTTCGAAGTTCCTGTACTTCGCATCTTTCAGCACCGCTTTCGCGCCGGCGCCACGAAGCGCCATCACACCGTTTTCGACCGCGTGTCCGCCCGTAAATTCCCAGCGTCCGGCGTCGGTTCCGTCGAACAGAACGCCATCGCCCGAAGTTGAATTGCAGGCGGTTAAAAATGTAACGACAGCAAATGCCGCAAAAAAAACTGACTTTTTCATGATTCCTGTTATTTTAAATTTATTATTTTCAGTAATGTTCGGTTTATTAATCCACAAAAATAGACATTTATTCAAATCGAACGGCAACAATGATATAATTTAACTAAATATCCGCCGACGTTTTTCTTATTTACTTATGATCGTGGATATTCCTATCAGACGGTCGAACCGCGCGCCCGTCGGGCGGAAATAGACGGCGATCGTATATTCGTTTTCCGTCTGGAAATAACTGCCTTCGGCGGGCTGTGTCGAGCCTTTCGTTTCGCCGTCGGGCACGAAGACGTACTGATAATTGTAGTAGCCCTGTTTCATGAGCAGCGCCTTTTCGTACTGCCGCGTCTGCGGATTGTATTCCATCAGGCTGTTTGCGTCGAAGCGATTCTGCACGAAGTCGCCGAGCAGATACAGTTCTCCGCCCGGCATCCGTTCGGACGCATACGTGAAATGCACGATATAGTAGTCGGCCTCCGTATCCGGGTCGCTGCACCGGCTGCAATTAACGAAGAAACGCCCGTTCTGATCTTCGTCGTACAGATACCCCCCCTGCCGGTCGCGGCTGCGGTCCGTCGCCACGTCGGCATGATAGTAGGGATTGAAATAACGTATCTGTTCTATTCCCAGACCGTTGTAGCGATGCGTAAGAAACTCGACACGCCGGTATTCGTTGCCTCCTTCGAAAATCAGCGCCGGGACATGCTCGTAGGCCGTTTCCCTGTCGAGCACGAGCGACGGCTGAAGCCCCACGACCGTATTATCCGTGCGGCCGTTCTGGAAGACGCTTATTTTCAGGTCGGTCTGAGGATAGACGATAGACATGTTGCGATGATCGATCCTGAAGCTCAGCTGCTGATACGCACCGTTGAAGGCGATATCCGTATTGCTCCGCACGTCGGAACGTATGCCGACCAGCGACTCGTAGACGAAGAAACGCGCCGTGAAAAGCACCTTTTCCGGCGCATCCTCGTGATACACCTGCAGCGCATAGTTGCCCGAAATCCTGAAACGCATGTTTTCGTTCGGCAGTTCGAGGCGGAAATTCGTATAGTGCGTCGTCGTGACCATCGCCTGCGCATAATCGTCGAGCGGCATTCCCTGAAACCCGTCCATATATTCCACCGGCATCAGTGCCGACTTTGTCCAGTCGCTATTGCAGTGAACGACGGAATATGCAAACCGCCCCTGCGCATGATTGAGCACGTCGAAACTCACTTCGAGCGCCGCCTCGCCCTCCAGTTCGAGAAAAGGCGCCGAAATCAGTTCGCCCGCCACCTTCACCTGCAGGCTCTTCACCTGACCGGAAAATACCTCCGTACGATACACTTCCTGCGCCTGCGCCATCATACCTGCCGCCAGCGCCCAAATCCCGACACATACTGTCCACCTGTTCATCATCCTTCGTTTTTTTAAAAATTCCAAATCCCGTTTCGGCGGTAAAGATAAGCCTTTTTTTTCTTCCGTAAATTACCGGCTGCACCGTACCGGGGCAAACGTACTGAATTTTACTCGAAAAGGTATGCACCTTTGCTTGAAAGGCGAGCTCCTTTTCTCAGATTTCCGCACGGAAATGCCCCGTTACTGCGCGGAAATGTCCCGTTACTGCGAAGAAATGTCCCGTTACTGCGAAGAAATGCCCCGTTACTGCGCAGAAATGCTCCGTTACTGCGCAGAAATGCCCCGTTACTGCGCGGAAATGCTCCGTTACTGCGAAGAAATGCCCCGTTACTGCGAAGAAATGCCCCGTTACTGCGCAGTAATGCTCCATTACTGCGCGGAAATGCCCCGTTTCCGCGCGGAAAATCGACATTCCCAATGAAAGAATCTCATACGGGAAACGTATGAATAGCAGCAGATTCCGTTATATCCCGACTGCCTTCCGCAAAAAACCGTCTGCGGTACGGATACGCCGCGTTTCAAATTATTTTGTCCGTCCGGAAAACAGTGCTTACCTTTACAGCGTAAAAAAGAAACTGAATACATTAATATATTACATCCGCCATGTCAACTGTTGAAACAATCCGCCGTCGCCGTTCCGTCCGCAGCTATACCGGAGAGGCGCTGAGCGACGAACATGTCGCACTCATTGAAAATCATCTGTCCGGCCTCCGGGCGCCCTTCGGCGCGAAGGCGCGCATACAGCTGATCCGTTCGTCTGCAGCCGGTTCCGAACCCGTCAGACTGGGCACATACGGATGGATCGGCGGCGCGAAGGACTACCTTGCACTCGTCTATCACGAGGGGCCGCTGGCCGAAGAAGGCGCCGCCTGGATGTTCGAACAGGCGATTCTCTACTGCACCGGACTGGGTCTGGGGACATGCTGGCTGGGCGGCTCGTTCAGCCGCAGGGATTTCGGACGGCAGGTGACGCTCCGTCCGGGCGAAAAACTGAGAATCGTCTCGCCTGCAGGCTATGCGAGCGACCGGAAACGGTTCGTCGAAACATACATCGTGGGCGCGGAAAAAAATCACCGCACGCGCAAACCGTTCGGAACGCTCTTCTTTCACAACGACTTTTCGACGCCGCTGACCGAAGAAGCGGCAGGCGTCTATGCCCTGCCGCTCGAAATGGTGCGCCTGGCGCCCTCGGCCAACAATATGCAACCGTGGCGCGTGGTGCTCGACGGCGAAACGCTGCATTTCTACCGGACATTTTCGTACGGATTTTCGTCCATCGACACCGGTATCGCGCTCTGCCATTTCGGAGAAACATGCCGCGAAACGGGAATGGACGGACGTTTCGAAGTGCTGCCGCAACGCGCGGCGACGGACACAAACGCACGGTACACAATCTCGTGGACGAACCTGAAAACGATTTGAAATCCTGAATGCATTCACATAACGAAACGGAACAAACAACACGAAAATGATACGGATACTGGTCACATACAACCTGTTTCGCGAAGGATTCGCGGAACTCGAAAGCCGATACGACGTGACGTTCCCGCCGGACGCGGGACACAGCTTCACCTTCGCCGAAGTACTGGAGAAGATCGCCGGATACGACGCCTTGTGCTCGATGTTCGATTTCCCCGTCAACAGAGAACTGATCGACAGGGCAACCGGCCTGAAACTGATCTCGAACTACGCCGCCGGCTACGACAACATCGACGTAGCCCGCGCCCTGGAAAAAGGACTGACGGTGACGAACACCCCCGACCCCGTGATCAACCCGACCGCCAATCTCGCACTCGCACTGCTGCTCGACACCGCACGGCGCGTGAGCGAATGCGACCGCAAACTTCGCGCGCAGGGCCGGCGGATGATCGTGGGCATAGAGGAAAATCCCGGCATGCCCGTATCCGGAAAAACGCTGGGAATAATCGGAATGGGACGCATCGGCAAGGCGCTTTGCCGGCGTGCGAAAGCCTGCGGGATGCGCATCATCTACCATAACCGCCGTCCGCTCTGCATGGAAGAAGAAACCCGACTGGGAACCGTCTACACCAGCCGGGACGATCTGCTGGAACAGGCCGATTTCGTGTCGCTGAACGCACCCTACACCCCGGAAACCTACCACATTATCGGTGAAGCCGAGCTGAAGAAAATGAAACCGACAGCCATCCTGATCAATACCGCCCGCGGCCCGCTGGTCGACGAAAAGGCGCTGATCAGCGCACTGCAGACAGGCGAAATACACGGCGCCGGGCTGGACGTCTTCGAATTTGGCGATCATCCGCTGCCCGAACTGCTCGAAATGGAAAACGTCGTCATGACGCCTCACATCGGCACGCAAACGGCGTACTCGCGCATCGAGATGGCAAAAGCGGTATGTAACAACGTGATCGGGTTCTTCGAAAAAGACCGTCCCGTCACACGCATACTGAAACCATGACGGCACGGCATATCCTCGACGAACTGCATTCGGTCGCCGACGAAGCGAAAGCCACACACCTGCAACGGTTTTTCAAAACGGGTGCGGGACAGTATGGCGAGGGCGACACCTTTCTCGGAATCGTCGTACCCGTCACTCGCCGCATCGCAATGTCCAATCACCGGACGCCGCTCAACGAACTCGATCTTCTGATAAAAAGCAAGTACCACGAAGCGCGCCTCTGCGCCCTGCTCATCCTCACGGAACGCTGCCGCAAAACATCAGGCAGCGAACGGGACGAACTGTACCGCTTCTATCTCGCGCATACCGACCATATCAACAACTGGGATCTGGTAGACTTGAGCTGTCCCACCGTAGTAGGAGCACATCTTGTCGACCGTGAACGGGAAGTACTCTATCGAATGGCTGAAAAACAGCATCTCTGGGAACAGCGCATCGCGATCGTCTCCACACACGCCTTTATCCGCCAAAACGATTTCGGCGATACTTTCGCACTGAGCAAAAAACTCATCACCCATCCCCATGACCTGATACACAAAGCCGTGGGATGGATGCTGCGCGAAACGGGCAAACGCGATCGCGAGTCGCTGACCGCTTTTCTGGAAATATATGCCACACGCCTGCCGCGCACAGCACTGCGCTATGCAATAGAACATTATCCGGAAGCCGAAAGGCAGTATTTCCTGAAAAAGAAATGACCGCCCCGCGTGCGCAACGGTCACTTGAACTCGTCGTTGAAACGCATCTGCGCATCGGAAATAAACTGCTTTATGCGATGCTCGTCGTCTTTCCGGCAGATCAGCAGGACGTTACCCGATTCAACCACAATATAGTCTTTCAGTCCCTGAATAACCGTCAGACGATTGGGATTGTCGATTCCAATGATGGTATTTTCTGTTTCGTAGGTCATAATCTTGGCCTTCTTCAGGATGGCATTGTTGTCGTTCGGCGTGCGCCGTGCAATGTCGAACACCGAACTCCACGTACCCAAATCGGCCCATCCAATGTTTACACCCAGCATGTATACGTTATCGGCCTTTTCCATCACACCGTAATCTATCGAAATATTCGGGCAGTAGGGAAAATTCTCCTCAATAAAAGCCATCTCCTCCCGGGTATTGAATCTGTCCGTTCCCGAATCGAAACGCGCGGAAATATCGGGCAGAAATTTACGGAAAGCCGACAGAATACTGTCGACGTTCCAGAGAAACAGTCCTGAATTCCAGAAAAATTCGTCGTTCGCACAGAAGATCTTGGCCAATTCGTAATCGGGCTTCTCCATGAAAGTCTTGACCTTCACAAAATCGCCCGCCCGCTCGTCGCCGCTCTGGATATAACCGTATGCCGTTTCGGGACGGCTCGGCTTGATGCCCAGTGTAACCAGCGCATCCCGGTCTTTCACGAAGTCAATGCTTTTTGAGATCGCAGAAAGAAATTCGTCCTCCTTCAGAATAAGATGGTCCGAAGGAGCAACCACAATGTTGGCACGCGGATTCACCGCCTTGATATGATAGGCGGCATAGGCGATACATGGCGCCGTGTTGCGACGCGCAGGCTCAAGAAGAATCTGCTCCTCGCGAAACGCGGGAAACTGCTCCATCACCAGCGACATATATCTCTTGTTAGTAACTATATAGATATTCTCTAAAGGGATTATCCGGGCAAAACGGTCGACCGTCATCTGAAGCAGAGAACGCCCGTTGCCAAAGAAATCAAGAAACTGCTTCGGCATGGATTCTCTGCTGAAGGGCCAGAAACGGCTTCCAATGCCGCCACTCATGATTACGCAAAAAGTGTCTTTCATCATTTACTTTATTACTGAAACATATTTAGAACCATAACGAAAAATACGGCGTTTTATTCTTAATAAAAACATAAAATGAATTTATAATTGTCAAACGAATGAACATCAGATTCTTAAAGGCCAGTTCTTCCAAAGCGGAAATTTTTCGCCTGCAAAAATCATCGTTCCGAATTTTTTTCATACCTTTGCGGCGCAAACAAAAAAGCAGCCCAGATGGCGGAATCGGTAGACGCGCTGGTCTCAAACACCAGTGGATTCACTTCCATCCCGGTTCGACCCCGGGTCTGGGTACGGAAAGAAGGAAAGCCTAATTGA
>JAIRYD010000169.1 GCA_031267935.1 Tannerella sp.
TTTGCCAATCAGATGCGAACAAAACACACCGTGAATACGGCGGCAAACGGCGATTTTACCATCGACCGGAAGTTCGTGTTTGAAATCGGCGGCAGGAACAAATCAAATTCCCAAATAAAGAATATCGAAAATTCGTATATCGCTGCCGACGAGATGGAAACGGGCTTCGCAAATAAAATTCCGCTTTGGCTGTTCGGATTTTTGTATTGATGTTTGTTTAAGCCTTTTTGCGTGTAAACCAATATATTGAAACACAATAATAAACGCTCCGGCAAGTCCTGAAAAGCGGCAGAAACGCAGCCTGCGCCACGCCTCTGTCACTGTGAGTTTTTATCCCCGGACGGCAGCTACGCCCGGCAATATTTTACCTTCGATGGCTTCGAGCAGCGCTCCGCCGCCGGTAGATACGTACGACACTTTGTCGGCAAGTCCGAATTTATTGATGCATGCTACCGAATCGCCGCCGCCCACGAGCGAGAAGGCGCCGTTTGCCGTTGCTTCGGCGATGGCTTCGGCCACGTTGCGCGAACCGTGCGTGAAGTTCTCAAATTCGAATACACCCGTGGGACCGTTCCACAGGATGGTTTTCGATTTTTTGATGACTTCGGCATAAAGCGCTTCCGTTTTCGGGCCGATGTCGAGACCTTCCCAGTCGTCGGGGATATTGTTTACGTCGACGAAATCCGTCCGGGCATCGTTGCTGAAACGGTCGGCGATTTTTGCGTCGAGGGCAAGGACGAGGTTCACATTGTTGGCCTTCGCCTCTTTCAGCAGTTCAAGGGCCAGTTCCATCTTGTCGTCTTCGCAGATGGATTTGCCGATTTTCCCGCCGAGGGCTTTGGTAAAGGTATACGTCATGCCACCCGTGATAATCAGGTTGTCCACTTTCGCCAGCAGGTTTTTGATGACGTCAATTTTGGTCGAGACCTTCGAGCCTCCCAGGATGGCGGTAAACGGACGCCTGATGTCGTTCAGCACTTTGTCGATGGCTTCCAGTTCACTGTTCATCAAGTAACCGAACATCTTGTGACCGGCGTCGAAACAGTCGGCAATCAGCGCCGTCGAGGCATGTGCGCGGTGTGCCGAACCGAATGCATCGTTTACGTACACGTCGGCATACGACGCAAGTGTTGCGGTGAAAGCCTTTTGACTTTCCTTTACCTTTTCATTTGCAGCCTTCTTTACTTCTTTCGGTGCATCCTTGGCCACTCCGCGCGATTTGCCTTCTTCTTCTTCGTAGAAACGGAGATTTTCGAGCAGAAGGACTTCGCCGGGTTGCAGGGCTGCGGCTTTCATTTTGGCTTCTTCGCCGATGCAGTCGCTCGCAAACTGCACGTCGACACCCAGCAGTGCCGACACATGCGGAAGGATGTGTTTGAGCGAAAACTTGTCCGCCACACCGTCCGGGCGTCCCAGATGCGAACCGATAATCGGACTGCCGCCGTCGGAAAGGATCTTTTTCAGCGTCGGGAGCGCCATGCGGATGCGCGTGTCGTCCGTAATATTAAAATTCTCGTCGAGGGGAACATTGAAATCGACCCTCACAAATGCCTTTTTTCCGGCAAAATTAAAATTGTCAATCGTTTGCATATCAAAATTATTAATGAGATTACGAAATTTACAACTATTGAATATTTAGCGATGCAAATATAGAAAGTAATTGGTAAACCGTCTTGTATCCGGGCCTATAAATTTCGTCATAAATGTGCAAATATTCTTATAAAACCGTACCCGGATGGAGATCCTTTTCGTGGAAAAGCGTTTTTTTCTCATTTTGCAGGGTAATGCAAATATTCCGCATTAAATATCGTAATATATTAAAGTACAATAAAATACGAATATATTTCCATATCCGCTTTTGTCCGGAAGCATTTCAGAAAGGATAAAATGCAATTTTTTTCCGCTTTCACACAATTTTTTTTCGCTGTGCAGCGTTTGAAGATAAAACACATCTCAATAAGAAAGTAAGAAAAACTGTTTGGATATGAAACCTTTGTTATTATCTTTTTTTGCGGTGATATTGTGCTACTCGCTGTTCTTTGACAGGAGCGAGGTTCGCGATCATGTAGACGATACAAACTATACGATTCAACCCGAAGCATATAAAAGTTTGCTGATACCTGATTCGGCATCAAGTTCTTTCCATGCGGAAATGGTGGGTTTTTCCAAATAAGGAATGTCGTGTGAAAACCCCTGTCCTCCTATTGCTTTGTTCTGTCGTATCGTGTGTCCATCAGACCGATATGTCGTCGTATGGCGCGACGGAGCACTCCGATGCCGCGGCGTGTCTGTCGGCCATCGCCTGCAAGGTCACGGCCATACCGCTGGAGACGAATGCCGCATACAGGATTGACAGACCGGAAAAGGTGGTTTGTGCGGGAAACAGTGTGTTTGTATTATGCAACAATCTGATTTACCGCTTCAACCGTAACGGGAAATTCCGTAACAGGATTGCGGTCGGCGACGACGGCCTGATTCGCGATTACGCGATTTGTCCCGAACGGGAACAGGTGATGGCGCTCGATCACTTCCGACGGATTCATATTTTCACTTTCGACGGCGTCGAACAGAAACAGTACGATTTGCGCGCACCGACCGATGGATACGTGTTGCAATATATGGCTTACCATTCCCATTCGCTGTGGTTCATCTTCGAACATCTGTCGTCCGAAAACATTTTCGAAAACGGACTGCTGCGTTTCGGCCTTGCCGACGAGAGTGTGGAACGTCTCGACCTGCCGGACGTGAATCTGGGACGAAACAGTCTGCACCGTCATTTTACGCCCCGGTTTGCCGTGGCGGAAAACGTGCCCTACGTATATTCGCCGTTTTCGGACAAAGCTCATATCCTGCGTGATACGCTTTATCTGCTCGCGCACGGACAGTTCGACGACCTGCGCCGTTCCAAAGAGCCTGTCCGCATTTACCCGGTACACATCGGCAGTCGCTACCTGATCGCCGCCCGTTGCGAAAATGTGGCGGAACAATCGAATTTTCTGTTTGTTTACGATCGGCAGAATCATATTTCTTTAGACATGAGCGGGCTGCGTGACGACTTTTTCAGAACGGGCATTGTCACGGATTTACAGCCGCTGGACATGGACGGTCATGAATATTATTTCTACAAAACCGGAAAAGATACTTCGAGGGTGTTTCCCGGACGTGGTGAACGGGACAATCCGGTGCTTTTTTTCGTGCATCTGAGTTGAACAGGCGATTTAAAAAAAATTAATTATTGATTATGAGATATTTTCAAATATCCGGTCTGATTGTCTGGATTGCTTTTTACGGCTGCTATGTTGCCGGAATATTCGGTCGGCGGCGCCAGGAAGTCCGTACGGAGCGGCTTGCCGGAAAAAACAGCGACCATGCGTGGCATACCGAAAAGACACTGAGACGCAGCATTTATGCGATTGCGTTCATTCAGTTGTGCAGCATGTTTATTTCCGACCCGGCAATTACCGTCGCGCTGACGTCGCCGTATCGCCTGGCCGGACTGGGTTTGGCGCTGCTCGGCGCAACGATTTTCTATATTTCAATGTACGCGATTCGTGATGGCCGGCAGGCGCTCGTCACGAACGGCATCTACCGCTACAGTCGCAATCCGGCTTTTGCGGGATTCGATTTGTTATATGCGGGTCTGGCACTGACATTCTGCAACTGGCTGCTGATTTTTATTTCGCTTACGGGCATGGTGTTGATGCATTTGCAAATCATCGAAGAAGAAAAGCATCTCTCCGCACGTTTCGGCGAAGCGTATCAGGTCTACCGGAAGCGTACGCCGCGCTATTTTCTGTTTTTCTAACCCGTGAATCCCTGAAAAACTCCAAATTCAAGACTTGCGAGGAATCTCCTTTTTTCAGTGACTGTCAAGCACAAGCTCCCAGTCTCCCACATCCAGCCAGCGCCCGAATTTCCAGCCGACCTGCCTGAAATGCGATGCTTTCGCGAAACCCAGTTTTTCGTGCATGGCGACGCTTTCGCTGTTCGGAATGGTGATGCAGGCGATGACGGCATGCATCTGTATCCGGTGTAATTCGCTTATTATACGTGTCATAAGCGCCGTGCCGATCCCTTCATGCCGGTGATCGGGCGAAACGTATACCGTCGATTCCACCGTCCGGTTGTAGGCCTTGCGCTTTTTCCAGAGCGCCGCATAACTGTATCCCGCAACTGCGCCGTCTTTCTCATACACAAAATACGGATATTCGGCGGAAATACGGACGATCCGCTCGCGCATTTCTTCCCCGGAAACCGGCTCCGTCTCAAACGTGATGGCCGTATGCGCTACATAATAATTGTATATCGCGGCAATTACGCCGGCGTCTTCTTCTTTTACCTGTCTAATCATATTTGTGGATTAATTCGTTGAAAGTTATAATTGAAGTCCGATTAATTCGTGATACGAAGGAATCTCATTCAGATAGGTATACGTGGCATCATCGGCGTAATCAATCCTGCAACCGTAATGCTCGCGCCCGTTACTGATCAGCAGGCAGCCGACATGCAGCGAAATGTTGTACCGCGCAATCTGCTCGAAAACTTCCTGCGTGATCCGTACGTCCGGCGCCTTGTACTCGATGATGGCAAGAGGTTTGAGGCCGGAATCGTACACGACCGTATCGCAGCGCCTTGTCTGACTGTTGAGCGAAACGGTCACTTCGTTGGCAAGCAGTTCCTTCGGATAGCCTTTTTCCGTAATCAGGTAATTTACAAAATGTTGCCTGACCCATTCTTCGGGTGTCAGTGCCACATGTTTCCGCCGTATCGGATCGAAAATGAAACGTTTTCCATTTCTTTGCGATATTTTCGGGACAAAACAGGGTAGATTTAACAAATTCATTTCTTATATTTGCTCGATTATTTCGCCAAAGATAGATGATTTATATGAAAACGAAACAAGAATTTGTCAAAAATTGACCTGATAAAACGATGGCAAAGGAAACACATACGTTCGAAACGATTTGCGCTGCGATAAAAGCGCACAGATTTGCGCCCGTTTATTTGTTGACGGGCGAGGAGCCTTATTTTATCGACAGGATATCTGATTTGCTGATTGATAATGTATTGACAGACGATGTACGCGTATTCGACCAGCAGATTCTGTACGGAACGGATACGGCGGTGACCGATATTTTCAATGCGGCGAGGCAGTTCCCGTCGATGATGTCCGAGCGCCGTCTGATTGTCGTACGCGAGGCGCAGGAAGTAAAAAAACTCGAATTGCTGGCGAACTACGTGACAAAGCCTTTGGAATCCACTGTTCTGGTAATAAATTATAAATACAAAAAAAACGAATCCGACAAGCTGAGGACATTCGTGGCAGCCGTCAAGAAAAACGGCATTGTGTTCGAATCGAAAAAACTCCGCGATTACCAGATGCCCGAATTTATTCGTAATGCACTGAAAATTCGTGCCGTAGATGCCGACGCAAAAGCCATTGCAATGCTGGCCGAACATCTGGGAAGTGATTTGACATTGCTGTACAAAGAGTTGGATAAACTCGTTATTGCGCTATCAAACAGTAATATAAAACGTATTACGCCTGAAATCGTCGAGGCCAATGTAGGTATCAGCAAAGATTACAACAGTTATGAGCTGACAAACGCCATTTCGATAAAGAACGCCCTGAAAGCGCACCGTATTGCACTGTATTTCGACCTGAATTACAAGGGACAGGCTACGACAATGCTTCTTCCGGTACTTTTCAACTATTTCAGCAATCTGCTGATGTGTCACTACGAAAAAGACCGGTCGGAAAATACGATCATGAAACTGCTGGGTTTTCATCATCCCCTGCAGACAACGGATTACAAGGCTGGATTGCAGCGTTTTTCCGCAAAAAAAGTATTCGACATCATTCATGAAATCAGGCTTGCCGACGCGCGTTCCAAGGGAATTGGCGCGACGGCTAACGTGAGTAATATCGACATCATGAAAGAATTGCTGTACAAAATTATGCATTGACCGACTTTTTCGCACAGTCCGGTCAATAATCCAATGGAATGAGGCGCCATTCAAAATCAGCATGCCTCGAAAGACAAGATACCGTTTTTCATTTGTATCGCCCCCGTAAGCCCTCAATATGACACATTGACAGAAACAGGTGTGCATAATAGCAATGTACGCATAAATATGCAATACATTTGTATATAAAAGAGAGTTAAGTATACGGCCGTAGCCAAAACCTGCTCGCATTTGTACGAAATACAAATGTTACGACGCGATAGAATAGTATATTTCTTTGCTCCGTAACAATCGTATATCACGCTATGCAAGTGGATATATTTATGATAATAATATACTAAGCGCCAGTGATATATGCCATTTGTACAAAGTAACGCTTTAACCAAATCCGCTCGAATTCATCGAAATTCATGAATATCCGATAAGCAGGCGATCATTCAGTCATAATATCATAATATAACTCAGTATTTTATCATGAATATCAAAAGTAATCATTGAATGTCCATAACGGATGTATTCAGAGATACGAATATACTCTCGTATTTATGTATACAAACGGATGCTACTTGCATTTCGAGATAATATACAAATATATTTTGCGGTTTCCATTTTATAATATATCTTTGTGAATCGATTATGCATACTTTTGTTTATCGACATTTTGGCAGAAATTATTATTAAATACGCATGCTATGAAAGATAGGATCAGGCAGTTAATGGAGACGGAAAATTTTTCGTCGTCGCAGTTTGCAGATGAAATTGATGTCCAGCGAGCCGTCATTTCGCACATCATGACCGAAAGAAACAGACCCACGCTGGAGGTTGTGTCTAAAATTATGGATCGATTTCCGAACATCAATCCCGACTGGCTGCTGTTCGGCAAAGGTCAGATGCGACGTGACGAAGCCGGTCACGCCCCTCAAACGCCAATATCGCAGGATTTGTTTGCAAATGCGGCGCAAATTCGGCACGAAGAAAAGAAAACGCCGGAAATACGGCCGGGATCGGAGGTTAAACGACCTGCCGTTATTGTCCAACCAACCGTGAAAGAATCGGTTAACACCCGTGAAACTCCTGCCAGGAAAGCAGTCCGGATCACGGTTTTCTATTCGAACAACACGTATGAAACTTTTGTGCCGGAAAAATAGCCGGCCAATTTGTGTGCCTGCCGCAGAAATACGCTTGTCGGAACGAAAACCTTTATTATCTTTGCACCCGCAATCGCAGGGTTCCGTAGCTCAGTTGGATAGAGCAACAGCCTTCTAAGCTGTGGGTCGAGCGTTCGAGTCGCTCCGGAATCACAACGCAATTCGATGTGTTTTACGAAAATA
>JAIRYD010000185.1 GCA_031267935.1 Tannerella sp.
TGGTATTTTACCGTTCCGTGCGCGAGGCGGCCAAAACGAATGCGACCGGCGCATCGACGATTTATGCCGACCTCAAGCGGCAGTTCACGGGTGGCCGCAAAAAGGCGGATGCAGGAAGCAACGAACCGGCGACTGCCGGGGATTGAGTCATGTCCGTCATGCGCGGCAGGGATGTTGAAGATACGTCGAATGTATGTTGAAGATACATCCGGGGCATGCTGAAGGTACATCCGGTGTATGTCGGAGGTGCATTGAAGCATGTCGAAGATACATCCGGGGTATGCTTCAGGTACATCCGGGGTATGCAAAAGGTACATCGAACCCATGTGAAAGGTACATCGAAAGTATGTGGATGATACATGGAGGGGAGGTTATGGATATATCGAATGTATGATATATATTAAATTTACAGGTAATATGAAGAAAGTATATGGTGCAGGATGCTGCCTGCTGCTGATCGCCGTCTGTTCATGCCGCGAATCGCGGCTGGAACAGGCGCTGGCCTTTGCCGGCGACAACCGCGCCGAACTGGAAAAGGTGTTGACATACTATTCCGCAGATCAGGCCGACAGCCTCAAATATCGCGCGGCATGCTTCCTGATCGAAAACATGCCGTTCCACTATTCGTATTCGAGCCGCGCCCTCGACCGTTTTATAGAGGAAACGAGCCGCTATGCCGCAGCGCACGAATACGGCGTGCACGAACATAACCGGTATTTCAGCTCCAATTCGTTCGAGGAAGACTTTCCGTCGCCTGCCTCCTTCGACCATGCCGTCGTCATGGATTCGCATGCGGTGACAGCCGGCTACCTGATCGAAAACATCGAACAGGCTTTCCGTGTATGGCGCGAACAGCCCTGGGGAAAGGATATTCCGTTCGACGACTTTTGCGAACAGATACTGCCCTACCGCGTGGCGGACGAACCGCTGCAGGACTGGCGACAACTGTATTACGATTACTTCAAGCCGCGCGTAGATTCGCTGTGCGGCCGCACGTCCGACCTGCCGGCCGTCGGCCGTGCCGTATACGACATCATATACGGCGACCGGCGATGGATATTCGAAACACTGGTGACGAGCCGCCACGCGGGCGCCGCGACGATTTTCCACAACCGGCTGGGCGACTGCCGGCTGATGGCCTGTTATGCGGTCTACGCCTTTCGCGCCCTGGGCATACCCTGCGGCATCGACATGATCGTACAGAATCCCGACATGCTGCACCGGCAGCATTACTGGAACTATATGAAGGACAACGGCGGCAAAACCGTCCGTTTCGAAGTGCACCAGATGGCGCCCTCGCCCGGCAGCAACAGGATGAACCGCAAAACGGGAAAAATATACCGTTCCTTTTTCGGTGAACAGCCCGGCTCGCTGCCCTGCATATACGGGACGGCTTTGCCCGCGCCGCTTAACGACCGTTTGACTGCGGACGTCACGCACGAATATTACGAAGGCGCCACCCTTGAAATAGAACCATCCGGACGGCAGACGGCGGACGGCGATCTGCTGTATCTGTGCGTGTTCAACAACGCCGAATGGATTCCCGTCACGTGCAGCCGGATAAAAAACGGGAAGGCCCTCTTCGAGCATGTCGAGCCGGGTATTGTTTATCAGCCGGTGTCGATCGCGGACGGCAGGCGCCGGGAAGGTGGCTTTCCCGTCGCGGTGCTGCCGGATGGATCCCTCCGTTTCATGAAGCCGGATACCGGACAGCTGCACACGCTGACGCTCAAACGCAAATATCCCTGGCCCGACTGGTATCGCCCGGAGGCGCACCGCTCCGCGGGAGGCCGGTTCGAAGTAGCCGGCGACCGCCTTTTCACGCACCCGGTTACGATTCATACGCATACCGATTCGCTGACATTCGACTGGTACGGCGTCACGGTCGACTGCCCGGAAAAGGTCAGGTATGTCCGCTACTGTTCGGCGCGGGATGGACATATCAATATCGCCGAAATAAGATTCATCTCGAACGGGAAGATGCTCGCCGGGAAACCGATCGGTTTCGATATCCCCCACTCGTTTCACATGAAGCGTACAAAAGAAGCGGCGTTCGACGGCGACCCGCTCACCTACTGCGACTCCAGCCTGCCCGACGGCGAATGGGTCGGGCTTGAACTGGACGAAGCAGCCCGGATTACCGGAATAGAATATATCTTCAGGAACGACGACAACAGCATCCGCGAAGGCGACGTGTATGAACTGTTCTGTTTCACGGACACGGGCCGTGTTTCGTACGGAAAGCGGACGGGCCTCAAAAACGGTACGCTGACATACCGCAATGTACCTTCCGGCGCCCTCTATCTGCTGCACAACGAAACACGGGGACGCGAAGAACGGCCCTTCACCCTCGACAACGACGGACGGCAGGTATGGTGGTAAGACAGATTCACAATTCGGACATCAGGCCATGAAAATAAAAAAACTGCTTCGGCAGACGTTCAAGGCGGCAGTCGAGATCACGTTCTGGTGCTGCATACTGGCCGTAGCCTGCGTCGTGGGGCAGGTTTTCCTGTTCGCCTCGTTCCGCATCCCGAGCGACTCGATGCAGCCGGCGCTGACCGGCGGCGATTATGTGCTGGTATGGAAGCCGACCCTCGGCGCGCGGCTGTTCAACCTCCTCGACGCCCTCGAGGGAAAAAAGGTCGGCATATACCGCCTGCCGGGATGGCGGTCGGTGCGCCGCAACGATGTGCTCGTCTTCCACTTTCCCTATCCCCACCGCGGCGACAGCATCGGGATGCACATGCTCAAATACTACATCAAGCGCTGCGTCGCCCTGCCCGGCGACACGTTCCGCATCGACGGCGGCATCTACCGCGTGAACGGCTCGGCGGACACGCTCGGCATCCATTACCGCCAGGCGGAGATGGGGGCAATGGCCGACAGCCTTTTCAGTCCGGACATATTCCGCTGCTTTCCGTTCGATTCGGCATACGGATGGACCGTCAAACATTTCGGACCGCTCTATGTGCCGGGGCGCGGCAGCACGGTGGCCGTGGACACGCAGAATATCGTCCTGTACAGAAATCCGATCATGTACGAGACGGGCAAAAAAATCACCGTGCGGGACGGACACGTCTGCCTGGACGGCGAACGGCTGGATGCATACACGTTCGCAAAGGACTACTATTTCATGGCGGGCGACTGGGTGTTCGATTCGCGCGACTCGCGCTACTGGGGACTGCTGCCGGACGACCTCGTCGTCGGACGGGCGGCGCTGATATGGAAATCGGAAGACCGCATGACGGGCAAACTGCGGTGGGCACGTTTTTTCAGGAAAATACGGTGATGCCCTTCATACGGTCTGAATTGTGAGTTTAACGAGGAACGATAAACTATGAACTATGAACGATAAACTATGAACGATAAACTGTGAACTGTGACCGGATTCATCGTTCATCGTTCATCGTTCATCGTTCACAAAACCATGCCTCGCACAGTATATATTCGACGCCATGAAAAAAAACGATTTCAAAACACTCCTCCCCGTCCTCCCGTTTTTCATGATACTGGGCACGGTCTTTGTCGTGCGGCCCGAACTGGGCGACGGCATCGTGTCCGGGAAATATTTCCATTTCTATCTTTCGATGGGCCTTGTGGCGTCGACCTGCCTGGTTTGCAGCTTGACGATGCGAAAATCCGCAGGTCTGCGCGCCGCAATGCCGTGCCGGGGCACGGACCGGATGATCGCGCTTTTCGCCGTGTCGACGCTTTCCGCCAGTTGCCTGCTGCATTCGTCCGGTGCGGCGACGAAGCATGTGCTGCTGCTGCTTGTCGTCCTGCTGTATTTCTATTTCAAATGGATACTGAATGTCGCAAAACCGAACGGATCCCGGCTGCTGCTCTTTTTCCTTGCGACGGGCCTGGTGGAATCGCTGTGGGGATTGCGCCAGCTCTACGGATTCGAGTATTCGCAGCATGCGCATTTCCGTTTGACGGGTTCGTTTTTCAATCCGGGACCGTATGCCTGCTATCTGGCAACCGTCATGCCGGCGGCATTGTGGTATCTGTTGCGCGGACGGCGCTGCACGGCGGTGCGGTTCCGCCGGCGCTATCTGCCGCTGTACGTGCGTGGGGCGATGGCGCTGCTGACGTGTGTCGGCATCGCGCTGGTATTGCCGGCGACAATGAGCAGGACTTCGTGGCTGGCAGCTGCCGGCGGATGCGGAATGGTTTTCTGTGCTGTGTTCGGGCGGCAAATATTAGGCCGGGCTACGGCACGACCCTTTCTCCGTTTGTCCGACCGACGGTTCGTCTGTATAATCATCGCGGCCATACTTGTCATACCGGCCGGCATCGGGATGTACCGGATGAAAAAAGACTCGGCCGACGGGCGTGCGCTGATGTGGAAAATCGCCCTGCAGACGGCTGTTCGCCATCCGATGGGCGTCGGCATCGGACATTTTTCGGGCAGCTACGGCTGTATGCAGGCCGAGTACTTCGCCTCGGGACAGGGCACGGAACAGGAACGGCGCGTGGCCGGCAATCCGGAATACGGCTTCAACGAATATCTGCAAATCGCGGTCGAACAGGGCGTCGTGCCGCTTGCACTGTTTCTGGGAATCATGGGATACAGTTTGTATGCAGGCATCAGGCGCCGGCGCATTGCGGCAACGGCCTCGCTGCTGGCGCTGCTTATTGCGGCTTTGGCCTCGTATCCGTTCAGCGTGTTGCCTTTCCCGATCGTGCTGGCCTATCTGCTGGCAGACATACATGCGAGGATCGGGAAGCGGGCTGCACCGGCGCCCCTGCGCCGTCCGGCGCTTCGGATGTTCGGCCGTCCGCTCGTCCGGGCATGCGCGGGACTGCTCCTGACAGCCGCATGCCTGTACGACCGCTACCCGACGTACGAGGCTTACAGGCAATGGGGACGGTCGCGCACGCTCTATCATGCCGGGGCATACGAGCAGGCGTCGGAAGCGTATGCACCGCTCTGCCCGCTGCTGTCGGACCGTCTGACGTTTCTGTTCGAATATGCGCAGAGCCTCTCGCGGACGGCACGCCACGACGAAAGCAACCGCATACTGCAAAAAGCCGTGCGTATCGGCTGCGATCCGATGCTATACAACGTGATGGGGAAAAACCACCAGGCGATGAAATGCTATGCCGAAGCGGAACGGTGTTTCCTCAGGGCGGCGCACATTGTGCCGAACCGCATCTATCCCTGGTATCTGCTGGCCGGCCTCTATGTGGAAACGGGCGACACGGCGAAAGCGCGCGACGCAGCCCGCATCGTGCTCGTCAAAGAACCGAAAGTGCAGTCGACAGCCGTCCGCGAGATGCGTGAAAAGATGAAGGCCCTTATTGACGATGCGGCGATGCAGTGATCCGGAAAAGATGGAAGAGAATATACCCGATAAACCGCTAAAAGGATTTTTTGAATTTATTTTCCGGATTAAGCGGTTTATTAAGCGATTTTTTAAGCGGTCTGCATGTATGTTTGCGGAAAAGTAAAAGTGAAATAATATGTCGGTTTGATCTTTCACACAAAAACAATAAGTTTGCAATTTGAAAACAGTAACAGATATTAATTTAAAAAATTATGCCATCAGACAATTTGATTTCCGTTAGGAGTTGTCCAAAGATAAATGATACATTGCCGGCTGTCGCCCGAACATATTCCGTCCCATCCGGGACGGGGCGTGAGATGGAGGTTTCGTTTTCTACCG
>JAIRYD010000034.1 GCA_031267935.1 Tannerella sp.
AGCATCAATCCCGCTTCCCGGAGCGCCGGATTTGCTTCTCCGGGCATCAACTTTGACTCCCGGAGCGCCGCCTTCGATACTAAAAGCGCCGCCTTCGATGCCCGACACACCAAAAGCGACTCTTTTAATACCGGTCGTGAAAATTTACTCGTCGGCTTCGCCGGGACGTTTATGCCTGCCCGGAACGATGCTTTTGAAACAGACCCTTGCTTTTTCCGAAACCGTTCTGTTTTATTGATGGGAACCTCTAAAAACCCCGACTTCTGCGTTACGCTTCGTCGCTAAAATGCGCATTTACGACAGGTAAACTCCGCTTTTAGCTCCTCGCAAGCCTTGAATCCGGAGTTTTTAGAAGCCTCCTTATATGGATACTTCATGTTTTGCCTGATCGCCCGAACGGGCTGAATTTTCATAACCGCATACAAGCGAAGCGCCGTTTGCGGCGGTCGACAAAACGCGCTGTTTCTCTGCCTGAAAGGCCGGACTGTGGGGAATGAAGTCCGGCCTTTCAGCCATTGTCAGACGCAAGATATAAAGTCACAGGCGATCCGGCAAACTGTCGATCACCTTTTTCACGATGCTGTCGATATCGTCTGCCGGAATGTCAAGCCCGTTCAGGCTGATGCACCTGACGTCTCCGATGCCGAACAGTTTGCCGAGTTCCGCCATGGTGACGTAGCCCAGATCCTTTTCGTCGTCGACATGACCGCCGCGGGTGGTGACGTAGTAGATTTTTTCCGCCCGGCACAATCCCGCAGGCCCGCACTCTCCGTACCGGTACACGATTCCGGGTATGCTGACCGATTCGATGTATATCTTTAACATTGCGGGAAAGCCCAGATCCCAGTAGGGCGCGGCTATCACGACGCAGTCGGCCTCCCGGAACTGGCGGGCGTATCGGAACATCTCGCCGGAGAAATCCTTTCCGGCAGACAGGGCAGACCTTCTGTTCAGCGTCTCGGACGTCAGGGCCTGCATCTTTTCTTCCTCCAGTATCAGTTCGCTCACTTCGCAGTCTTCTCTTTTTTCGAGTAGCGAGACCAGCTCGCCGGCAATACGGCAGGTCCTGGATGTGCCGCGGTTTACGCAGGCATTTACAAAAAGCAACTTCTTCATCGTTTTCAGTATTTTTAATTTCGGCAGCAAAGGTACGCACTTTCCCCGTGTCGAAATTTTCCATAAAAACGCCGGTCGTGTCCTTTTCAGGAACATGTTTCCGGCATTATTTGTACCTTCGCACTGTATTCAGGGGACTTCTAAAAACTCCGAATTCAAGGCTTGCGAGGAGCTGAAAGCGGAGTTTACCTGTCGTAAATGCGCATTTTAGCGACGAAGCGTAACGCAGAAGTCGGGGTTTTTAAAGGTTCCCTTTAGGAATAAAAAACAGATATGGACAGCGGCGATAAATTGTCATTCAATCATCTTGAGGAATATTTCTGGTACGGCGAAACCGGCCTCGAACTGTTTCTCGACTGCCCCTGCCGGCTGGCGGGCGGGTTTGTCTTCCTCTGTGTGGCAGGGGAGGCCGTTGTCTGTCATGGCGTGGAGGAGCGACGCATCGGACGGAATATGAAATCCATCGCGCTGCCCGGCACGACTTTTCACGTGAAGAGCGCCTCCGGCGATTTCCGTGTACGTCTGTTTGCCTTTTCGCGGGAAATGTTCGATGAAGTCAGTCTGGGGCTGGGTTTTTCGTTCTCCGAATATCTGCGCAATGCGCCCTTTGCCGCGCACGCGGAAGATCATCCGTTTACGAAGAACGCCGTTCTGTGGGCCGACATGGCAGCGCTGCTTTCGGGCGATGCCGGCAACAGATTCCGTCCGCTGATGATGCGCCATTTCCTGCAATGCTACCTGATGTATCTTTACGAACGGATCCGCATGAATCTGGTTTCGGAGCCTCCCGGACTGACGAGAAAGCGGGAACTGTTTCACCGCTTCATGTCCCTCCTGCCGGCACACTGCCATGCCCGGCGGGATGTCCTGTTTTATGCGGAAAAACTCCACATCACGACCCGCTACCTCTACGCCGTCACACGTGAAGCCGCCTCTTTCAAGTCGCCCAAGGAAGTGATCGACCGGTATTTCGTGCTGGAGATAAAAATACTCCTGCAATCTCCGAAACTTTCGATGTCGGAAATCGCCTACCGCCTGAACTTTCCCGGCGAATCGTACTTCTGCCGCTATTTCAAACGTCATACGGGAATGTCGCCGAAAAACTACCGGATGATGAAACGCAACAATCCATAATATTGCTTCGAAAAAATTTGTGTAATTTAAAATATACCGTTACCTTTGCCGCGCTGTTGTCCGAAATCCATGCCGGCGACAGTTTCAGGGAAGGATGGGTGAGTGGCTTAAACCAACAGTTTGCTAAACTGTCGTACGGGTTACCGTACCGGGGGTTCGAATCCCCCTCCTTCCGCAACCAGAACATAAAGTTGGAGCCGTCTTTCCATCCGCCCCGGATGCAGGGACGCTCCGGCCTGAAAGCCGCCCTGTTGCTGTATACAGAAAAAACAAATACAAAACAATATGTCAGTAAAAACGTATATCCAATCACATCGCGACCGCTTTGTCGAAGAGTGGTTCAGTTTGCTGCGCATCCCGTCGGTCAGTTCGCAGCGCGAACACGGGGCGGACATGACGCGGTGTGCCGGGCGCTGGAAGACGCTCCTGCTGGCCTCGGGCGCCGACCGTGCGGAAGTGCTTCCCACGGCAGGCAATCCGGTCGTATATGCCGAGCGCCTCGTCGCACCCGAAGCGCCGACGGTACTGGTCTACGGCCACTACGACGTGATGCCGCCCGAACCGCTGGACCTGTGGACAAGTCGTCCGTTCGAACCGGAAATACGCGACGGATACGTCTGGGCGCGCGGCGCGGACGACGACAAGGGACAGGCCATGATTCAGGTCAAAGGATTTGAAACGGCGCTGAAGGAAAACCTTCTCCGCTGCAACGTGAAGTTCATCTTCGAAGGCGAAGAAGAAATCGGCTCGCCAAGCCTGGAAGCCTTCTGCCTCGACAACCGCGACCTGCTGGCCGCCGACGTGATACTCGTCTCCGACACCAGCATGGTCAACGCCGAAACACCCTCGCTGACAACCGGCCTGCGCGGCCTGTCGTACTGGGAAATCGAACTGACGGGTCCCTGCCGCGACCTGCATTCGGGACATTTCGGAGGCGCGGTGGCCAACCCCGTCAACGTGCTCTGTCGCCTTCTGGCGGACATTACCGACGCTGACGGGCGTATCACGATCCCGCATTTCTACGACGACGTGGAAGAACTCTCCGCCACCGAAAAGGAAATGCTGGACCGGGTTCCGTTCGACGAAGCGAAATACATGCAGTCCGTCGGCGTGGCGGAACTGTCCGGCGAAAAAGGCTATTCCACGCTCGCACGCAACAGTTGCCGCCCGTCGTTCGACGTGTGTGGCATCTGGGGCGGTTACACGGGCGAAGGCGCGAAAACGGTGCTCCCCTCAAAAGCATTCGCCAAAGTATCGTGCCGCCTGGTTCCGCAGCAGGATCACGAAACGATATCGCAGATGTTTATCGACCACATCCTGCGCGTGGCGCCGAAGAGCGTGACGGTCCGTATCACACATCACCACGGCGGACAGGCATACGTCTGCCCGGTCGATTTGCCGGCCTACAAGGCAGCCGAAAAGGCGTTTACCGTCGCTTTTGGCCGCAAACCGCTGGCCGTACGCCGCGGAGGCAGCATCCCCGTCATCCCGACGTTCGAAAAAACGCTGGGCATCAAAAGCATCCTGATGGGATTCGGACTGGAACGGAACGCCATTCATTCGCCAAACGAAAGTTTCGGGCTGGAGATGTTTTTCAGCGGCATCGAAGCCGTGGCCGAATTTTACCGTTCGTTCCGTTAATATTTTCCTGCCGACAAACACGCCACCACCTTGAGCAGTATCCTGATAAAATCCGTTGAACTGAACGGCAGGCCGGTCGATATCCTTGTCGAGGAAAACCGCATTGCCCGCATATCGCCCCGCATCGAACGGGAAGCCGCTACCGTCGTCGACGGAAGCCGCAAGGCCGTAATACCGGGACTGATGAACCTGCACACGCACGCGGGCATGACGCTTTTTCGCGGTTACGGCGACGACATGCCGCTGATGACGTGGCTCCACGAGAAAATATGGCCGAACGAAGCCAAACTAACCTTCGAAGACATCTACTGGGGCACGAAGCTGGCATGCGTCGAGATGCTCAAAAGCGGTACGACGACCTTTCTGGACATGTATCACAATCCGGATGCCGGCGCGGCGGCCATCGAAGAAATGGGCATGCGCGCCTTCATCTCGGAAGTCTGTTTCGACCATTTCAAGCCGGAACTGTCCGCACGGAGCAGACGGCACATCGAAAAACGCTTCGCCTCTCCGCCGGCATACGCACGCATCCGCGTCGGCATCGGGCCGCATGCCATCTACACCGTTTCGGGCGACCTGCTGCGCTGGGTGCACGATTTTGCACGGGCGAACGGTCTGCTCGTCCAGCTCCATCTGGCCGAGACCGAAGGCGAAGTGACCGACTGTCGCGAACGGTTCGACACGACGCCCGTGCGTTACCTGCGCCGGCTGGGCGTGCTCTCGCCACACCTTGTCCTCTCGCACGTGCTGCATGTCGACGACGACGAGGTGGCGATGATTGCCGATTCGGGTGCAAGCGTGGTACACAATCCGGCGTCGAACATGAAACTGGCATCGGGCTATCGATTCAAATACGGGGAAATGCGCGCGGCAGGCATACGCGTCGGACTGGGTACCGACGGATGTTCGTCGTCCAACAATCTGGACATGATCGAAGCGATGAAGCTGGCCTCGCTGCTGGGTAAAGCGTGGCGCGGCGACCCCGAAGCGCTGTCGTGCGAAGAGATGCTCTACGCGGCCACCGAAGCCGGCGCCGCCGTCACGGGACTGCAGGCCGGACGCATCGCCGAAGGTTATCTGGCCGACCTCTGCCTGATCGACCTCGACATGCCCGTCTTCAAACCCAACTTCAATTTCGTTTCGAATCTCGTCTTTGCGGCCAACGGCAGTTGCGTGGACACGGTCATCTGCGACGGGAAAATCGTGATGCGCGGCCGGCGCGTCCCCGGCGAAGAAGAAATACTGACTCAGGCCGAGCGCATGGCATATCAATTAATTGCAAGATAATACAGAATCATGAACAGGAACTACCGCGAAGCCGCCGATTATCTGGCTTCACGCATCTGCGCACGGCCGGCGACGGCCGTCATTCTGGGTAGCGGGCTGGGCGCGCTGGCCGACCTCATTGCCGACCGGACGGTCATACCCTTCGGCGAGATTCCGCACTTCGTTCGCTCGACGGCGGCGGGACACAGCGGCAACCTTGTTTTCGGCACGCTCGGCGGCAGGGAAGTGCTCGCCATGCAGGGACGTTTCCACTACTACGAAGGATACACGATGCAGGAAGTCACGTTTCCCGTACGCGTGATGAAACTGCTGGGCGTGCAGAACCTGCTCGTTTCCAATGCGGCGGGAGGCATCAACGATACTTTCAATACAGGCGACCTGATGATTATTCGCGACCATATCAACATGCTGCCCAATCCGTTGATAGGACGTAACGATGCGGCTTTCGGGACACGTTTTCCCGACATGACGCGCGCCTACGACCGCGAACTGATCCGCAGAGCGGAAGCCATCGCCGCCGCCCGCGGCATCGCCGTAAAGAAAGGCGTATACGTCGGGCTGACGGGTCCCTCATTCGAGACACCGGCCGAATATGCCTTCTACGGCCGCGCCGGAGGCGACGCCATCGGGATGAGTACCGTTCCCGAAGTAATCGTCGCCCGGCATGCCGGCATGCGGGTCTTCGGCATGTCCGTCATCACGAACGAAGGATACCACTTTGCCGACGATTACGTGAACGACGGCAGCGACGTGATTGCCGCCGCCGGCCGTGCCGCCGCGAAGATGACGGCGATTTTTTCGGAACTGGTCGGGACGATGGACAGCCTCTGATCCGTACAGGCTGCGTGACAAACGTATTTCAAACTGTCGTTTTTCATTCTTGCCTCCCCGTCCGGATGCCTTCATACCGACGACGACGACAGCCTGCTCTACGACACATTACGCAAATTCGTCGACAGCCTGACCGGCGGCGACGAATTAATGTCCACCGAAGACCATTCCGCAAAGACCTTCATCCGCGTCGCCGACATCGACATCGACATCGACATCGAAAACGAACCGGAACGCCCCTCTGCCGGACGATAAAACAATAAATTCACACACATGTACGACACAAACACTCCCGAAACAGAAAACAACCCGCAACGAACAGAAACCGACATGCACGCAACGATCCCCGTCATACGCGAAAAGGAAACATTCCCTTCGGAAAAAGAAACGAACACGACCGTGACTGAAAAAATCACGACCGTGACTGAAAAAATCACGACCGTGGCCGAAATAATCACGGGTGTCGCAAAAACAGTTACGGGTGTGACGAACTTGGCGACACCCGTGACGAACCCGGCGACACCCGTGACGGACTTCGCGACACCCGTGACAGACTTCGCGACACCCGTGACGGACTTGGCGACACCCGTGACGGATTTGGCGACACCCGTGACGGACCTGGCGACACCCGTGACGGACTTGGCGACACCCGTGACGGAAACATTTACACCCGTGAAAATTCGCATCTCATCCATATTTTACACAAAAACAAAAGAGCACACTCACATCTCAAAACTACTCACACATTAATAATGAACACATTATTCGAAATCCTCAACCTCGCCGCCGGCCTCATTGCCGACCAGGCAAACCTCTAATCGCCGTTGACGGTAACGAACGGCGAGCCGGCCGTCTTCTTGCAGGGCTAAAAATGTCCGGCCAATATTGTTTCCCTCCATCGCAATGCGAAAATCCGACATCCATTCGTCCGTGTTGCGCCCTGTTTCGCCCATATAATACGATGGATAAGACTGTTTTCATCACAAAAGCAAAATTGATTTCGGTAAATGCAAGGTTTATTCGGAAATAAATAATATTTTTGCGCAAAAAAACAGGATAAAGTAATTGCTTTTTACCGAAACGAAAACGACATGAAGTTATCTTTTCTTAGCCTTGCAAGTGGAAGCAGCGGGAATTGTTACTATCTGGGCACACCGGAGTACGGCATCCTTATCGATGCCGGCATCGGCATCCGTCAGATAAAAAAAACACTGAAAGACAAGGGTATCGATTTTGAGAAAATCGTTGCCGTACTGGTGACGCACGACCATGCCGACCACATCCGGTGCGTCGGCTGTCTGGGCGAAAAGCACGGCATTCCGATCTATGCCACCGAGCGTGTACATGACGGCATCGACCGCAGTCGCTACGTAGACGAAATGCTGCAACGCTCGCGCCGCATCGTCGAAAAACAAAAACCGTTCATGATCGGCGACCTGCGCATCGAAGCCTTCGAGGTGCCGCACGACAGTTGCGACAACGTCGGCTACGAGGTGGAATATGCCGGACGACGATTCACGATCGCCACCGACGTAGGCTTTGTGTCCGAAACCGTTGCCGGCTACCTTGTCCGTTCGCACTACCTCGTGCTCGAGGCCAACTACGACGAGGAGATGCTTCGTCACGGCAGCTATCCCGACTTTCTCAAGGAGCGCGTCGCGGGGATGTACGGCCACCTGAGCAACCGCGATGCCGCCGAATTTCTGGCCGCCAACTATTCGGCAGCATGGCGCGCCGTCTGGCTCTGTCACCTCAGCCGCGAAAACAATCATCCGGAACTGGCATGCAAAACGGTCGACATACGTCTGGCACAGGAAGGAATCCGCATCGGCAAGGATATAGAACTGTCCGTGCTCAAGCGAACGACGCCGTCGGACATCTTCGTACTCGAATAGAAAGACAGCCCGTGAGCGGCGTCAAAAAATAAACAGTGAAACAGGACATTATCGGAGCATGACGATACCGAAAAATAAACAGCCATTGACCGAACAGGCGCTTTCGCGCACGATTCTTGCGGAATTTAACCGTTCGCTGATGCTTATCGTGGACAGGGATTTGCTGGTGAACAATGTCGTGTCGAAAATCAGGCGGATTT
>JAIRYD010000035.1 GCA_031267935.1 Tannerella sp.
GAAGCCGGAGACCTGCATCCCGAATATTACGTGTTACGGGTGGAAGATTTCGACCAGATCGCCAAAAACCCGCTGGACGAATGGATCTCATTCCTGAAAACCGGCCACATCCCCGAAGACGCCAAAGCCCCAGGCCTGTCCGAAGCCCGTGAACGCCTGAAACTGGACCGGATGGACAAAGCCGAAAGAGCCAGTTACAACGCCCACACCGAAGCGCTACGGTACCAGCGCAGCGTAATCCAAACCAGTCTCATAGAAGGAGAAACCAAAGGAAAAGAAGATGGAATAGCCGAAGGATTAGTCAGAGGGAGAGCCGAAGGAATTGCCGAAGGAATTGCCAAAGGAAGAGCCGAAGAGAAAGCCGAAATAGTCAAAAAAAGTAATAAGGCAGGTCTGACAGGGGAAACCATTGCCGACATCACCGGTCTGACGATAGAAGAAATAAACGCGGTCTTAAACGATAAGGCAGAGTAAACGCTGAAAATCCTGCGGGAACACTACCGTACCGGCAACAGACTGAAGCAACAGGCAGCCCGGACGGCTGTCGGGACAGCGTTGTAGCCGGATGCATAGACCCGAACGGAGGCAAGTACGTTTTCATCTACAGTCGGCATAAATATACGGAGCTTGAATGGACGATAGACCAGCTGGACAATGGCGAGGGACAGACGCATGACGAACCCGGCAACCCTGTTACCAAAACGGCAGCCGACGGCGGTTTTACCTCCCTCCCCCCTCAAATACGAAAACTTCGCTCTGCCGTGGCTTCTAACGTTGGCGACCTATCTATAAGTCAAAAACCGGCGTGCGAATATTCGCGCGCCGGTTTTCACTAAACAACTAATACCTATAATACCTATTAACCTGAAAAAAGTTTTTTTTTAACCGATTGCGATTGAACGCTGTTTTTTCTGAATTTCGTTTTCCGCAAGTTTCGGCAGATTGACATATAATATGCCATGTTCGACTTTGGCCTCAATCCTGTCTTTGTTTACGTTTTCGGGTAAAACCAGCGTCTGGCGGAATTTTGTGTATGAAAACTCGCGGCGCAGATAGCGTGCCTCCCTGTTTTCATCGTTCGTCCCGTTTTTCTTTTCAACCGTGATTACCAGGTCGTTTTCCTCATCAATACTTACGTCGAAATCGTCTTTCGTCATTCCGGCTGCGGCAACTTCCACGCAATAGACCTTATCCGTTTCCCTTACGTTGATGGCAGGCGCTGTGGCGCTCGCTGTGCCCAGCTTCCAGTCGTCCTTAAAGAAGTCGTTGAAAAACAACGGCAACCAACCCTGATTCTGATTTCTTCTTACTAATGTTGTCATGATTAAATCCTCCTTATTTTAAATTCTAAACTCATCATTTTTTTAATCTCTTGCGCCTGTCATAATTCAAATCCCATGCCAAAATATTTATAGGACATTTTGTCATCAATGATTGCCACAAAGACCTACAAGCGACAAAATACAGTGACAAAATGGCGCGAAAGGCCGGTATTCAGGATGCCGGGGAATAAAAATGGGGGAAATATTTTCCGTTTTTCGTGCATGAAACATGAAATAACAGTATATTTGCAACCGGAAACAAGGCAGGACTCCACAAAGCCGTAAGAGAATGAATCAACTGGCAACAACAGAAATTGAAGGGATTAAACTGGATTCGACAAATGAAGAATTTAACAGCGCTGTCGAATTTGTGCAGCAGACCGGCAAACCGGTTTATTTAACGGGGAAAGCGGGTACGGGCAAAACAACTTTTCTGAAATACATAACGCAGACCGTTAAAAAGAATATGGTTGTTCTTGCTCCGACGGGTGTGGCTGCGATAAATGCGGGCGGACAGACAATTCATTCGTTTTTCAAAATCAAGCCAAGCATTTATGTGCCTGGCGATATGCGGTTAAGGGCCGGATTCAATCCGAATGATACGGATAAAAGTACAATCCACGACAATTTCAAGTATCAGGACAAAGATTTGAAAATCCTGCAGGGACTGGAACTTTTAATCATCGATGAGATTTCGATGGTAAGATGTGATTTGCTTGATGTCGTCGACAGGCTGTTGCGGTTTTTCAGAAAAAGACTGGGCGAGCCGTTCGGAGGCGTCCAGGTAATTTTGATTGGCGATACGTTTCAGCTGCCGCCGATTGCCCAGGAACCCGAATGGGATATACTAAAGCGGTTTTACGAAAATCCATTCTTTTTCAGCTCCCGGGTAATCAGGGAAAACAAACCGGTCTATATTGAACTCAAAAAAATATACCGCCAGAAGGAACAGGAGTTTATTGATTTGCTGAATCGGGTTCGAGTGAATCAGGTCACACAAAATGAAATAAAACTGCTGAACTCAAAGTTTAATCCCGTTTTTACTCCTCCCGAAAGCGAAAATTACATTATGCTTGCCACTCACAACGAGATTGTCAACCGGACAAATTTGACAAAACTGGAAGAATTGCCGGACGAATTGAAAATATTCGAGGCAACCGTAACGGGCGATTTTCCCGAAAATATCATGCCGACAGACCGGGTTTTGCAGCTGAAGGAAAATGCGCAGGTCATGTTTATCAAAAACGACAGGGGGAAGCGTTACTATAACGGGAAAATCGCAAAAATCACTCAAATGAACGGGGATGGGATGTTTGCGGAACTGTCCGGCGAGAACAAAATCATTGTGGAAAAGGAAACATGGGAGAATATCAAATATGTGTGGAACGACAGGAAAAAGAAAATCGAGGAAAATGTGATTGGAACTTTTACGCAATATCCGGTTAAACTGGCCTGGGCGATAACCGTACACAAAAGCCAGGGTCTGACCTTTGACAGGGTGATTGCCGACCTGGGGCAGGCGTTTGCGCCCGGACAGGTCTATGTGGCATTAAGCCGCTGCACTACTTTTAGCGGATTGATTTTAAGGACGCAGCTCAACCGGAATGCCATTAAAACGGCTCCCGAAGTTTTGGATTTTGCGCGGAACGAGATGCCAAGCACGCTGATTGTTCAGGAATTGAAATCCGGAAGAGCGGATCTTTATTATAAAAAGGTACGGGAGTCGCTCAAACAGTTTCGATTCGAGGAGGCATATAACAGTCTGATACCGGCTATAAAACACAGAAACGACATTGAAACCGACAAATTCAAAAGATATTTCAACGTTTTTGCTTCGCGCCTGGCCTCGTACAGGAGGAAATACGATTCCGCAAAAAGCGATCTGGACAGGATCACCGCACAAAACCTTGATTTGCAGAAAAACATTGCGGAACTGAACGGAGATATCGACGGGAAAAACAGGAAAAATTCGGAACAGAACAGCGCCATCAAGCTGCTGCTGGACAGAATGAAAGAATTTGAAGACATTAACCGGAATCAAAATGAAACGGTTCAATCCCTGCAGCTGGCGCTGGACGACAAAAACGTTGCAGTCGACCGGCTGGAAAAGGACCGGAAAACGTTATCGAAAAACCTGGAAGACGCCCAGCGGCTGGCGAAAAAACAGGAAGCCGAAATATTGTCGTTAAAACAGGAAATCGAGCGGATTAACGGTTTAAAGTGGTACCAGAAGATTGCCGGAAAAACATGACCTTACACAATCTATTCCGGAGATTTCCCCTCGCTTCCCTGGCCGGATGAGAGAACATCGTCGTTGACAATACTCCGTTTCGTTTTCTTAATCTGGGTTTTCATTTCGCCGAAGCGGTACGAGACGCTTATTCTTAATTCCCGTTCTTTCCAGGCGTTCACGGATCTCTGGTAATAGGTTTCCGTCCACGTTTCCATTGTTCGACTGTATTCATCTCTAAATGGGTTGGAAACGTAGAACTGGGCCATCAGCCTGTCTTTCAGGAATGATTTTCGCAATCCCAGCGAGTGAAAAAAATAGTACGATCCATCCTGCTGCAGGGAGACGCCCATTTTTCCTCCGCCTAAATACCCTGAAATCCAAATATTCCAGGGCAGTTTATACTGCATTCCGAAATATCCCTGACCATAAAAACCGGAGTTTTCCATGCCCGAACCATTGTTTGCCCGGATATCGGCATACGTGCCGAACAGATTTCCATACGCGCGGAGTTTCAGGCTGGGAGACCAGTTGAAATACGACGACAGATTGAGCCGTTTGCTTTTACCGATGTTTCTATACGTCGACGCGCTAACGCCCTTTTGATCGTCCGATTCCATTTCGAAAGCAACCGATTCAATCCCGTTGTCCGTGAAATCATACGACAAATTCGTATTCAGGGTGATTTTGGGATTGAAATAACCGTAATTCATATTGACCGAATGAGACCTCACGGCATCCAGCTCGGGATTGCCGTAGGAAATATAATTGGGATTGGAGTTATTAACGTATGGATTCAACTGCCCGATTCCGGGACGGGAAATACGCAGGTTGTATCCCAGCCGGATATTTTGCATGTTGTTTATCTTGTAAGTAACCGTAAAGGACGGAACCAGATTGGAATAGTTCACGCCGAAATTGTGGTCGGCGTCCAGCGGATATTTGGCGTTCAAACGGGTATATTCGTAACGCAACCCCGGCTTAAATCCCCAGTTTTTCAACTTGAGGCCATAACCGGCATAGGCGGCCAGAATATCGTTCCGGTTTTCAAATTGAGTGATGTATTTTTCCTGTCCGTAAGGCATGTAGTCCGGATCGGACACGCCGTTAAATTCCCGTTCGTAATCGCTGTTGCTTTCATTGATGCGGATGATATATTTCACTCCGGCCTCGACTGTATGTATTTTATGGAGCGGGGTCGTATAATCCGCCTGGAACGTATGCTCCCTTGTCTCGGCATTTGTGAACTGGCGGATAATGCCCTCGTCAATGTATTCCGGCAGCGTCACACCGTCCGGATATCCGATTGTATTTTCATTTCTGGAATTGTTCGGAGAAAGGGAAAGCCTGTAAGAGAGCGTGAAAAGGCGGTCGGCGACAGTCGGCGACGTATGCTGAAAATCAACGTTCACGCCGGTTGGTCCCTGTTTGCTTCGGGCAATACTGCGATTTGTATATTCGTAGAGACTTTCATGATTCAGATTCTCCATGCGGGCAAATCCGTTCATGTCGTTTTCTCCGTTCCACTGATAGCGGTTCATGCCGAAGTTAATCAAATTGAGGGTATCGATTTCGTAACTGATTTCACCCGAACCGTATTGCCCGTTTCCCGAAAAAGTACGGGAACCGTCCTGATACAGATATTTATTGGTGTTGTCTATATAGCTTTCCCTCGTCGAACCGGTTTTCGATTCGGGCACTTTACTGCTGAAATAATCGAAGAATCCGGTAAATCCAACCTTTCCATATTTCATCATGGCATACAGTCCGCCATCCAGGCCGCTTCGGGAACTGACTCCGAGGCGCGCCGTCGCGGTATATCCGCCCAGCCTGGTCTGCGACTGCGTGACAATATTGATGATTCCCGCAACGCCTTCCGCATCGTATTTGGCGCCGGGATCGGTGATGACTTCCACGTTTTTCACCACATTGGCCGGCATGCTTTTCAACACATCCCTGGGGTTGCTCGAAATCATGTTCGACGGTTTGCCGTTGAGGTAAATCTTAAAATTACTTGAGCCTTTCAAACTGATATTCTCTTCTCCGTCAACCGTCACCAGCGGCACTTTACGCAACATGTCCAGCACATTGCTTGTTTTCGCTTCGGGATCATTTTCCATGCTGTAGGCGATTTTGTCCAAATCCACCTTTATCAGGGGTTTCAAAGCCGTAACCGTAACTTCCGACAATTCGCCGATATGGTCGGAAAGATAAATTTTGCCCAAATTTACCGGTTTTTCAGTCTCAATTTGGAGTGGAATGGAAGCCTCCGTCTTTCCTATATAGCTGATAACAAGTCTGTAATCGCCAAAATCTTTCACGTTCAAGCTGAATTTTCCGGCAGCATCCGTCGCAACGGCAGTCAAAACGCCTGCAGGATTAGCCGCCGGCGTAAGCCTCACCGTAGCATACGGAACAGGATCAGACGTTAAAGAGTCAAGAACTTCCCCTCTCACCACAACCGGAGAACGGTTCGTACTTTGTGCAAAAACAGAACCCGCTCCAATAATTGAAATCAACAATACCAATAAATTTTTCATACATTCACAATTATTATAAATACTCACGTGTTTTTCATCGCCGTAATAAAAAATCCACGCCGCAAATATAGATGATTTTTTTGAATTAATCAGTATTGGAGAGGCATATCCCCCAAAAAAATAAACCGTTTTTGCTCTCTGCGGCCTTTGTGGTTAAATGCATATTGAGACTGCGTATTAATATATCCTCTCTTTATTGTCTGCGAAGCAATCTTTTGTTTCCGCAGACCGGCAATATCAAATAAAACCGCTATCTTTACCGCACTTTTACAAACATTCAAAAAATTGAAACTATGGCACGATATTTTAATGTGGCAGGCCCCTGCAACGAAACGGATCATTATATAGTGGACGCTTCATCTCGGTTAAAGGGAATAGCGGATCTGATTGATCTGAAACAGTATTTTGTAATTCACGCGGCGCGGCAGAGCGGGAAGACCACGTTTCTGCTCGATATGACCGAACGGCTCAACGCAGAGAGCAAATATTACGCGTTTTACTGCTCGTTGGAAATGGGACAGGGCATCACAGAACCGGAAAAAGGTATTCCGACTATCGTAAACAAGATGAAACTGGATCTGCGGTATTCGAATATTCCCGGCGGGAAAGAATTTGCGGCAGGAGAAGACATGAGTGACTATGCAAATGTTTTGCGAAGCGCCCTGATCAATTTCTGCCTGTCACTGGACAGGCCGCTGGTGATTTTCTTCGACGAGGCCGACTGCCTGAGCGAGGGGACGCTGATTTCGTTTCTCCGCCAGCTGCGCGACGGTTACAACACCCGCAGCCGGATACCGTTCGTCCATTCCATAGCGCTGGTAGGCATGCGCAACATCCGCGACTTCAAAGCCAAAATCCGTCCCGACCGCGAATCGCTGGGCGGCGCAAGCCCTTTCAATGTCATCACTAAAGCGCTGACGCTCCGCAATTTCACACGCGAAGAAATTGTAGACCTGTACAGCCAGCACACACGCGAAACGGGACAGACATTCGACCCGGAAGCGATTGAGTTGGTATGGCTCCGGACGCAGGGACAGCCGTGGTTAGTCAACGCTGTCGCACGCGAGGTGACGGTCGAAATGCTTCAGTCTGACTATTCCCTGCCGGTCACGGCCGACCTGGTGGCGCAGGCCATTCAGAACATCATCCTGCGGCGCGACACGCACATCGACAGCCTGCTGGAACGGCTCAAGGAGGAACGGGTGCGGAAAGTGATTGAACCGCTCATCACCGGAGACATGCTGAGCGTCGACAAACAGTCGGACGACTATCACTATGTCCGCGACCTCGGGCTGATCCGCGATATCCCCGGTGGATTCGAGCCGTCCAATCCGATTTATGCCGAAGTGATTGTCCGCACCCTGAGCTACCACACGCAGGATGCCCTCTCCGACAGCCGCTATCCCTACCGCATGCCGCGCTACCTGCGGGACGGCGTCATTGACGTGACCTGTCTGCTGGAGGATTTCCAAACGTTCTGGCGCGAGAACAGCGAGGCA
>JAIRYD010000116.1 GCA_031267935.1 Tannerella sp.
CGTATCGATGGGCGTGCGTCCCATATTTAAATTGGATACGGCGGATATTCTTTTTGCCGCCGAGCTGATGGAGCATAACAGTATCAGCAGGGTAGACCAGATGGAAGCGGATAACGGGAACATTTATCGCGATGAAGATGCGCTCCCGAACGGCGGTCATGGAGGCGTGATGAAAGCTTTCAAACTGACGCTGCTATCTTCCAGCGTTCCGGGAATAGGCGCTTCGCTGGCCTACGACCTGGACGAAACGGTTTCGGGTATCACCGATACGGTGGCCGTCAATCCGGGCGAGGAACTGGGATTTGACGTGACGGGGGCAAGTGGCGACGAGCTTGCCTACAAAATCGTGAGAAACGACGGCGTCCTGTCGCATTACGGCCATGACGGCTACATGGATTCCGTTTTTATCGTTGCCGACGACATTAATACCGAACAGGTCTACTCGGCCGGCGGTACGCTTGTGGACAATACCAACTATGCCCATCTCAACAGCGGATCCCTGCACACAACATCCGTCTGGGCGCAGAAGAACTATCCGACGCAGTCGCACGAAGGCTCCGCGCCGATTTCGTTCACGCTGAAAGTGCTCGACGACCACACGGCGCCGGCGCTCGGCACGATAAGCGCCCTACGCAATTCCAATGCTTCGGCCGTAGTGAAATTCAATATCGCGGAAGGCAACCAAAAGGGCAAGTATTATTATGTAGTAGACCCGGGAACGGCGCCGGCGAGCTTTACCGATTTCGCATTATCCAACAAAACTCCTTTCTCAAGCGCAGGAGAAACGCTTCTCACGCTGCCGGTGCATGGTAGCGCCGACACGCCCTATACAATATATATTATTGCCAAGGATCAGGTGCGCAACATCAGCAACATCCTTGCCGTGGAGGTTCCCAAATACGTGGCGCCCCATGATCCCGTGGCCAAAACCGGTGTGGAAGCCGATCTGGCCATAGGCGAGACGGTGACGTTCGACGCCTACGCCATCGCAACCGACCTCAACCTGCCGAACGATGCGCTGACCATCACCGCCATCGATCCGTCATCGACGACGAATGTTTCGATTGCCGACACATCGCTCGCCGCCGGCATACTGTCCATCTCCGGCATCTCGTCCGGTCAGACGAATGTCGTGGTCACGGTTTGGGACGAATATCCCGGCGCAAACCCCGTGTCCGTGACGATCGCAATTACCGTACACGAGCCGGCGCCGCAAATCACGATCGACTATATCACGGAAGAATTGAACGACTTCATTCCCGGCGCCGAATACAGTTTCAATAACGGCGACGCCGTCGAAATGGGCAGCGGGATGAGCATCCCGGAAGAATGGTTCGACACGACCGTTTCGATCGTGAAGATCAATGCCGCCCCGTCGCCCAACAGCGCCGAGAAACTGCTCTACATCCCGCCCCGTCCGGCGCCGCCGGCTGCGATACAGGGCGTGAAGGAATCGCTCCTGGGCTTCAACGACGGGCAGATTCTGGGCGTGAACGATTCGATGGAATACAAAGTGGATACGCTGACCGTATGGACGCCGCTGCGTCCCGGCGTAAGGGTGGTGGACAACCTGCTGCCGGGCGACTATCACGTGCGCTACGGTGCGATTGCCGGCAAGTCGTTTGCCGGCCGGCCGGATACCGTGACGATCGGGTGGGGGATGACCGTGCCCGATCTGGCGCGGGCCGTGTATCTGCCGGCCATATCCGGCGTGACGGTCAGCCCCGCGCCGGGCGTACACTATGCGTCCGCCACGGGCGACTTCACCTTCTCGATCAAGGCGAATGTGCCGCCGCTGGTCAGCACCAACCGGATACTGGACAACGTGCGCGAAACGCTGGAAGGCACGCCGAATGCCGACGGAGGATACGACTATGTGATCCGGAACGTGTCGGGCAGCATCCCGGTCGTGGTCTATATTCAGCCCGACCCTCTGGGCAGCGAAGTGACGGCGACGCAGGCGGTATGGACGCATGACGGACGGATATACGTGGAGACATGGCGGAACGGAACGGTTTCCGTCCATGCCCCCGGCGGACAGCTGGTCAGGCGGGTGCACGTCACCGAAGGGCTGGCTTCCATCCCGGTCGGGAGGGGGATTTATATTGTGACGGTCGACGGAACGGCGGGACGCAAGGTGGTGGTCCGGTGAACGGGCGCGTAATCATCCGTTATACCATCGAACAGAAAAGCGAAACAAAGCACGGCACCGAAAAATCCACGATCACGGCGTGGAAGATGGAGATGAATACCATGTCGCGGCCCGCGTAGCGTATGATCACGGGCAGCGTCGTATCCAGCGTGCTGGCGCCGCCGGCGCAGACGGGCGCCAGGCGTCCGAAGCAGCGTACCATCAGCGGCGCGGCGAGCAGCACGGTCAGTTCGCGTATCAGATTGGCCATCAGGGCGACCGTCCCCAGTTCGGTGGCGGCCTGCACACCCAGCGAAGACGTAGTCAGTTCGGTGATCAGTATCGACGAAAGCGAATAATAGCAGAACCCGCTGCCTACGGCCATACATTCGGCCAGCCCCCAGCGCGAGATGAACAGGCTGGCGACAGCCGTGGCCGACAGCGTACCCGCGATCGTGGCCAGCGGCACGAACAGCAGCCGCGGACGGACGGCGCGCAGGATCTCGCGCAGCTTGCGGTCGGAGCCAAGACCGGTACCGACCGCGATCATCAGCACATAGAGCGCACCGGCAGACCACGTCTCCGTGCCGGCCACTGCCGAATCGGGCAGCCAGCCGCACACGCCGGCGATACATCCCGCCGTAAAACAACCGATTATCAGTAAACTGCTCCTCATATTCGCGCCGGCGCCTACTTCTTCTTCCCGAAAAACCGTTTGTGGATACCCAGCGCGGCCAGCAGGCTGCCCAGCGTACCGGCAGCGGCCAGTATCAGCGCCTGCGTGCCGAGCGTCGGCAGATTTCTGACGATCTGCCCGTTGGAACCGACGGCGATGCCCATCACGAACAGCAGCACGCAGACGGCCGGCATGATCAGCCGGTTCATCTGCTGCATGAAACGTACGCGCCGGAACAGGTAACCCACGCCCGTACTGGCAAACAAAATTCCGATCAGGAGATACATCATGGCGGCCGGAAGCGATTACGAACGTTCGAGCATGCGAAGGATGGGACGCACGGCTTTTTCGCGGATCGCTTCGTCCACGCGTATCTCCGGCCGTCCGTCGCGCAGGCAGCGGTAAAGTTTCTCCATCGTGTTCAGCCGCATGAAACTGCATTCGTTGCAGGCGCAGGAACTGTCGTTCGGCGGTGCGGGAATGAAGACCTTCGCCGGGCTTTGCCTTTTCATTTCGTGGATCACGCCGCTCTCGGTGGCCACGATAAACTGCGTCGCCGCCGACTGCACGGTATATCGCAGGAGCGCCGCCGTGGAACCGACGAAATCGGCCAGCACCAGCACCGGCTGCCTGCATTCGGGATGAGCAATGATCTGCGCGTCGGGATACTGCGCCCGCAGCGCGACGATCCGTTCGAGCGAAAACTGCTCGTGCACGTGACAAGCCCCGTCCCAGAGCAGCATGCTGCGCCCCGTGATGCTGTTGAGATAATTGCCCAGATTGCGGTCCGGACCGAAAATCAGTTTTTCATCCTGCGGAAAACCGTCGATGATGCGGCGGGCATTTGTCGACGTAACGACGATATCGGTCAGCGCCTTCACGGCCGCCGTCGTGTTGACGTACGAAACGACCGTATGCCCGGGATGCGCATCCACAAAAGCCGCAAAAGCATCGGCCGGACAACTGTCGGCAAGCGAGCAGCCGGCATTCATGTCGGGCACGAGCACCGTCTTGCCGGGCGAAAGCAGCTTGGCCGTCTCGCCCATAAAATGCACGCCGCACAGCACGATCACGTCGGCCTCCGTCCCTGCCGCCCACTGCGCCAGCGCCAGACTGTCGCCCGTAAAATCGGCAATATCCTGAATATCGCCCGTCTGGTAGTAGTGCGCCATGATGACGGCATTTCTGGCGCCGCGCAATCTGTTTATTTCTTTTACATAGTCCATAGTCGAGAACTGCATGATTTGTTTCCGCATGCAAAAGTACGGGATAAAAATGAATTGTGACTTGTGAAACACAAATTATACTTCACGCGGTCTGAAATTGTGAGTTTAACGATGAACGATGAACGATGAACGATGAATCCGCTCATAGTTCATCGTTCTCACCACATTCCGTACCTTACGGCACGGGATATAAACGTCGCCCTCCCCCGTTCATCGTTCATAGTTCATCGTTCATAGTTCATAAAACTATGCCGCGCACAGTATAAGTGATACCCGCCCCGGTGTGAGGCGCACACCCGCCCC
>JAIRYD010000120.1 GCA_031267935.1 Tannerella sp.
ATGCTGAGCGGCGACAAAGATTCCATCACGCAAAAAGTAGCTCGGGAGATCGGAATAGACCTCGCTTTCGGCGATTTGCTGCCCGAAGACAAGGTGCGTAAAGTGGAAGAGATAAAAAGTGACCCGACGCGCGTGGTCGCCTTCGTGGGCGACGGCATCAACGATGCGCCCGTACTGGCGTTGAGCGACATCGGCATAGCCATGGGCGCCATGGGCAGCGATGCCGCCATCGAAACGGCCGACGTGGTCATACAGACCGACCAGCCTTCAAAAATCGCCGTCGCCATTCAAACAGGACGGGCTACCCGGCGCATTGTCATCCAGAACATCGCCCTGTCGTTCGGCATAAAAGCCGCCGTGCTGATTTTTGCCGCCGGCGGACTGGCCACCATGTGGGAAGCCGTCTTTGCCGACGTGGGCGTGGCGCTGCTGGCCATTTTGAACGCCATGAGGATACAGCGGACGTAGAGGCCGGCCGCAATCATCCCTGCCGCGCACGGATGCCCAACCGCATGTTTTTCTCCTCCGGCACGTATTTTCCTTCGAAAATCTTGTTTTCTTTCAATAAACCGTTTATATTTGCTGCCCGAAACATAATTATTAAAATTTGAATCACATGGAGAAACCTTATGTAATTGGTATTGATTTGGGTGCCACCAACACCGTTTTCGGCATAGTAGATGCGAGAGGTACGATTCTGTACAGCGACTCGATAAAGACCGGCAAGTACGTAAATATCGACACATACATATCGGAACTGTCCAAAGGACTGGAAGGTATTATCGAACAAGCAGGCAGCAAGGAGCACATCAAGGGCATCGGCGTAGGTGCGCCTAACGGAAATTATTTCACCGGCTGCATCGATTTTGCCGCCAATCTTCCCTGGAAAGGCCGGATACCGCTGGCACAGATGATCAGCGACAGCACGGACGGCATTCCCGTCGCACTGACAAACGACGCGAACGCAGCCGCCATCGGCGAAATGACCTACGGCGCAGCCCGCGGCATGAAAGACTTCATCGTCATCACGCTGGGCACGGGAGTAGGCAGCGGCATCGTGGTCGGTGGAAATCTGGTTTACGGACACGACGGCTTCGCAGGCGAGCTGGGACACGTCATCATCCGTCGCGAGAACGGACGCCTCTGCGGATGCGGCCGTCATGGCTGCCTGGAAACGTACACGTCGGCCACCGGCGTCGCACGCACGGCAAAGGAACTGCTCATCCAGCGTACCGACGACAGCCTTCTGCGCCGTCTCGAACCGGAAAATATCACGTCAAAAGATGTGTACGACGCCGCAATGGAAGGCGACAAACTCTCCGCCGAAATATTCGAAACAACCGGAGAAATACTCGGCGAAGCTTTTGCCGACTTCATCGCCTTCTCCAGCCCCGAGGCCATCATTCTCTTCGGCGGACTGACCAAGGCGGGCAACCTGCTCATGGATCCCATCCGGCGCTCGATGGACAGGCACGTACTCAAAGTATTTGCAGACAAAACAAAACTGCTGTTTTCGGAACTGAACGAAAGCGATGCGGCCGTGCTGGGCGCCAGCGCGCTGGGATGGGAGATAAAATAGCCCGTTTCGATTGATTTAGTCTACACTGCCAAATTCAAAATGTAGAGACGGAGTGCATGGCTCCGACTCTACATTTTTTTCATGAAAACATCCGGCGAGGTGCTGTTGAATGTTTTGCCGGAACAGGGTGTGCATCCCGGTAAATGCATCCGCTCCACTCCGTTGCAAGTCGGTATATTCAAGAAAATAAACAAAGGGAAATCACGAACAGGACGACGCATACGGCAGAAAATCTCCGGCCAACCTGCGGGCGCCCTGATTATGCGCTGCCGTGTTGGCGGGAGTGTTCAGACGTGCGTTTCGAGCAGTGTGACGTGTGGGGAGGGGATGATTTGCAGGTGTTGTGTCGCGGCGGGGATGAGGACGGTCTGTCCGCAGTGGAGAGCGAGTTCGTGTCCGTCGTTGTCGCGTATCAGGGCGCTGCCTTCGGTGAGGATGCAGATGACGAATGAGTCGAGGGCGGCGAGGTCGCGTTTTATGGGTTTGTCGGCATAGAGAAGGCTGGTGGTGAAATATTTGCATGTAACGAGCGGAACGGATGTGTTGGCGATCGGGGTGCAGGTCGTGCGGCCGTCGGGAGAGGCGGTGTAGTCGATGGCATCGCGGGCGAGGTCGACGTGCAGGGGGCGAGTGTTGCCCTCGGCGTCGCGGCGGTCATAGTCGTAGATGCGGTAGGTGATGTTGCTTGTCTGCTGTATTTCGGCGACGAAGCATCCGGCGCCGATGGCGTGGACGCGTCCGGCAGGAAGGAAGAAGACGTCGCCGGGGGCGACGTCGTAGCGTTGCAGGACATCGGTCAGGCTGTTGTCGGCTACGCGGCGGAGGTATTCGTCGGCATCTATCGGGCGCGAGAAACCGCTGTAGAGCGTTGCGCCGGGGGTGGCGTTGACGACGTACCACATTTCGGTTTTACCGGGCGAGTGGTGGCGTTGCTGTGCCAGGCGGTCGTCGGGGTGGACCTGTACGGAGAGGTTGTCCTGTGCATCGATAAATTTGATCAGCAGGGGAAATGTTGTTCCGAACTGCTGTACGGTTTTTTTTCCGAGCAGGGTGGAGCCATAGCGGCGTATCAGGTCGTCGATCGTCTGTCCTGCCAGGGGACCGTTGGCGACGGTCGAATAGTTGCCTTCGACGTGCGAGAGTTCCCAGCTTTCGCCTATTTTTTCGCTGCCGGCGGGCAGTCCTTTGAAGGGGCGGATGTCTGTCCCGCCCCAGATAATTTCCTTGAGTATGGGTTCGAATGTGAATGGATACATGTTTTTTGCGGATGTTTACAAGTGTTTGAATACTGTTGCGGTACGGGCGGGCAGGTAGAGGCGGAGCCATTCTTTCGTTTCGTTTTCGTGGAGCGGTTCGTGATGCGTCGGGAATGTTTGCGTGTCGTCCGTCAGCCCGAAGCCACCGAAGCGCGGTTCGTCCGTGTTCAGCGCTACGCGGTACCGGCCGGCCGGTACGGGGAGGCCGTAGCCGGTGAACGAGCGACGCGGGTTGAAGTTGAAGACAAACAGCAGGTCGCCACGCGTGTAGGCGAGCACCTGATCGGCATCGTGGGTGCATATTTTTTGCAGTGGAAGGGACTGAAAGTTTTTCACGCTGCGGAGGAGCGAGAGCATGGCGCGGTCGAAATCGCCCAGATAGCGGTACTTGAGGTTCGTGTTGTCGACGAGATGCCACTGCCGGCGGGCATATCTGTACGACCATCCGTTGCCTTCGCGCGGGAAGTCGATCCATTCGGGATGTCCAAATTCGTTGCCCATGAAGTTGAGGTATCCGCCGTTGATGGTGGTGGCGGTGACGAGGCGAATCATTTTGTGCAGGGCAATGCCGCGGTCGACGGCGATGTGCGGGTCGTTCACCTGCATGTGCCAGTACATGTCGGCGTCGATCATGCGGAATATGAGTGTTTTGTCACCCACGAGCGCCTGGTCGTGGCTTTCGGCATAGCTGACGGTTTTTTCGTCGGCGCGTCGATTGGTCGTTTCCCGCCAGATGTCGGATGGAAGCCATTCTTCGTCTTTGGATCCCTTGAGCGTTCTGATCCAGAAGTCGGGGATGTTCATTGCCATGCGGTAGTCGAAGCCGTAGCCGCCGTCGTCGAAGCGGACGGCCAGTCCGGGCATGCCGCTTACTTCTTCGGCAATCGTGACGGCATGCGGATTGACGTCGTGTATCAGTTTGTTTGCCAGCGTCAAGTATGCAATGGCATCGCCGTCCTGACGGCCGTTGTAGTAATCGTTGTAGTTCGTGAAGGATTCGCCCATGCCGTGGCTGAGATAGAGCATGGAAGTGACGCCGTCGAAACGGAAGCCGTCGAAACGGTATTCTTCGAGCCAGAACTTGCAGTTGGACAGCAGGAAATGCAGTACCTCGTGCTTGCCGTAGTCGAAGCAGAGCGAGTCCCACTGGTGATGTTCGCGGCGATCTCCGGCATGGAAATACTGGTAGGGAGTGCCGTCGAAGCGTCCCAGTCCTTCGACTTCATTTTTGACGGCATGGCTGTGGACGATGTCCATGATGACGGCGACGCCCATGCGGTGCGCGTCGTCGACGAGGCGCTTGAGTTCGTCGGGTGTGCCGAAGCGCGACGAGGCGGCAAAGAAACTGCTCACGTGATAGCCGAACGAGCCGTAGTAGGGATGTTCCTGTATGGCCATGATCTGTATGGCGTTGTAGCCGTCGTCGACGATGCGCGGCAGTACGTGCGTGCGAAATTCTTCGTACGTGCCCGTTCGTTCTTCCTGCGTCGCCATGCCGATATGACATTCGTAGATCAGCAGCGGCGAAGTGTCCGGCCTGAAGGTGTTTTGCGTGAAGGCATACGGTTCGTGCGGCGCCCAGACCTGTGCCGAGAAAATCCCGGTGTGCGCGTCCTGCACGACGCGTCGACACCATGCCGGTATGCGTTCGCCGCAGCCTCCGTGCCATTCCATCCGCAGTTTGTAGAGGTCTTCGTGATGCAGTGCGTCGGCGGGCAGTGTGATCTCCCAGTGTCCGTTTGCATGTGGAGACAGGCGGAAGGTTTCGCTCTTCTGCCATCCGTTGAACGTGCCTGTCAGATAAACGGCCGTGGCATTGGGCGCCCACTCGCGCAGTACCCAGCCTTCGGGCGTGCGGTGCAGGCCGAAATACATGTATCCCGATGCGAACGCAGCCAGCGTCTGCCGTCCGCCGCCGGTGAGTTCGGCCTCGCGGCGAAGCGCATACGCATACCGTCCTTCGATGGCGTCGCGGTAGGGTTCGAGCCAGGGGTCGTCCGTGATCAGTTTCAGTTTTTTCATTGCGGTCACTGTTCCATCACCGTCACCCATCCGTACGGGTCCGGCTCGTCGCCATTCTGGATGGCGCGCAGTTTGTTGTAGAGCTGTTCGCAGACGGCGCCGGGCTTGCCGTCGTCCGTATAGGTGTACGATCTGTTTTCGTCCAGATCGTCGATGCGCGAGATGGGCGTCACGACGGCGGCCGTTCCGCATTCGGCGGCTTCCTCGAACGTGGCGAGTTCGTCGACCGGTACAGGGCGGCGCTCGACGTGCAGCCCCATGTCTTCGGCCAGCCGGATCAGGCTCATGTTCGTGATGGAGGGCAGAATGGAGTGCGAGCCGGGTGTGATGTACGTCCGGTCGCGGATAGCGAAGAAGTTGGCCGGGCCGCATTCGTCCAGATATTTCTTTTCCCTGGGGTCGAGATAGAGCACGGCGGCATAGCCTTTTTCCTGCGCGAGGCATCCGGCGTTCAGGCTGGCGGCATAGTTTCCGCCGACCTTGAAGGCGCCTGTCCCCTGCGGTGCGGCGCGGTCGTATGCACGCATGATACAGACCGGCGCCGGCTTGAAGCCGGTTTTGAAATACGGTCCTACGGGCGTGACAAAGACGAGAAACAGGTATTCGGAAGCCGGACTGACGCCGACCTGCGCACCCAGTCCGACCAGCAGCGGACGGATATAGAGCGAGGCGCCGCTTCCGTAGGGCGGGACAAAACGTTCGTTGAGCCTGACCACCTTGCATACGGCCTCTTCGAATGTCGCCTCGGGCAGTTCCGCCATCCTGATGCCGCGGCACGACGATTGCAGCCGCCGGGCATTCCCGTTCATGCGGAAGATGCGTACCCGTCCGTCCTGCCCCCTGAAGGCTTTCAGCCCTTCGAAGGCTTCCTGTCCGTAGTGCAGGCAGGTGGATGCGATGTGCATGTTGATGATTTCGGATGAGGTGACTTCCAATTCGCCCCACCGGCCATTACGATAGTAACTCCTTACGTTATAATCCGTTTTCATATATCCAAACGGAAGTTCAGACCATTTTAAATTTTCCATAGATTGCCAGTTCATTTATTTTTATGGAGTACAAAGATAGACATTTCGGCGTATTGTCGTACATTCGTACGGAAAAACGGTTAATTCTTTTTTTTTGAGATGCTATTTCTCTTTGGAAATAAAGGAAAGACAAGTGCGAGGAATTGAATAGAATCCGGAGATTATTTATTTCGGATGATGAAGACAACTTTCCGCATGAAATCATTATCAAGGAACTGAAAACGGGCAGGACAAAAATCTTCGCATTTGTGGAGAGGGGCGCCTCCGTGTCGAATCAAACTTATGAAGTCAACACGAAGACACCCCCGAAAACACATTCCGTTCAGATTTTCCCAACCAGATCGATGCCGGGTTTCAGTGTGGCGTCGCCCTTTTTCCATTTGGCGGGACACACCTGGTCGGGATGCGAAGCGACGAACTGTGCGGCTTCGACTTTGCGCAGCAGTTCTTCCGCATTGCGTCCGATGCCGTTGTCGTGGATTTCGACAATCTTGATTTTTCCTTCGGGATCGACGACAAACGTGCCGCGGTAAGCCATTCCGTCTTCCTCGATGTGTACGCCGAACGCACGCGTGAGCGTCCCCGTCGGATCGGCCAGCATCGGATACCTGATTTTGCGAATCGTTTCGGAAGCGTCGTGCCACGCCTTGTGAACAAAGTGGGAATCGGCGCTTACCGAATAAATCTCTACATCCGACGCCTGGAATCGAGCATATTTGTCTGCCATATCTTCCAGTTCGGTCGGACACACAAAGGTGAAATCGGCGGGATAGAAAAAGAAAACAGCCCATTTCCCCAGCACATCAGCGGTCGTCACAGTCCTGAAACTGCCGTTCTGATAAGCCTGTACTTTAAATTCAGGCAGTTGCGAATTAATAATTGTTTGCATAATGATAAATTTTAAAAGTTTATTATTCAGTTTGTTTCCGAAAAAGGAGAATGTGCATGAAAGCCGTTCGCCGTGCGTGCCGGCCCGTCTGCCAATCACTTTTTCAAATATGCTGCAAATGTATGCCGGTTTCACGAATCAATCAAATCAATATTTTTTATCTTTGCATCAATTATATCTATGTGATGATGGATTCGATCAAGGTTTTTCTCGACGAACAGCTGGCACGGACGAATACGCCGGCCTTTGCCGCAAACGATCCCGTACAGTTTCCGCGGCGATACGCGAGGTTGCAGGACATTGAAGTCGTGTCGTTTGCCGTCGCGACCATCGCCTGGGGAAATCGCCGGATGATACTGAACAACGCCGCACGCATGCTTTCGAACTGGGGCGACAGTCCGTACGACTACGTGATGAACGAAGGCTACCGCGCGCTGGGAAAGGCCAACGTGCACCGGACTTTTTTCGAACCCGATCTGGCCTACATGCTGCGCGGATTCAGACACATATTTACATCGTACGGTAGCGTGGAAAATCTACTGGTACAGCGCGAGGCCGGACAGGCCGGGGCGCCGGCATGGTTTGCCGCATCCGTCATGCAGGCCGAAATGGCGACAGCCAACGGCGGACGGTGCAACGGCAAATGCTTCCCGGCCAATATCGGGACAACGGCGCTGAAGCGTATCAACATGGCATTGAGATGGTTGGTGCGCCGCGACGGTATTGTCGACCTCGGCGTGTGGCGCTGCATCGAACCGCATCAGCTCTACATCCCGCTCGACGTGCATGCAGGAAACACGGCGCGCGCACTGGGACTTCTGCAGCGAAAAAGCAACGACCGCAAGGCGGTGGAGGAACTGACGGAGAGGCTCCGCGCGTATTGTCCCGAAGACCCGGCGAAGTATGATTTCGCACTTTTCGGCGCCGGCATCGACCGGACAGTCAATACTGGCATAGTTTTGTGAACGATGAACGATGAACGATGAATCCGGTCATAGTTTATCGTTAAACTCACAATTTTAGACCGAGTGAAGTATACATTAACAAATAAATATATTGACATGAACATTCAACAACTGGAATACGTAATTGCCGTCGACAAGTACCGCCATTTTGCCCGGGCGGCGGACGAATGCTGCATCACGCAGCCCACGCTGAGCATGATGATTCAGAAACTGGAAGAGGAACTGGGCGTGAAGATTTTCGACCGCACGAAACATCCCGTCGAACCGACGGTCATCGGCCGGCAGATTATCGAGCAGGCACGCGTCTCGCTCAAACATTTCAGACAGATCGGATACATCGTCGAAAACGAGCAGCAGACCACCCGAGGGTTATTCTCGCTGGGCGTCATACCCACCATCGCGACCTGGATCGTCCCCGTCCTGCTGCAGCAGCAGAAGGAAACGGACGTCGAACTGGCGCTGAGGGAATACACGACGACCGACCTCGTCGCCCGCATCCTGAAAGGAGAACTGGACGGCGGGCTGCTGGCCGGGCCACTCCACCATCCCGAACTGACGGAATATCCCGTCTACTACGAGAAGTTCTTCGCCTACGTTTCGCCGCAGGACGAATACGGCCGCGAAAAGGAAATAGACCTTGACCACATAGATATCAACGACGTCTGGCTGCTGGAAAACGTGCACTGCCTGCGCGGACAGATCGAACGCCTCTGCCGGATGAAAAAGACGGCCGAAACAGGCCGCGCAACCGTCAAGTACGAAGCGGGAAGCATCGACACGCTGATGCATATCGTGGACTACAACCGCGGCATCACGATTATTCCCGAACTGCACGCGATGGGTCTCAGCGAAGACCGGCAGGAAAACCTGCGCGCACTGAAAAATACGACCGCCGTGCGCGAAGTAAGCCTGATCGTCAGCCGCGACTACGTGCGCAAAAGCATGCTGCGCGCAGTTCTTGAACTCATCCGAAACGCCGTCCCCAAATCCATGCAGAATCCTGCACTGAAGGACTTTGTGGTTGATTTGTGAACGAACGATGAACTATGAACTATGAACTATGAACGATGAACGATGAATGATGAACGATGAACGAACGGTGAACGGTGAACGGTGAATGGAGTTGTTGAAACCGCATCCGGCACGGTGGTTTTTTTTGAACCGGAAACGGGAGGGCGGCGGCAACGGCAACGGCAACGGCAAACCTGCCCCGCCCCCTGTTCATCGTTCATAGTTCATCGTTCATAGTTCACATTCCACGCAAAAAAAATTACAATATCTTTTTTTATTTATGAAAAATAATCCTACATTTGCAGCATTGTTTCGATAATAAAAACAAAAACAAATGATGAAAACAAAACATATCGCTGATTTAGGCTTAATTAACTCTCGCGGGTTGGTGAAGTGCGATATTTTGTTAGAGAGAGAGAGAGAGAGAGAGAGAGAGAGAGAGAGAGAGAGAGAGAGATGGGCAGGCATAAATATAATAATGTATATACGCGCATGCGTGTATATTACAAAAAAAATATTTCATCCGCAAGGTAGCAGTATCTCCATTTTTTTTTGCGGTTTGACCGGTTGCGAAACCTTAGGCGCGTGCGTAAACTCCTTATGCAGCACGTACGTAAGCGCCTTGCGTATGTCCGTAAGCGTCTTATGCATGCGTGTAAGACCCTTATGCATGTGCGTAAGCGCCTTATGCATGTGCGTAAGATCCTTATGCACGGGCGTAAGCGCCTTATGCATGTGCGTAAGATCCTTATGCCCGTGCGTAAGACGCTTACGCACGGGCGCAGGGACCTTATACCCGTGCATAAGCGCCCTGTACCCGTGTGCGGCAACCCCGTGCATGCGCACGGCGCAACTGCAATCCTTGCCGGTAACAGCCGGTGAAACTCAATTTTTTTAAATCAACATAAAACATTTTAATCATGAAAAGAAAACGTTACATTCCTTCAAGAGAAGCAGAATTTTATCCCTGGTCGAAGAACCTGGTGGATGTGTCGCAGTCGAAAGGCGCGCAGTGGGAAATCCCTGCAATGCGGATTCAAAATCTGGGCGCGTCATTCAAAAATTTCGAGTTGAAGTATCTGATTGCCCTCGATCCGGCTACGCGCACGAAAATAACCGTGCAGGACAAAAACGGTGCAAAGAAGAGTTTTACCGTCGACCTGCGCGACTTCTGCCAGGGCAACCTGTTGCACAATGCGCTGGTGACGGATGCCGACCGCGACCTGCTGAGGCTTCCGATTCCGGACAGGACGCCTACGCACATCCCGCCGCCATCCGGCACGCCTTCGGGCCGTGTGGATACGGCCGTACACCAGCGGCACACGGTTCATGTCGTCGACACGCAGGAGATACGGCCGCGCGGCGGACTGCCCGACGGCGTGTACGGTTTCGAAACGTGGCGCGGCACGGGCAGCGAAATGCCGACCGACGACAGCGGGTTCACGTATCTCAACACGTCGACCACCACGTCGCTCGCCATCGAATACGCGCTGTCCGAAGTGGGGAAAAACGTATGGTACCGTTTCCGCTGGGTCAATGCCCGCAATCAGCCCGGACCATGGAGCGAAATCATCTGCGCCGTCATCCCGTGACGGCGATTTATCAACTCGCATACAGCATGAATGATTTTATATTTTATCTTCCGGATTCGACAGGCAACCGCCTTAAACGGGCGATTGCCTGTATCATTTTCAATATGCTTTTTTGCGGTTTTGTGCATTGCACGCGGAAAGCCGGATCTCGTCATTGCGAACGCAGTGAAGCAATCCAGGCGTCTTGTATCCACTGGATTGCTTCGTGCCTCGCAAAGACGGGGCAGACCGCAATGACGATGAATAACAATGCACATAATTACTCCGCGCGCAGTATAA
>JAIRYD010000162.1 GCA_031267935.1 Tannerella sp.
TGCGGACTTTGGCAGATCATGGTCTCGTCGAGCGTTTCGTACATGCCGACTGCCATCGCCTCGATTTCGCGGACGGAGATGCCGCCGTATGTCAGAAAACCCTCGAAAAGCGGAACCAGAGCTTCCATCTTCCGGTAGATGGACAGTTCGTTCGTACAGATGCCGCCGCCACGCGAAGAACTGAGTTTGCGCGCCGAGAAGTAGACGATGTCGCTCAGTCCTGTCATGATGCCAATCACTTCTTCCATAGACGCATTGCGAAACTCAGGTTCGCGCTGTATGACCAGATAGGCGTTTTCGCCCAGCAGGCTCGCGTCGAGCACGATCACGAGACCATACTTGTCGGCCACCCTGCGTACTTCGCGCAGGTTCTGTATGGAAAAAGGCTGTCCGCCAATCAGGTTGGTCGATGCTTCCATGCGGATGAAAGAGATGTTTTCGACACCGGTTTCGCAGATCACCTGTTCCAGTTTTTCGATATTCATGTTTCCCTTGAAAGGATGGGACGAGCTGATGTTGTAAGCTTCGTCGTACAGCAGTTCCACGATGCGCCCGCCGTATTGCGTGATGTGCGCCAGAAAGGTCGTGAAGTGATAGTTTGTCGGAATCAGGTCGCCTTTTTTATTGATGTAGGCATTGGCAATGACGTTCTCGGCGGCGCGTCCCTGATGGACGGGCAGGAGATACTTCTTTTTCAGCACGTCTTCGACAGCCTTCTGCAGGCGAGTAAAACTCTGCGACCCGGCGTATGCGTCGTCGGCATGCATCATGGCCGATACCTGCATGTCGCTCATGGCATTGGTACCGCTGTCCGTCAACATGTCCAGAAAAACATCGTTCGTCGTCAGGCGAAACGTATTGAAACCGCCTTCGTAGAGCGCTTCCAGCCTCCGTTCGATGGGGACGAGATTCAGTTTCTGTACGACACGCACTTTGTGCAGTTCCAGCGGAATGTTCTCTCCACTGTAAAACTTGATTTTCAACGTTTTGTTATTGTTCATGACAAATAGTTATAGCGTTTACATATAAAATTCAAAGCATAATGGGCGCAAAACTACAAAAAGTTTCGCTATTATTCCCGAAATACGACACAAGTTTTTTGTTTCTGCAATTTTTCCTATCTTCGCACGCTGAAAACGGACAGGGCGAAAACATCAATGCATGTGTGCGGAAGTCCGGGATGAATATTGAATTTAAAATTGCATATATGGTAGGAACATTGGTCAATACAGGCGCCGTGATCGTCGGCGGCAGCATCGGGCTGCTCGTCAGGAAAGCATTGCCCGTGAAGTACGAAACGATATATTTTCAGGCGGTAGGTCTGTTCACGCTGTTGCTGGGAGTAAAAATGTCGCTGGATATTTCTTCGCCCCTGCTGGTGGTGTTGAGTCTTGTGCTGGGCGGTTTTGCAGGCGTCAGTCTCAGGCTGAACGAACGGATAGACAGGCTGGGCGAGTATGTCAGGACGAAAATGAAATTGGGAAACGACCGTTTTACCGAAGGACTGACGACGGGTTTCCTGCTCTTTTGCATGGGTTCGATGACGATCGTAGGGTGCATCGAAGAAGGATTCGGGAAAACGTCCGACCTGCTGCTGACCAAGTCCATCATGGATTTCTTTTCCTCCATCATGCTCGCCTCGGCGCTGGGCGTCGGCATACTGTTTTCGTCCGTGCTCGTGCTGCTGTTTCAGGGCGGCATCACGCTGTTCGTTTCCGTCGCGGGGCGCGACATCCCGCCCGAAATCATTTCCGAAGTGACCGTCACGGGCGGTATCATCCTGATCGGACTGGCTTTCATTCTGCTAAAAATAAAACAGATCGAGATCATCAACATGCTGCCCGCGCTGTTTTTCATCTGCCTCTTCGTATGGCTGAAACTGCTGTTGCAGGGAGGATGAAAAACCGGATAACCGGTATTTGCATCTCACAAAACTGTGCCGCGCGAAGTATTCCCGAATTTTATTACTTTTGCAGAAAAAAAACAACATGATACGAACATTACGGTTTATCGTGGCGGCGTTTGCCGCCGTGTACATGTTTGCGTGCTGCGATGCGGCGAAGCAGTTGCGGGGCGCCTACAATCTGAAACACTGCGAGTACAGGTATCGTTCGATATCGGACCTGACGCTGGCGGGTGCAGATCTTTCGCGCGGCATCTCCGCGCTCGACGCCGTCAGGCTACTGGCAGCAATGAACGGCGCGTCGGCGACGATCCCGCTCGATTTCACGCTCAATATCGACGTACACAATCCCCATCCGGCGCATGCCGCCTTCAGTGCGTTGAGCTACATCATCGAAATCGACGGCCTCGCGTTTACGGACGGACGCCTGGAACAGCCCTTCAGCGTCGCGTCCGGCGAAACGAAACCACTGTCCGTACGCATCGGCGTCGATCTGGCCGCGCTGATTGCGACACATTCCAGAGAAGCCGTCGTCAAGATTGCCCGCAACTTCATCGGCCTGGGCAGCGAGGAAACGCACGTCACCGTCCGCCTCCGGCCCGACTTCGAGATCGGAGGCACGGTCGTCTCCTCGCCCGTTTATCTGCCGGTCAGTTTCAGTTTTGGAGGACGCAAATGAACTGCCGGCCACTGCCGCTCGCGAACGTACATTCCATTCTGAATGAAAATAAAAAGTAAGTTTAATAATTAGATATATTATGAATATGAAAATCAACATTATCATGACGCGATTATGCACATTTTTCCTGTCCGGATTGATCCTGTCCTGTGCACAGCCGCAGAAAGAAGAGGCTGCCGGGGAAACCGTAAAAAACGATTATTATGTGGCCGCGTATGTCTGGCCGTCGTGCCATGATGAGCCGATGAGCCGCGACGCCCTGTGGTCGGAAGGCATCGGCGAATGGGAAGTTATCAAAAAAGGCAATCCCCGTTTTGAGGGGCATTACCAGCCCCGGCAACCGCTGTGGGGATACGAAATGGACAACGACCCTGAAGTGGTGGAAAAATGGATTGAGGTCGCCATCGAACACGGAGTGAATGTCTTCGTTTACGATTGGTACTGGTACGACGAAGGTCCTTATCTGGAAAGCGCCCTCAACGACGGTTTTCTAAAAGCCCGTAACAACGGGAAGATGAATTTTTATGTCATGTGGGCAAACCACGACGTAAAAAAGAATTACTGGAATTATCATCGTTATAACGACGACACGTCTCTGTTGTGGAATGCCTGCATAGACTGGGGAAATTACAAAATCATTGTAGAAAGGCTTATCCGTCAATATTTCTCAAAGCCCAACTATCTTAAAATAGACGGTTGTCCGGTATTTTCCATTTTCAGCGTGGATAAACTGCTGGAAAGTTTCGGCGGAAGCGTAGAAGAAAGTGGCAAAGCGCTTGACTATTTCCGTGACGAAGTAAAAAAAGCCGGTTTTCCCGGATTGCACATCCAATGGAATCAGGGAGGAGGTTATTTTTTATCGAAAGAAAGGGCCGAACGGTTCTGCGAAATGGTAAAAACGATGAATTTCAATAGTGTAGCCATGTATAACATGGGAGGATTCGACGAGGATTATATCATTCATGGAACTAATTCCATCAAGATACGGGAGCAGTGGGATTCTATTCTCGACATTCCGCTGTTTCCCTGCGTTTCTGTCGGTTGGGATGATACGCCCCGTTTTCCCGGCAAAGGTATTCACGATGTCGTGCATTATAACAATACACCCGAAAGTTTTGCCATGCTGCTCCTGAAAGCGAAGGAATACGCGGACAGCCATCCCGAACAGCCCAAACTGATCACGATCAACGCATGGAACGAATGGGTGGAAGGCAGTTACCTGCTGCCCGACATGAGAAATGGTTTCGGCTATCTGGAAGCGGTGAAAGACGTAATCGTGAACGGGAAATATGACCGGTATATAAAAAAATGATGAATTGGAATGGGTAAAAGAGAAAGAAGGCATTACTTGAATTTCATCATATATATGTTTCTCGCGTTTGCCGCCGGACCTGTTTCAGCGCAGGAGCGGTTTGTCCTGTCCGGCTACTTTCAGCCGCAGTTCCAGTACGGCGAACGCGACGCCACGCTGAAGGTCGGCACGGCGAACACCAGTCCCGACCGGTCGTTCAGCCGCGTGGGTATCCGTCGCGGACGCGTCAAACTGACTTTCGAGGAAGCGCCCGGCTCGGCCGTCCTGCAGATCGATGCCAGCGAAAAAGGACTCGTCCTCAAGGATGCCTACCTGCAGGTGGCCGATCCGTGGACGAAAACAAACGTCCTGCGCGCAGGCGTCTTCGAACCGCCTTTCGGCAATGAGATTGCCTATTCGTCGGTGCGGCGCGAGTCGCCAGAAAGCTCCGCCCTCTATCAGATGCTTTTCCCCGAAGAGCGCGACATGGGCGTGATGGTGCAACTGCGTCCCGCCGCTTCGTCGCCGCTGCACATGCTGAAGCTCGACGCCGCGCTGCTTGCCGGCAACGGTGCGAACATGGAGACCGACAACCGTCGCGACGTCGTCGCACACCTGCATGCCGCGCACGATTTCGGGCAGGCGTTCAGCATCGCGGGCGGCGTGTCATGCTACTTCGGCGGCGTCTATCAAGGCACGGAAACCGTCTACCGCATGCAGGACGGCGCCTTCGTGCCCGACAGCGATCCGCGCAACAGAGGCCGCTTCGCCCGGCGCGAATACCGGGGTGTCGACATCCGGCTGCACATGCACGGCCAGGCATGGACACGGCAACTGCGCGCCGAGTACGTCGCCGGATGTCAGCCGGGCAGCGCCACCGACATGCGCAGCCGTGTGACTTCGACCCTGCCCGCACACGACACGTATGTGCGCGACTTTCGCGGCGGATACGTCATCTTCGTACAGGATATCGCCCGCTCGCCTTTCTCCGCCGTAGCCAAATACGAATGGCTCGACCCCAACACGCACATTGCAGGCGATGATGTGGGGCTGAACCATAGCGTCGCAGCCGACATCCTCCGCCGCACGCTCGGACTGGGCATGCTCTGGCAACCCGGACGGCACTTCCGCCTGCAGGCGTGTTACGACGTCAACCGCCAGGAAACGTCGTCCGCCCTCGCCGGCTACGAAGCGGACCGTCGGGACAATGTCTTTACACTGAGGCTGCAGTACCGGTTTTGACGGTTGGAAATTTTGAACAGGAGAACCTTTCATACTTCAAAACATGCAGACGGCGCGGATTAGATGGAGGGTCCGGAAATTCTCATTCCAGATCCACCACCGTAATCCCCGCGCCGCCAAACGTGACATGCTCATCCTGAAAATGGCTGATGCCCGACACCGAACGCAGATAGTCGCGTATCAACTCGCGCAGGACGCCCGTACCCGTCCCGTGCAGGATGCGTACGCGGCCGGCGGCCGTCTGTATGGCATCGTCGATAAAATAGGCAACCGCCTGCAGCGCCTCTTCTCCGCGCATTCCGCGCACGTCGATATCCTGCCTGAAATGAAGTTTTTTTTCGTACATGCTGTCGGCCGTTTCGCGGCTGATGAACGTGTTTTTACGCACTTCCTTCCTGACCTGCGAAGGATTGACCTTTTCGAGCTGCGCCACCTTGACCGTACTCTTGATCATTCCGAATGCAATCACGGCCTGCCTCCCGTTCAGTTCGAGCACGACGCCGACCGCCTGCTGCCCCCTGATACGGACGGCGTCGTCGACGGCAAGCGGTTTGTCGACGGCCGTATGTTTACTGTCGGATCCGGCGACCTGTTTTTTCTTTTTCGGAAGCTTTTTCGTCTGCAGGCCGGCGTCGTCCGGCGGCGTTTCCCGGACAGACGATTTGAACGCATCCAGTTCCCTGCGTGCAGACCGGGTACGTTCCTTTTCGGCCTGCGCTTCCCTGATTTCGCGTATGGTATGTTCGATGCGGGCATTGGCATCGGCAACCATCTGCGCGGCTTCCGTTTTCGCCGCGTGCAGAATCTCGCGCCGCTGGCGGTCGACGGCGTCGAGGTCCTGCTCGTAGCGTGCCGTCAGTTCTTCCAGCCGTTTTTCCTGCCGGCGGATGCGCTGTCGCTTGTTTTCCCAGTATTGTTTGTCCCGTGCAATGTCTTGCAGATATTTATCTTTCTCGATGTAGCCGACGCCGGCCCTGTCTGCGGCATCGGCAATCACGTCCTCGGGCAAACCGATCTTGCGGGCAATCTCGATGGCAAACGAACTGCCCGGATTGCCGATCGACAGTTTGAAAAGCGGCTGCATCAGATGGCGGTCGTAGAGCATGGCGCCGTTGACCAGTCCTTCCGTATTTTCGGCATACTGCTTGAGGTTGGGATAATGCGTGGTGATGATACCGAAACTGCCGTTGCGGTTGAAGCGTTCCAGCAGCGCTTCCGCAATGGCGCCGCCGATCAGCGGCTCGGTACCTCCGCCGAACTCGTCGATCAGCAGCAAGGTGTCGCGGTCGCTGTGCTTGACGAAAAACTTCATGTTCGTCAAGTGCGAACTGTATGTACTCAGATCGTTTTCAATGCTTTGTTCGTCGCCGATGTCGATAAAGATATGCTTGAACAGCCGCATGTGCGATCGTTCGTGCACCGGTATCGGCATCCCGCACTGCAGCATATACTGCAGTAGCCCGACCGTCTTCAGACACACCGACTTGCCGCCTGCGTTCGGTCCCGAGACGAGCACGATCCGGTTCGCCTCGTCCAGCACGAGATCCAGCGGCACGACGGGCTTTTGCTGCTTCCGGTGCGAGAGGTAAAGCAGCGGATGAACGGCGTCGCGCCAGTCGAGCGGCGACTGTGTGCCGAACTGCGGTTCTACGGCATGTATATCGATGGCAAACAATGCTTTGGCCCTGACGAAATCGATCGTGCCCATGAAAATATATGCCTGCAGCATGTCGGGCGCTGCAGGGCGTATCCGGTCGGTCAGTTCCGTCAGTATACGTATGATTTCGCGCCGTTCTTCGCGCTCAAGCTCGCGGACGCGGTTATTGGCTTCGACGACCACTTCCGGCTCGATGTAGACCGTCTTGCCCGAGGCCGATTCGTCGTGAACGATCCCGCGTATCCGCCGTTTGAAAGCCGGGGCGACGGGAATCACCAGCCGGCCGTCGCGCATCGTCGGGGCGACGTCCTTGTCGACAAGCCCTTCGGCCTGTACCGTACGCAGGAGGTGCTGCAGGTTGCGCGAAATGCTGCCGAGCGTGGCATTGATTTCACGACGGATATGCAGCAAGGCGTCGGATGCGCCGTCTTTCATCTTGCCATATTTGTCCAGGACACTGTCGATCTGACGTATCAGTTGTGGAAAGACGGGAATATTGCCGGCCAGCGCCGTCAACGCAGGATATGCCACGCTGTTTTCGTCCGTGCGAAAAAAACGGATAATATCGCAGATCGTTTGTAATGAAGATTTGAGGTCGAACAGCTCCTTTTCGTCCAGAAATGTGCCTTCCGGACGGATACGGTTCAGCGCGGGACGCAGGTCGAGATAATGATCCGACGGAAAAGCTTTGTCACTCTGCAAGATGTGCATAAATTCGCTTGTCTGCCCGAGATGTTCCGACACGACGTCCTGCCTGTCCGAAAAAGCCATCTCCACGACGCGCTCTTTTCCCGGCGCGCCCAGGCATCTGTCGGTCACAAGCGTCCTGATCTTGTCGAAACCTGTTTTCTGTTCAAAGATTTCCGGGTAAATCACAAAACGTTAAATATCGTTTTTACTTCAGTTCAATTCAATCGTTTTTTCGGAATGGAAGACGGGACGCACGACGGTGTTGATCCGTTCGTCGCCGCGGCGGATGCCGAATGTGCAGGACGTGCTTCGCGTTGGATTAACAAACGGCTGATAGGCATATAGATAAGAAAATGCCACCATATTGTTGTCGTTCGCAAAAGCCTTGGCGATCTGGTTATATTTGGTGCGATCCCAGAACATGCACCCGTCGAAACCGTTCGCGTCCGTGAATCGCGTACCCGGATCTCTCAGTTTAAGCGTATTGGTAATAAACTGGCGGTAGGCGGCCGTAAATTCGGGAGCGGTGTAGTCCATCCGTTTGCCGTCAATCCGTTCGACGATGTCGCGCGGAAGGATGCCCGCTTTGGCGGCAGGCGAATCGGGATCTACGCTGACGACTTCGTTGATGCGGTAGATATTGTAGTTGATACCCGTATAGTTATACGCCTTTTTCGTCAGGATAAACTGTCCGTTACGGTTATACTTGACGTAAGGAAACTGCATGCACATCAGCGGAATATGTATCACGGCATATTCTTCGAGCGAATAAGGCGCGCTCATCAGTTCGTGGGCTTCGCATTCCCACAGGACCCGGCCCGGAACGAAGCGCCGGTCGATGAAACGGATGCCCAGCTGAAGCACATACTCCGCCTCGGATTCGGGTGTCGAGGACGAATAGAACGGAAATTTCGTCACCTTGTCGCGCGTGATGTCATACCTGAAAACGGGCGGCTGCTCTTCGGTTGCTTTACTTTTCTTTCTGAAATTCGGGTTTTTGTCAAACATATAATACGTCTGTATCATCATGTCGGGATTCAGTGTATGGCGGCTAAGCCCTTTTCGCGCCAATTCCGTTTTCAGCGTTTCGTTGATGGCCGTTTCGATTTTCGAAGTAGACGGACTGCCTTCCACGACCATGAAATCGAAAGTCTTGAACTGCGAGAAGTCGGCCGCCTCTTCGGTCGCCGTCGTGACGAAAGGACAGAAAAACAGCCGGTCGTGCGTATCTTCCACGCTATACATCGAAAAAGCGGTGGCCAGCTGGTTTTCGTTCAGCGACAAGCTCGAATAACATTCTTTCGTGAGGGGCGCCTCGCGCGCCGAATCCGAAAAGTTACGCACCGTCAGCACGACAAGCCTGTCTTCGGTAGCCGTCAGCAGCGAATCCACGTCATCCATCTCGATGTCCGTCACGCTCATACGGTTGATTGTCTCGATAATATCATTCTGCCTGATACCGGCCTTTTCTGCGGGAGAATTTGGGTACACTTTCATAATGACAGGCTTATCTTTTCCCCAATTCCTGTTGTTACTAAATTCGTAACTGAATCCGAGCCGGCAGCGCATCTCGCCTTCCTGCGCCTGGATCATCGTAAGCGCGTGTATGAAAAACACGGCTAAAATTGTTTTTCTCATTCCTCTTTCACTGTTTTATTCATATTCAATCCGAAGGGCAAAGATAGCGATTATTTCAATCAGCCGGAAGGCATGGCAGAATATTTGATGTAAAGTAAGGGAGGAATTATGCTTCGGAAGACGTGGCAAGACCTGTTGCCGAAGCATTATATTATTTACAATACATTGAATATAAAATATTTTGATTGGATATGAGCAATAAGAACAAGTCTGAAAAATCTGCAAGGAAACAGGTGAAGGACGAAAAGAAGACGGCAAAGATGCAGACGGAACCTGCAAATACGTCGGAAAACGAAGTGCAGGCTGACAATGTGTCTGACGAAAACGTCACGCTGTCAGACGAAAAAAAGGAAGAAAACTATGAACTCAAATATGCGGAATTGAACGATTCCTATCTGCGCCTGATGGCGGAATACGACAATTACCGCAAACGCACGCTGCGTGAAAAGACAGACCTGATCAAGAGCGGTGGCGAAACGGCGCTGACTAACCTGCTGCCGGTCATCGACGACTTCGAACGCGCGATCAACAACAACAGGAATACGGAAGACCTCGAAGCCATTATTCAAGGCATCGAGTTGATATACAATAAATTCACGGCATACCTGCTGCAACAGGGCGTCAAGGCGATAGAAGCCGTCGGGAAACCGTTCGATACGGAACAGTTCGAAGCCATCGCCGCAATTCCCGCGCCCACGGACGAAGCGAAAGGCACGGTGCTGGATTGCGTACAGACGGGATATACGCTGAACGACAAAGTGATAAGACATGCCAAAGTGGTAGTGGGAGAATAAGAACAAACATTGACGAAAACAAAAAACTTATGGCTAAAAGAGATTATTACGAAGTGCTCGGTGTGAACAAAAACGCTTCGTCCGACGAGATAAAAAAGGCATACCGGCAGAAAGCCATCCAATATCATCCCGACAAGAATCCGGGCGACAAGGAAGCGGAAGACAAGTTCAAGGAAGCAGCGGAGGCATACGACGTCCTGAGCGACGAGCAGAAACGCAGCCGCTACGACCGGTTGGGCCATGCCGGCATGGGAAGCGCTTCGCAGAGCGGATACGGTGGCGGCGGCATGACGATGGAAGATATTTTCGCCCAGTTCGGCGATCTTTTCGGCGGTCATTTCAGCGGATTCGGAAGCTTCAGCGGATTCGGAAACGGCGCTCAGCGCGGGCGCCCGATGAATCGCGGTGCAGACCTGCGCGTGAAAGTAAAACTCACGCTGAAAGAAATCGCAACCGGCGTGGAAAAGAAAATAAAAGTCGGGAAATACGTGAGTTGTGCCAAATGTCACGGCTCCGGCGCCGAAAACGACAAAGCCTACACCACCTGTCCGACCTGCAAGGGGCATGGATACATCACCCGCATCACCAATACGCTGCTCGGACAGATGCAAAGCCAGTCGACCTGTCCGACGTGCGGCGGTGAAGGGAAGTCGATTACGAAGAAATGTCCCGAATGTAACGGCGAAGGCATCCTCCGCTCGGACGAAATCATCACGCTGCACATCCCCGCCGGCGTAGCCGAAGGGATGCAGCTCTCCATGCGCGGCAAAGGCAATGCCGCACGCCACGGAGGGGTGAACGGCGACCTGCTGATCGTCGTCGAAGAAGAAAAACATCACGAACTGATACGCGATGAAAATGACTTGATATACAATCTGCTGTTGACCGTTCCGCAGGCCGTGCTGGGCGATTCGATCGAGGTGCCGACCATCGACGGGAAAGTGAAGGTGAAAATCGATCCGGGCACGCAGCCGGGCAAAGTCCTCCGTCTGCGCAACAAAGGACTCCCGTCGGTAAACAGTTACGGAACAGGCGACCTGCTGGTAAACATCAACGTATACATCCCCGAAAACCTTTCCACCTCCGAAAAAGAGAAAATCAAGGCCATGGCATCGTCGGAAAACGTACGTCCCAGCCAGTCCGTCAAAGACCGCTTTTTCAGTAAATTCAGACGCCTTGTGGACTGACGGAGCGCACGGTAAAAAAACAGAACAATGATAAAGATAGGAGACAAAGTACGTTTTCTGAATAGCGTGGGCGGCGGTCTTGTCAAGGCTTTTCAGAATAAAAACATGGTACTGGTAGAAGACGAGAACGGTTTCGACTTCCCGGTGATGGTCGGCGAATGTGTCGTTGTCGGCAGTAGCGACGCTTCCTTGCACAACAGCCGTCTGTCCGCAGCCGAGCCGCCGACAAAACTGCCGAAAAATACGCCTGCACCTGAAAAACAGAAGTATGTGGCCGAAGAAACACCCGGCGGCGAACGGATCAGTATCTTTCTCGCCTACCTGCCCGTAGACCCCAAGACGCTGACACACAGCAACTACGAAGCTTATTTCGTCAACGAAAGCAATTACTACCTGTACTTCAGCTACATGTTTCGCAACAACAACAGTTGTACGACCCGCTTCCACGGACTGGTGGAACCCAACACCAAAATATTCATGGAAGAATTTCCCAGGGCCGATCTGAACGACATGGAGCACGTTTGCATACAGATGATTGCATTCAAGAAAGATAAACCGTTCATTCTGAAAAACGCCCTTTCGATCGAATTGCGCCTCGACACGGTGAAGTTCTTCAAACTGCACTGTTTCAGAGAAAACGACTACTTCGACGAAGATGCGCTGATTTTTCCGGTCGTGCAGTCGGACCTGCCGGAAAGCGCCTTGCTCATTTCGGCGACGGCGCTTCAGGAATCCATGCTCCGCAAAAAACAGGACGACGCGCAGGAGCCGCCGCAACCGCCCGCCGCCAAACGGAAAAAAACGGACAATCCCGTCGTCGAAATCGACCTGCACATCCACCGGCTGCTCGACAGCACGCAGGGCATGACGGCGGCAGACATGCTCAACTACCAGCTGGACAAGTTTCACGAAACGCTGAAACAGTATGAAAAAAAGAAAGGACAGCAGATCGTTTTCATCCACGGAAAAGGCGAAGGCATACTGCGCACCGCAATAGAAAAAGAACTGAAGACACGATACCGGTCATACACGTTTCAGGATGCCTCATTTCAGGAATACGGCTTCGGCGCGACGCTTGTAAAAATCAGATAACACAACAGATGGCGCTGGAAATCGAACGCAAATTTTTGATCGACGGCGATTTTGAACCGTGCGTCGTCCGACGGGAAAAAATCGTGCAGGGTTATCTCTGCGCCGACGCCATGCGGACCGTACGCGTGCGGATATGCGGCGCGGAAGCCTTCCTGACCGTGAAAAGCGCATCGGACGCGCGCGGCTGGAGCCGCTACGAATTTGAAACGACCGTGCCGCCCGCCGAGGCGGAAGAAATGCTTAAGCTGTGCCTGCCGGGTGTCATCGACAAAGTGCGCCACTGGATCGAAGCCGGAGACCACACGTGGGAAGTAGACGTGTTTCACGGCGAAAACGAAGGCCTGACCGTAGCGGAAATAGAACTCGACTCCGAAGACGAACCTTTCGAACGGCCCGCATGGATCGGCCGCGAAGTCACCGGCGACCCGAAATATTACAATTCCGCACTGGCAAAACATCCGTTCGGACAGTGGGATGAATAATTACGGGACCGTCAAAAAAAACTCAACAGCACAAATGTATTGAAACGGCAGATCCCGTCTATTTAAACAGCGCATTGAAGTTGATGACCGGCGCAATGCCGTAGACGGTTCGCCATTTGCCGCTGTACGGATCCCATTCCTTCCCGACAGCACCCTGTACGCCAACGACGTCGTTGAACATGGCCGTCCCGTGTACGCCAAAACCCGACACGGGCACAAACGGCGAAGGGAGCATGCTCTCCTTCATGGCATTCCGGTTCGAAAGCATGGAATGCTGGCCGTGCACGCCGACCGTCAGCCACGGCTGCAACCGATAGTCCGTCGACAGGTAGAAGACGGCATCGAGATAGGTATTTCCCGTAAACAAATTGTATTTCACTGCGTATGCACCCATGTGCAGATCGAAACGGTTGCTCCGCGTAAAGCGCATGCTACCGCCGGCCTCGTGCATCATCATCACTCCGGGATAGACGTACCGGCTGTTGAACAGCGCGTACGACTGCTCGTCACCCATCTCGTAACTGTCCGAGCGGAAATACGTTTCGTACGCGATCGCTTCCAAAATATTTGCACGAAACTGCTTTTCCCACTCCAGCATGACCGCGTCCTGGCGATAATCTTCGGGAATACTCATTCTGACGCTGTTTTCCAGCGGCCTGTTTATCTTTATCTCCTGTGCATGCACAACCGCCACGCCGCACAATGCGAACCACAAACACATCAATAACCTTTTCATATCCGTTCCTGTGTATAAAAACACGTTCATAATTTCAGCATACAAATATAGTCGATTTTTTTTTTGCTAATTCTTTTTTGAGGTGCTATTTTTTTCGGAAATAAAGAAAAAACAATGGCAAGGTACCCGTAATCGGAGCGAAGATACGCCTGCCGCGTCACCGGCGAACAGGGGGCAGACCTGCGTGTCTGCCTCTGTATCGAATATAAAAAAACAGGAATCAATAAACAATATATGGAATGTAGATTAACGTCCCGTTTCGCCCCGTCATTGTAAACGCGATGACGTCGTAGGCGCTTTGCCGCAATGTCAACGGGACAGGCCGAAAAGGAGAATCCGCCACTCTTATCCAAAAACCAGGTTATAACCGTCCATACATAATTTATTCCCACTTCGCACACGCAACCCGTTCCCCATTCATCGTTCATAGCTCATCGTTCCTCATTCCTCGTTCCCCGGAAAGAGAGTCCGTCGCACGGAAATACGCGAGGTATCGGCGTCACAGGTTCAGCTGCCGGTTTCGGGGATATCTGACGCTGTAGCTGATTTCGTAGACTTTGGTTTCGCCGGGCTGCAGTTCTTCTTCCCACGTCAGTACGCCGAGGTCTTCCGCGTTGAACGACGGAGGGGTTGTCCTGTCGAGCAGTTCGATTTTGATGTCTTTCTGCGAAGAGATGGGGTACTGGTCTTTGAGTGTCATGCGGATGGGATCGTTCTGTCCGTTTCTGACCGTCATTCTGTACGTAAAAATCTGTTCCACGTCGGCGCCGATGAGTTTGCGGCTGCTGAAGTCCTGCACTTTTTCTCTTTTTACCGAGACGCGTCTGTCCGTACCCAGCGTGAGGGCGAGCGTCGGCAGTGTGGAGGAGGCATCGATCATCGTTTCGCCGATGTATGTGCCTTCACAGGTGACGCTGGCTTTTCCGCGGAGCAGATTCAGGCGTTCGGGCTGGGCGATTTCCGCGAGCAGGTATGTTTCGGCATCCAGTTTGGGTGCGCAGTAATACCGGTACGAGGCGACGACTTCCTGCGTTTTCAGTTCGAGGCTCTGTTCCTTGCCGTTGCCGGGGATGGAGTAGGGAAGGTCGATGGCGTAGGTCACGTTCATGATATTCTCCGACGTGGTCACGTGGTCGTCCATACTGTTTTTGAGCTCGACCTGCCATATTCCTTCCACATTTTCGTCCCACGTGTTGCCGGCCTGTTTCCGGTCGACAAATGTGCGGGATGCAATCAGTGCGGGGTCGATGGAATTGTACGTTTCCCGGTCTACTTCGGCGCCGTTCACGATGTAGCGGTATAGGGGCGACACATTCGGTTCGGCCGGCATTATCTCGCGGTCCATTTCGACTTCCGCCATCATCAGGGCATCATTGCTGCGGGCCATCGGAAGCGGACTTGCAGACACGATTCTTTTAGCATATTCAAACGTGTTCCGGAAGTTCAGAAACCATGCGTCGAAGGAGGGCGCCGTATGTCCGTTGCCCGGCGAGGCGGTCGAGAGCGTCAGTTTCACCTTGTTCCATTCGATCCCCGTTATCTGGTGCAATTTGGCTTTGGAGATGATTTTTATCGGCCGGCCGGTCGATTCGGCAAGGATGTCGTAGCAGGGGGTCCATCCGGCGGATGTGGTGAAATAGCTGATCGTGAACCGGCTGTTCACGGCGATCGGTGCGTTGAGGAGGATTCTGAGCCGTCCGGCCGTCCGGTTGTTTTTTATCGTTTCGCTGTTCAGCTGTGCTTTCAGGCGTTTGATTTCCGTTTCGCACGTGGTCTTTTTTTCTTCGTTTTCGACGGAAACGGATTCCAGTTCGACGGATTTTGTCCGGTAGTAGTCCATCGTCTTTACCAGTTCGTCGAACGACATGCCGCTTTCCGATCCCGAAACGTTTTTCGTGGTTCCATTCTTCAGCAGGTCGATCAGCTGACGGTTTATTTCGGTATCGACTTTTATCTGCTGCAGTTTTTTAGTGTAGAAATTGATCGAATCGGTCAGTTGCCGTACGATGGGGGTGGTGTTTGGGTCCGTCAGGTAGTCGACCGAAAATTCGTATGCCGAAACGACGGCTCCTCCCGTAGTTTTTATTTTCAGACTGTTCCGGTCGATTGTGGGACTCAGTCCGTCGATCAGGATTTCGTTTTCTCCTTTTGTCAGCAGTGCGTTTGCCGAGTGTGTCAGTTCCGCGCCGTGAAAGAAGAGCGTCACTTCGTGCAGTTGCGAATGCACGGTTTGCTTTGCTTCTGCGGCGCTGCATGTGGCTGCGCCCGCAAGTAAAGTCATCATCAATGAAAATGTTTTTGTATTCATAATCGAAATATTATTCAAGTTGTATTATGGATGCGCCGGGAAGCAAAAATCCATACGGGCGGGCGGATATTTTTCGCGAAGGCACGTATTTCGTCAGAAATCCCATCTTGCGGCAAGTGTCGGAATGAGGAAGAAGCCGTTTTTCCCCGCGAAGTCGTAACTTGCTTCCACTTCGCTGCCTAAGCTGAGGTTGAAATGCGGGTCGATGCCGCGGAAGCGGTTCAGGTGTATCCATCCCTGCGGTTCGGCGAGGAAGACGAAGTCGCCGTTGGCGGAGGGTTCGCGCCACCAGTCGGCGAATCCGGTGAAGCTGAATCGTCGCGAAACAAAGTACATGTACCACGTGGCGGTCAGTTGAAACTGGTGCGGAGAGTGGAGTGTCTGAATGTATTTGTACATCGGCGTGAAGGTGAATCCTTTCGTGAAGCCGGCATTGCCGTACGTATACGTGGCGCCGAGGAGAAAGGCGTTTTTCACATACGGCGCGCCTCCGTTATATTCGATGTGCATCGAGACGTTGCCCTGCCGGAATTTCAGTTCGCGGGCAATTTCCCAGTAAGCGGCGGCGATGCCCTGCGAACGGTAGTCCATGTCGACGAAGAAGAACGTGCTTCCCCAGCGGTCGGGTTTGAACATTTCGACCGTGGTCGTGATCAGCGGACGGTCTTTGTGCGCGCCGTACAGGGCGCTTCCCGTGTCGTAATGAATCTGTATGTTTTGTGCTTTTATCTGGCTGCAGGAGGCAATCAGGCATCCTGCAAGAATACTTGCGGCGAGTGTACGGTTATACATGAACGTTCGGTTATTTGAAATTTTTACGTACGAAAATCAGCGCGATGATCAGATTCGCCGCCAGCACTCCTCCGCAACAGGCTACATAGAAAGCCAGCCACGGCTTGCGCGGTTCGAGGATGAAATACGAGATGCTTGCGGCAGCGACAATCAATGCCATAAGGATAAATATGATACGCTGCATGAGGGTTCTTTTTTTCATGTTCGCCTGTTTAATTTTGCCCGCGAAGGTATGGTTTTTTATTCGTATTTTAAAGCGGATGATTTTCTTTTGTAAGAAAAAAGCACGATATTTGCGACCTGAAATGAAAACTCAAACAAAAAAAGATATACAGGAATTATGACTAAAAGTGCATTACAAACTGCAAGGGCTTCCTACGAGCCCAAAATGCCGGCCATACTGAAGGGTCCGGTCGTGGCCGTCGACGGCGCCCGTACACAATCGGTGGCCGATCGGGAAGAAATCGAGAAACAGTTTCCGCACACGTACGGGATGCCGGTCGTCACCTTCGAACGGGGCGGCGAAGCGAAAACGTTTCCGCCGGTGAATGTGGGCGTGCTTCTTTCTGGCGGACAGGCGCCGGGCGGTCACAACGTGATTGCCGGGCTGTTCGACGGGCTGAAGGCGGGCAACCGCGATTCGCACCTGTTCGGGTTCATACTGGGGCCGGGCGGACTGGTGGCGCACAAGTACAGGGAACTGACGAAAGACATCATCGACGAATATCGCAACACGGGAGGCTTCGACATCATCGGGTCCGACCGCACGAAACTCAACAAGAAAGAAGGACATTTCGACGCCGCCCTGTCCATCCTCCGGACGCTTCATATCAGCGCGCTGGTGATTATCGGAGGCGACGATTCCAATACCAACGCCTGCCTGCTGGCCGAACATTTCAAATCCATCGACGCCGGCATACAGGTGATCGGCTGCCCGAAAACCATCGACGGCGACCTGAAAAACGAACAGATCGAAACATCGTTCGGCTTCGACACCGCCTGCAAGGTCTATTCCGAAGTGATCGGAAACATTCAGCGCGACTGCAATTCGGCAAAAAAATACTGGCACTTCATCAAGCTCATGGGACGCTCCGCCTCCCACATCGCCCTCGAATGCGCCCTGCAGACCCATCCGAACATCTGCCTCATATCCGAAGAAATAGAAGAAAAAAAACTTACGCTCGACGACATCGTCAACAGCATCGCCGAAACAATCGCCACCCGCGCCTTTGCGGGCGACACCTTCGGCACGGTGCTCATCCCCGAAGGACTGATCGAATTCATTCCCGCCATGAAACGCCTGTTTGCCGAGCTGAACAGCGTCCTGATCCGCCACGAAGGCGAATTCAAGATGATCAAGCGCAGCGAACAGTGCGCCTACATCGCCAGCAAGCTGACGCTTGACAACGACCGCCTCTATACCAGCCTGCCCGACAACGTCGCCCGTCAGCTCCTGCTCGAACGCGACGCGCACAACAACGTCCAGGTCTCGCTCATCGAAACCGAAAAACTGCTCGCCGAAATGGTCGGCAACCGCATCCGCGAATGGCAACGGGACAGAAAAAAATACCCCGCCGATACCAAATTCGCCACCCAGACGCACTTCTTCGGCTACGAAGGACGCTGCGCCGCCCCCTCGAACTACGACGCCGACTACTGCTACTCGCTCGGCTACACCGCCTCCCGCCTGGTCTACGCCGGCAAGACGGGCTACATGGCCTCCGTGCGCAACACCACCGCGCCGGCCGACTGCTGGACGGCCGGCGGCGTCCCCATCTCCATGATGATGAACATGGAAACCAAAGGCGACAAACGCATCCCCGTCATACGGAAAGCCCTCGTACGCCTCGACGGCGCACCCTTCCGCGAATTTGCCGCCCGGCGCGACGAATGGGCCATCAAGACCGACTACGTCTACCCCGGCCCCATACAGTACTTCGGCCCGCCGGAAGTATGCGACCAGCCCACCATCACGCTCCAGTACGAACAAGCCAGATAATACACCCCGCACATGTTTTCAGGAATTGTAGAAGAAGCGGCAACCGTAGTTGCCATCACACGCGACGGAGGAAACGTGCATCTGACCATGCACTGCTCCTTCGTCCACGAACTGAAAGTAGACCAGAGCATCTCGCACAACGGCGTATGCCTCACCGTCGTCGAGAAAACCGCCGACACCTACACCGTCACCGCCATCCGCGAAACGCTCCGGCGCTCCAACCTCGGCCTGCTCCGCGTCGGCGACCGCGTCAACCTCGAACGCAGCATGCTCATGCACGGACGGCTCGACGGACACATCGTCCAGGGACACGTCGACCACACCGCCCGCTGCACCGCCGTCCACGAAGCCGACGGCAGCCGCTACTACGCGTTCGAATACGAAGCCGACCCCGAAACGGCACGCCAGGGATACCTCACCGTCGAAAAAGGCTCCGTATGCGTCAACGGCGTCAGCCTGACCGTCTGCCACTCGAAACCGGACCGCTTCGAAGTAGCCATCATCCCCTACACGCTCGAAAATACCAACTTCGCGGACATCCGGCCCGATACCGTCGTCAATCTCGAATTCGACATCATCGGCAAATACATCAGTCGCCTGATAAAACTTTAACCCGACGAAAAAAAGCTTTAGCCGGAAAGCAGGAAACTTTAGCCCGAAGGAAAGAAGCACGCACTTCGGCAGCGCAAAATGGACAGAACCGAACACATCGAAGGCCTGGGCAGCATCCTCGTCCGCCGCAGCCCTCGGGCAAAACACTATCTGCTGAAACTCGTCGGCAGACAGATCGTCGCCGTCATGCCCGCAAACGGCAGCGAAGCACAGCTGCTCGACCTCGTCGCGCGCAATCGCGAAAAACTGCGCCGCGCACTGGACGAAAAACCCGCCGACGACGATCGCCTCGACGAAAGCACGACACTGCAGACACTCACCTTCCGCCTGCACATCTTCCGCACCGCACGGGCCGGCTTCTACACCACCCTGCACGACGGCATGCTCCACATCGCCTGCCCCGACGCAACATCGTTCGACGACCGTCACGTCCAGCAACTCCTCCGGCAGATGCTCAAAAAAGCCCTCCGCCGCGAAGCCGCACGCATACTGCCCCCGCGCCTGGCCGAACTGGCCGCACGGCACGAATTTCACTACACGGACGTGAAAATACGCGACACGAAAACACGCTGGGGCAGCTGCTCCTCGCGCCGCGTCGTCAACCTCTCCCTCTCGCTCCTCCTCCTGCCCCCGCATCTGATCGACTACGTCCTGCTGCACGAACTGTGCCACACCGTCGAAATGAACCACGGCGCACGCTTCCACCAGCTGATGGACCGTGTCACCGACAACCGCTCCGAAGCCCTCCGCCGCGAACTGAAAACATTCGCAACAGGACGCTGAAGCCGCCCGCAGAAGAAAAAGACAGCTTTTTTTATTTTTTCTTTTATTCAAACACGGAGTACACGGAGCACACAAAGAGAACAGCCGTTCATCGTTAATGACGTTCATCGTTAAAACTCGCAATTTCAGACCGCGTGAAGTATATATCTTCTTTGTGTGCTCCGTGCACTCCGTGTTGAAAATGTTACTTATACGACAATATCCCGGTCAAAAATCAAATGTACGGTTAATCCGTGCTTCCTTCTCTATTGACGATTTCTTTTCGTGAAGTTTAATGCTCCCGCTGTTAAACCTGTAACTGAATGAACAAACCAGAATATTGCGATAGGGTTTCAAACTTATATTGTAACTCTCGTTATAATACGGAGTATGAATGTATTTTTCCTGTACACTTCTCATGCCCCATTCAAGCGGTAAAAAGTAGGCAAGCATTATCGATGCACGGTCTTTAAACAGTTTTTTATTGACGGAGATTGCCCAGTTGTCGAAGTTATACATCTGATATCCCTGTATTCTGACCTTCTTATCCATTTCTCTGTAATAGCCCAACTGTACCGCAAGGGAATGGCGCGGATTGAAATAGCCGATTTCGGAATTGATCAGCCATCCGCTTACGGCATTCTTTTCGTACCCGTATTTTACCGTACCGTAATGGTACGAAATACCGGAAGTGAAATTAAAATAATTACCAAGCGGCTGATCGTATACAAGCTGCAGGGAATATTCTTTTGTATTCATATTCTGAAAGGTAGATATGAATCTGTCGTCGGCCCCGTACAGCAGTTCGCCGATCAGCCGGGGCGTATACCTTAGCATTGGCGTGATCGTGATTCTGTTGAATATATTGACATCCATTGAAATCGAATGTCTTGGCGAAGCCTTGACGTCCGGATTGCCTTTTTGCGACATCAGGGAATCTATCTGAGTGTAGACCGGGTTTAACTGATACAGGCCGGGATATTGCACGGTAGTCAGATATGCCACCTTGAGGTTCAGATTGTCGGAAACATTATAGTTGACATTCAATACGGGCAGAAATTCCCGGTATTTTTGAAGCGCCGAAGATTTCGCGCCCATGTTTATCCATTCCATGCCTGCTCCCAGTTCAAATTCCATATTTTCAGACGGATTATACCGTATGGAAGCAAATCCCCCATACCGGTATTCTTCGTAATCAAGCAGTTCCTGTCCACTGTTTAGCCGTGAATCATATTTTCTGAGATTGCCGGAATAGCCGAAATTCAGCTGTACCTTTTCCGAAACGGAATATTTCAGCTCGGAATGGAATTTGACAAGCATTCTCTTTTCCGCATACCGGATGTCTGACAGGCTGCCGCCGTTCCTTACAAGGGCATTCTCCGCATTGTTGAGATAGTAGTTGCATGCCAGGTCGCTATAGATCCCGAACCGTTCGCCTGCCTTTCCATCGTAAAACAGTGTGGCGGAATAATTGCTGTATGCGGTTTTATTTGTGGTGAGATTGAGTATATTGCCCTTGGAGCCATTCTTCAGGTCCGTCACGCTGAAGTTGAATATGTTGTCGACATGTGTCTTTTCATGCGAATAGTCGCCCTGAAACGAAAGGACATGATCGGCATTAATGTGACAGTTCATTCCGAAATCCAAAACGTTCCCCCGGTATGAATAAATGTCGTTGGGATTCTTCCCGTCCGTCTTTTCCGATTGCATGTCAATGACGTGTTCATACCTGACCTTTTTTTCCACGGGCATATTCCAGTTCGAACGTCCGTAAGTATGGTTTGCAAATACATTCAACCTGCTGTTTGTATAAACGATATTTATCCCCGGCTGTTCACCCATCAACCGGTCGTTTCCGTTGTTATCGAAGAGATTCGCAACGGCAAAATTTCGAAGATTGATGTCATACCCTTCGTATTGATTTTTTAATACGATGTTTATCACCGCCTCATATCCTTCCGACTGATGCCTTCCTCCAGGATTTTTACCGACTTCGACTTTCGATATGCGCTCGGGATTTATGTTGAATATATAATCTTTCGATTGCGCCACATTATTGACCAGGAAAAGTATATTCGTTTCATTCCCGACCTTTATGCTGTTCGTCATTTTATCATACCTCACGCCATGTATCCTGTCCAGCAATTCCGGCGTATTGGATGCGGTCGATCTCATTTTGTTTGTAATGACATACGATTCCGAGCCGAGGTTGTGCCGTACCGTTGAAGCGGTAACCGTCGCTTCGTCCAGAATATTGTTCGAAACAAGAAAACAGGTATCCAGGTTTATGGCAACGGTTTGATCAACGGATAAATCCCTGACGAAACAGGGTTCGTATCCTGCATGACTTATTTTGATCATGTTCGGCATACGATTCATCTCAATCACAAAACGCCCGTCCTGATCGGTGAATGTTGCAGTTAACAACGCGGAATCAATTCCGTATATCAGAATATTAGCGCCAATCAGCGGTTCGTTGCCGGACAGTTCTTTCGAGCAGACAACGCCATTAATCACGATTTTTCCACTCTCCTGCCTTCCGAATATATGAATGCAAGCAGAGATAAGAAACATGCAAGGACCGCTTTTTTTATGTATAATCGTTCATAGTTCATCGTTCATAGTTTACAAAACAATGCCGCGCACAGTATATTTTCAAATAAAACATGCATGACTTTATTTCACGTGATATTTTATCATATATCCTCCAAAACGAATAAATTTCCAATAAATTGTTCATAATGTTGCAAATTTAAAAAATAATACGCTATCATTTTAAATATTTGCATGTGTTTTCGAATAAAATATGCAGGACTTTGTTGCCGTTTCATGATCGTTTTAAATATTTGCACATGTGTTTGAATAAAACATGCAGAACTTTGTTTCCGTTTCGTGATCGTTTTAAATATTTGTACATGTATTCGAATAAAACATGTGTGTTTTTGAATAAAACATACAAGACTTTGTTTCCGTTTCGTGTGAAACGGATTCTATTTCACATGATATATTATCGATACTTCTTGTGAAACGGATTTCATTTCTCGCGTGATTGATTCCGTTTCTCGAGATATTGATAATCGTTTACATGAGAAAGATTTTGTTTCACGTGGGAATTTCGTTGTATCTCTCGTGAAACGGTTTTTGTTTCTCGTGAAACGGAAACAAATTCTTGTATGTTTTTTTATTTTTTCAGACGATGAATTCATTCATACAAGGAATGATCAACGGACAACGGCATACGTCCGTCGTGACGGAAACGGACATCCTCGATCTGCACCGAATGACAGAACGAAGAATCAGTCTGTACGTCATCCCCGCGTCGTACTATCAC
>JAIRYD010000168.1 GCA_031267935.1 Tannerella sp.
GCATGGTGTGTCATTATTCAATTACATCCCGTAAAATAAAGAAGCAATATTTTTATCCATTCACACGCTATTTAAGATATTTCATGTAAATTTGACCGATAAAAGACAAGCAATGAAAAGAATTATCACAGCCCTCGCAGTCGTACTGCTGACCGTACGGACCGGCATGGCGGAAGTAAAACTGCCTGCCCTGGTGGCAGATGGCATGGTGCTCCAGCGCGAACAGCCCATCGTCCTGTGGGGAACAGCCGACCCCGGCGAGGACATCAACATACGGTTTCTCGGCAAGACGTACCGGACGAAAACTGCCGGCGACGGAAAATGGGAAACAACGCTCCCGGCGCAGAAAGCCGGCGGTCCGCATACAATCACCGTCAACCATATTGAATTGAAAAACGTGCTTATCGGCGACGTGTGGCTCTGCTCGGGCCAGTCGAACATGGAAACGCCCATCCCTCGCATCATGATGAAATATGGCGACGAAATACGCAGCTACACCAATACCGCGATCCGCTACGTGAAGATACCCACAGCCTGGAACTTCCACGGCCCGCAGGACGACACGCCCCCCGCTCCCTGGCTGGAACTGACGCCCGATAACGCCATGCTCTATTCGGGTGTGCCCTATTTCTTTGCCCGCGAGATGTACGATTACACGGGCGTGCCCGTGGGCATCATCAATGCCAGCGTGGGAGGTACGCCCATCGAAGCGTGGGTGAGCGAAGAAAGCATCCTGCCTTACCCGGCCTATATGAACGACAAGCGGATATGTGAGTCGGACGAATTTATCGCCACCATGCAACGTTTTGCAGGGATCCCCGGCCGACGCTGGGCGCAGGTCATGCTGCAGCAGGACGAAGGCTACCGCGGCGCGCTCCGGTGGGATGCGCCCGAATACGATGACGGCGAATGGCCGTCCGCCGACATGTTCGACGGTTCGTGGGCGCGCAACGGCGTCCGTCCCGTCGTCGGCTCCATCTGGCTGCGCAAATATATCGACGTCCCCGCCGAACAGGCCGGACAGAAAGCCACCCTGTACATGGGACGCATCGTGGACGGAGACTCCATGTTCATCAACGGCCGGTTTGCCGGCACAACCTCCTACCAGTATCCGCCACGGATGTACGACCTCCCCGCCGGAATGCTGAAGGCGGGACGTAACCTGCTCGCCATACGGATCACGACCGGAGGCGCACCGGCACAGTTCGTCAAGGACAAACCCTACAAGTTTGTCTTCGACGACAAGTCGGAAATCAAGGTCGAAGGCACATTCAAATACCGCACGGGCGTCATCATGCCCTATCCGCCCATGGGAGGCCTCTCCCTGACGGGCAAGCCGACAGGCCTGTACAACGGCATGATCGCACCGCTGCGCAAACATGCCGTCAAGGGCGTCGTATGGTATCAGGGGGAATCGAACGACAGCCGCCACTACGAATACTACGACATGCTGACCTCGCTCGTGCGTGACTGGCGCGGCTTGTGGCAACAGGAACTGCCCTTTCTGCTGGTACAGCTTCCCAACTATATGGAACCGGCGCCGTATCAGGATCGCAGCAACTGGGCCGAACTGCGCGACGTGCAGTTGAAAGCCTTCCGCACCATTCCCCGCACAGGCCTGGCCGTCACGATCGATATCGGCGAATGGAACGACATTCATCCCCTGAACAAGAAAGATGTGGGCAAGCGCCTTGCCCTGCAGGCCCGCAAGATCGTCTACGGCGACAGTAAGATTGTGGCCGCCGGGCCGCTCTGCAAATCGGGCGCGGTCGATGACCACAAAATCGTCATCACGTTCGAAGAAGGCACCGACGACCTGATGCCCGTCGACGAACTTGCAGGCTTTGCCGTGGCAGGTACGGACGGCGTATTCAAACTCGCCCGGGCCGCCATCGACGGCCGGCGCGTAATCGTCTGGCACGACGAGGTTCCGCAACCCGTCAAGGTACGCTATGCCTGGGCCAACAATCCGGAAGGCGCCAACCTTGGAAACAAATCGGGATTGCCGGCATCGCCTTTTCAATTAACAATTAATGATTAATGATTATTTAATATGGAAACACGAAGAAGTTTTATCAAGAAGTCCCTTGTGGCCGGAGCTGGCTTAATAGTAGCTCCGACGATTGTCCCCGCGTCTGTAATGGGGAAAAATGCACCATCGAACCGCATCAATGTGGGAGCGATAGGAACAGGTCGTATCTCGCGGGTACACGATCTCCCGGATACGATTAAGTATGACTACGTCCGTATCACGGCCGTATCCGACCTCGATCTGCATCGCGCGGAAGAAGGCAAGCAACTGATAGAAGACTACTATACGAAGCAGTCCGGTCAGCCGTACAGCGGCGTGCGCGTCTATCAGAACTATCTCGACCTGCTGTCCGACAAGGATGTGGACGCCGTGCTGGTGAGCACGCCCGACCACTGGCATGCCAAAATCGCCATCGACGCAGCACGGGCGCGCAAGCATATCTACCTGCAGAAGCCGACTTCTCTCACCATCGAAGAAGGACGCAAGATGAGCGACGCCGTCAATGCGAACGGCATCGTGCTGCAAATCGGCAGCCAGCAGCGCTCGATGGAACAGTTCCGCGTGGCTTGCGAGCTGGTGCGCAACGGACGTATCGGACAACTGCAGCGCATCGAGGTGCGTCTGCCGGGCGACCCTCCGGGCGGCAGTTCCGAAGAGATGCCCGTACCCAAGGGCTTCAACTACGACATGTGGCTCGGACAGACACCCTACGTGCACTACACCGTCGACCGCGTGCATCCGCAGACGGGTTACGACCGTCCGGGATGGCTGCGCTGCGAACAGTTCGGCGCCGGCATGATCACCGGCTGGGGCGCACATCATTTCGACATTGCACACTGGGCGATGGACACGGAGTATTCGGGTCCCGTCGAGATCAGCGGGACGGCCGAATTCCCGACCTCCGGATTGTGGGACGTACACGGCTCGTACGAAACGGAGATGCGCTATGCCAACGGCGTCGTCGTGGCCGGCATCACGGAAAATCCGGATAAAGCCAACGGACTGCTGTTTACAGGCTCGGACGGATGGATATTCGTCAGCCGCGGCGCATACAGGGCTTCGGCCAGCGACCCGATCGTGACGAGCTCGAAAGCGCTTCAGGCTTCGGACGTGAAACTGCTGTCGCCTCTTACCGACAACGATCCCGTCCGTCTCACCGTCAGCAAGGAACATCACGGCAACTGGCTGGAAAGCATTCGCACGGGTGCGAAAAACATCACGCCGGCCGAGGTGGCGCATCGCTCGAACACCGTCTGCCTCCTGCAACACATCGCCATGAAGCTCAAACGCAAACTGTACTGGGATCCCGTGCTGGAGCGTTTCCGCAACGACGACGAAGCCAATTCGATGATTGCAAGACCGCACCGGGCGCCGTATAACTTCTGATCATATATCCACGCCATAAATTCAACACAATATGATCAGAATGATAATCACGGCAATCGCCTGTGCAAGTATGTGCGCCGCCTGTGCACAGCAGGAAGTGACGCTCACGGTTCAGGCCGGCGACTACGAACGGGAAGACTGCGTAGTGTCGGCAGACATCTCGGCGCTAAACCCGTCGTCCTCGTCCGTCGTCACCCTTTACGAGCAGACTGCGGACGGGAAACAGGAAACGGCCGCCCAACTGTATTTTACGGAAAACGACAAGCCGGTACTGTACTGGATCCTGCGCGGCAAGACGCCGGCGGGAACGACCCGCACGTTCGTTGCCGAAACAGGAAGCGCCACGTCGACCGCGGCGCCCATGGAGGTGGAAGATACGCAGACGGCGCTCGTCCTGAAGAAGGAGGGACGTCCCGTGCTGCAGTACAACTACGGCCGTCTCGATCCGCCGCCCGGCGTGGATGCGGCCTACACGCGCATCGGCGGATACATCCATCCCGCCTATTCACCCGACGGGAATGTGCTGACCAATGTCCAGCCGAAAGATCACTATCATCATTTCGGCATCTGGAATCCGTGGACGCACGTGATCTACGACGGCAAGCTGTATGACTTGTGGAACATCGGCGGCAAGACGGGCACGGTGCGCGCTCGCCGCGTCGAAGGGACATACAAGGGAACAGTCTTTGCAGGATTCACGGCGCTGCTCGACCATTACATTTTCAACGAAGGCGCGGAACAGGTGATCATGAACGAATACTGGAAAGTGAAGACATGGGACGTGCCGGGCAGCTTCCTCTGGGACTTCGAGTCGCACCTGCACCCTTCCACTTCGCTGCCGGTGCTGCTGGAGGCGTACCGCTACGCAGGCTTCGGCTGGCGCGGAACGCCCGAGTGGACGAAGGAGAACTGCGAGATGGTGACGTCCGAAGGCAAAACGCGTCCTGAAATAGACGGGACGGACGCCCGCTGGATCTACGTGACGGGCGACACGCAGACCGGCCGCTCCGGACTGCTCTTCATGGGACATCCCGAAAACTACAGTTTTCCCGAGCCGCTGCGCATCTGGGACCAGAACTCCAACTATGGCCGCGGCGACGCCTTCATCAACTTCGCGCCGACCAAGAATCGCGACTGGGAACTGCAGCCGGGCGGACATTACGTGCTGAAGTATCGCGTGCTTGCATTCGAGGGTCAGATGACGCCCGAACGGGCCGACCGTCTGTGGCGCGATTTTGCGTATCCGCCGGCAGCCGCTGTTGTTAAATGAACGGATGAGATGAAACATATATTCTTTCTTACTGCCTGCTCATTCGCACTATCATTCACATCCTGCCAGATGAAAAAGAACACAACAGATACGCCTCCGATCCGCGAAGTGCGGCTGATCACTCTCGATCCGGGACACTTCCACGCGGCGCTGGTGCAGAAGACGTCGTATCCGCAAGTCAGCCCCGACGTCTACGTCTATGCGCCCGAAGGCGACGACCTGCGCGAGCACCTGAAGCGAATCGAGAGCTACAACACGCGCGCCGAAGCGCCCACGCAGTGGCGCGAGATCGTGTATGCCGGCGAGGATTTCCTGGAGAAAATGCGCGCGGAGAAGAGAGGGAACGTCCTGGTGACGGCCGGTAACAACCGGAAAAAGGCGGACTACATCGAGCAGAGCATCGCGTGCGGCATGCATGTGCTGGCCGACAAGCCGATGGCGATCAATACCGCCGACTTCAGGAAGCTGGAGGCGTGTTTCCGCATGGCCGAAGAGAAAGGCGTGCTGCTGTACGACATCATGACCGAACGGTATGAGATCGCCACGATCCTGCAGCGCATGCTGTCGGGCTTTCCCGGGATCTACGGCGTGCAGATGCCGGGCAGCGCCGACGATCCGGCCGTCGTGATGGAGAGCGTGCATCACTTCCTGAAGACCGTGTCCGGCAGTCCGCTGCTGCGTCCCGCCTGGTTTTTCGATACGGAGCAGCAGGGCGAAGGCATTGCGGATGTGACCGTTCACCTGGTCGATCTGGTGCAGTGGGAGCTTTTTCCCGAACAGACGATCGACTATCGGCGCGATATCGAACTGCTGGACGCCAATCACTGGAGCACGCCGCTGACGGCTGCGCAGTTTGAGGAGGTGACCGGCCGGGCCGCCTTTCGGGACGCGCCGGCGGGGGGCGTGCGCGACAGCATGCTGCATGTATATGCCAACGGCGACATTCTCTACAGGATAAAGGGCGTGCATGCCAAAGTGTCCGTGGCATGGAACTATTCCTATCCCGAAGGGGGCGGCGACACGCATTATTCCATCATGAAGGGCAGCAAGGCGCATCTCGTCATCCGGCAGGGAAAGGAGCAGGGCTACAAGCCGGCGCTGCACATCCGGACGGTGGAGGGCGACGAGGCGGCATACGAAGAGGAGTTGCAGGCGGTACTGCCCGTGATCCGGGCCGAATATCCCGGCATCGACTTCCGCCGCACGGGGGCGGGGGAGTGGGAGGTGTTGATTCCCGATGCCTACCACAACGGACACGAGGCGCACTTCGGACAGGTGACGGCACATTTTCTGCAATACCTCGACGACGGAAACCTGCCGCACTGGGAGGCGCCCGGAATGATCGCCAAGTACTACGTCACGACGCATGCCGTGGAAATGGCGCGTGCCAAGTAAATGAATAATCAGACAAAAGTATAATCATGAAAAGAAACGTATTGTTATTATTAATGTCAGTGATGCCGGTAGCCGGCACGCTGAATGCCCAGAATCCGTTCATCACGGATCAGTTTACGGCCGACCCGACGGCAAGGGTCTTCGAAGGAAAGGTATACGTGTATCCTTCGCACGACATACCGAGCCCCATTGAGCGGTTGAAGGAGTGGTTCTGCATGGCGGACTATCACGTGTTTTCGTCGGAAAACCTGACGGACTGGACGGACCACGGCGTGATCGTGAGTCAGGACAACATCCCGTGGGTGAACCCGGAGGGCTACAGCCTGTGGGCGCCCGACTGCGTGGAACGCAACGGCAAGTACTACTTTTATTTCCCGGCGCCGGTGCGCGACACGATCGTCGGACGGGGAATGATGGTGGGCGTGGCCGTCGCCGACCACCCCTACGGCCCCTTTACGCCGCAGCCCGAACCGATAAAGGGCACGTCGGGCATCGATCCCTGCACGCTGATAGACCGCGACGGGCAGGCTTACATCTACTGGGCCGGCTTCGGCGGACTGCTGGGCGCCAGGCTTAGCGACGACATGCTGTCGCTCGCTTCCGAACCGGTCGTGATCAGCGACCTGCCCGCAAGCGACGCGGGACTGAAGGAGGGCCCGTTCGTCTTCGAACGCAACGGCAAGTACTACTTTACCTTCCCCTGGGTGAAGAACAAGACGACGGAACTGCTGGCCTACGCGATGGGCGACAATCCGCTCGGTCCGTTCACGATGACGGGCGAAATAATGGACGAATCGCCCACGGGATGCTGGACGAATCATCATTCCATCATCGAATACCGCGGACAGTGGTACCTGTTCTATCATCACAACGACCTGTCGCCCCGTTTCGACAAGAACCGTTCCGTACGCATCGACTCGCTGTCGTTCAATCCCGACGGCACGATCCGGAAGGTCGTTCCCACGCTGCGCGGCGTGGGCGTCACCGATGCGCGACGGGAGATACAGCTCGACCGCTACAGCCGTCTGAGCGCCCGGGGGGCGAGCATTGACTTCATCGACACGGCCCGCACGTTTGCCGGCTGGAAAACGATTCTGGAGGCGGAGGGCGCTTTCGTGCAGTACAACGGGGTGGACTTCGGCGCCGCAAAACCGAAAACCGTCACGGCCCGCGTGGCTTCGGCCTCGGGCGGCACGCTGCTGGTGAGCCTGAGCGGTGCGAAAGGCCGGACAATCGCCGAATTAAACGTGCCCGGCGGCGGCGGCTGGATGGACTTCGGCGCAGCCCTCAGGGACGCGCCCGCCGGACTGCACGACATCACGGTTTCGCTCAAGGCGAAAGGACCGGTAGAGATCGACTATATCGTGTTCGACCGGTGACAGCGCTGCATTATCTCACTTAATAATATTCATTCATACAAATTTAAAGCATTAAAATCATGGCAACAGCATCATTACACACCATCAAGGCATGGCTCTACGAGAATCTTCTCACACAGGAAAAGGCGAACGACTACATTGCACGCGTACATTCCGAACACTCGCTCAGCATCAGCGACATCTGCGAATCGGCCGCCGCACGGGGCGGCGCCGACATCTCGTCCTCGGCCATGGAACATGCCGCGAACCTCTTCCTGAAGGAAATGGCCTACCGTCTGTGCGACGGCTTTTCGGTCAACACCGGCTGGTTCACGGCAGGCGTACACATCCGCGGCGTATTCGACAGTCCGGTCGAAACCTTCGACCCGAAAAAGCATACGCTCCTGTTCGAATTTCATCAGGGCTCCACGCTGCGCAAGGAACTCGAACTCGTAAGCGTCGACATCCTCGGCCTGGCCGAAACGGGCATCACCATCGCACAGGCGCTCGACGTGAAAACGGGCAGTATCAACGACGAAATCACCCCCGACCGGAACCTGAAAATATCCGGCCACAAGATCAAAATCGACGGCGAGGACAAGGACAACGGCGTGTACTTCATCAATCAAAGCACCCAGGAACGCACCAAGGTCGAACTCTCGGACATGGTGATCAACAACCCGTCCGAAGTAATCGTGGTCATCCCCGCGCTCAAGTCGGGCACATTCCTGCTGGAGATCACCACGCAATTCAGCGGCAACAGCAAACAGCACCTGAAAGAACCGCGAAGCGCGACTTTCGACAAACCCTTAACGGTAAAATAACCGGCGGCGGCGGCAACCGTCCGGTTGCGACATCCGCAACCGGGCGATTGCGACGTCCGCAATCGGGCGATTGCGACACCCGCAATCGGGCGATTGCGACACCCGCAATCGAGCGATTGCGACACCCGCAATCGAGCGATTGCGACGCACGCAATCGTTCGATTGCGATGCACGCAATCGAACGAGGCGCGAAAAGGGCGTCATTCACGATGAACGTCAGTAACGATGAACTATGAACTATGAACGATGAACGGCATTAATGATGAACGATGAACGTCAGTAACTGTGAACGATGAACGATGAACTATGAACGATGAATGGACTGTGAAGGGTGAGGGGGGCTATTGTAACTGCATCCGGTACGGT
>JAIRYD010000170.1 GCA_031267935.1 Tannerella sp.
TGGCTTTTGCCGTTCCACGAAGTGGTGACCCGGACGGTCGCGCCGGGCTTGCTCCATCCCCAGACTGCGACCGACGACTGCTGCTGCAACACCATGTTGTCGCCGAACACGGCGGGAAGTTTGACGTCGGCCTGCGCCTGCAAACCGAACAGTGCGGCCAGCAGCACGCACAAACTTGCATTTCTAATTGCTTTCATGATTTTGAATTTAATTTAAATATAAAAGTTAATGGCGTAAAAGTAGCGCATATTTTCCGAATATACAAATTCCGTATCTCGCGATTATTTTTTGAGATCTTTCAATCCCTCAACTCCAACCCCCTATCCATTCACCTCCAGAAACTTCGCAAACGCTTCCCGTGCCTTGCCACTCGCCAGCGACTCGTCCGCCTCGGCGAGGCACGTCTCGATCTTCTTCTCCGGACAAATCACCTGAATGGCAAAGGCTGCATTGGCCGCGACGCAGTTGTGCTGCGCCTCCGTTGCGGTGTGGTTCAGCACGGCGTCGAATATCCGTGCGGCGTCGGCAGGCGTGTCACCTCCGAAGAGATCGGTCTCCTGCGTACGCGGGAGATGCAGTATTTCGGGCGTATAGATCTTCTCCTTTTCGGGCAGTGCAACCTTGAATTCGCCCGTGAGCGAGATCTCGTCGTAGCCGTCGAGGCTGTGCACCACGCCGAAGCGTATCCCTATTTCCTGATAAACATACGTGTAGAGCCGCGCCAGGGACAGACTGTACACGCCCAGCAGCTGATATTTCGGTCCGGCGGGATTGACCAGCGGTCCGAGAATGTTGAAAAAACTGCGTACGGCGAGATTCTTGCGCACGGATGCCACGGCTTTCAGCGCGGGGTTGAACAGCGGCGCATGCAGATATGCGATGCGGCACGCATCCATTGAACGGCGCAGGACGTCCCTGTCCGTGGTGAATTTCACGCCGTGCTGTTCCATCACATTGCTGGCGCCGCTCACCGACGTGGCGCCGTAGTTACCGTGTTTGACGACGCAGTAGCCTGCGCCTGCCAGCGTGAAGCAGGCCGCCGTACTGATGTTGAACGTGTTCTTACCGTCGCCACCCGTGCCGACGATATCAATGAACGGATAGTCCGAGAGGTCGATGCGGAGACTCATGTCGAGCAGCGCATCGCGGAAGCCGCCCAGCTCGTCTACCGATATGCTCCGCATCAGGAAGACGGTAATCAGGCTTGCAATCTGCGATTCGTTGTACTTGTGTTCCGCAATGTGTTGAAGGAGCGTCCGGGCCTCGTCCCTATACAGGTACTGATGTTCGAATAATCTGTATAATATCTGTTTCATAATGCTTTAAATTTTTAATATTTATAAATCAGGTTGCGACGGTCGGCTCTTCAACCAGTTGGTCATGATTCGTTTCCCTTGCGGCGTGAGGATGGATTCGGGATGAAACTGTATGCCTCTGACGTCGTACGTGCGATGGCGCAGCGCCATGATCATCCCTTCTTCGGCATCTACGGCCGTTATTTCCAGGCAGTCGGGAAAATCGTCCTTCGCGACGACCCACGAATGGTATCTCCCCGCACGAAACCCCGGCTCCAGTCCGTCGAACAGCGGATCGGGGGCGAGCGTTCGGATGTCCGTACATACGCCGTGATATACGCGGGTCAGATTCAGCAGCCTGGCGCCGAAAACTTCGCCGATGGCCTGTTCGCCGAGACACACGCCGAGGATGCTCTTCGTCGGGGCGTAGCGCCCGATCAGCGGAAGCAGCTGTCCCGCCTCCGACGGGATGCCGGGGCCGGGCGAAAGGACAATCCTGTCAAAACGGTCGATGTCGTCCAGCCCGATCCGGTCGTTGCGATGCACTTCCACGTCGGCGCCCAGTTCGACCAGGATATGACGCAGGTTATAGGTGAATGAATCGTAATTGTCGAATAGCAGTATTTTCATTTCTTTGTCGTTTTTCAGTTTATTAATGATTCCGCGAGCCGGATCGCCTGATTCAGCGCTCCCAGTTTGCTGTTTACTTCCTGCAATTCGCGTTCGTCGTTGCTGAGCGCCACGATGCCCGCTCCCGCCTGATAATAGAGCATATTGCCGCGACTGACAAATGTGCGAATCATAATCGCCTGATTCAGGTCGCCATTCAGTCCCAGAAAACCGAGGCAGCCGCCGTATGCGCCGCGATTGTGTTTTTCCAGTCCGGTGATCAGCTCCATCGCACGCACTTTTGGCGCCCCGCTGAGCGTACCTGCCGGAAAAGTATCCATGAATGTTCCGATGGCGCTTTTCCCGGGGCTGACCTCGCCGCTGATACGCGAAACGAGGTGCATGACGTGACTGTAGTACTGCACTTCGCGGTAGAAATCGACGCGGACATCGTGCGCGTTACGACTCAGGTCGTTGCGGGCCAGGTCTACGAGCATCACGTGTTCGGCATTCTCTTTAGGGTCGTTCAGCAACGCTTCGACGCGGTGTTTGTCGAGCGTCATGTTGCCCGAGCGAAACGCCGTCCCCGCAATCGGGTCGATGCTCGCATGGCCGTCCGTGATCTTGCAGTGCGTTTCGGGCGACGAACCGAAAATGCGGAAGCCGCCAAAGTCGAAATAAAACAGGTATGGCGACGGATTGATACTGCGCAGGCTGCGGTAGACCTTGAAGTCGTCGCCCTGAAAAGCCTGCTCGAAGCGGCGGCTCAGGACGATCTGGAACACGTCGCCGCGCAGACAGTGACGCACGCCTTCGCGCACCATCGCCTTGTATTCGTCGTCGGTGATCGGCGACGTACGTGCGCCTTCGGTGCGGAAATTGTAGGAGGCGAAATTGCGGTTTTCGATCAGCGTCTCGATCTTCTGCAGATGGTCGTGCTCGCCCTCACGCAGCAGCTCGATGATCGTCAGTTCGTTCTTGAAATGGTCGAAAACGAGCAGATATTTGTATAGGACGTAGAAAATATCCGGCGCGTCCGATTCTGCGTGATGGGCTTCCAGCACCGGGATATTTTCGAAATAGCGCACGGCGTCGAAAGCCGTGTAGCCGAAGAGGCCACAGTGGTGCTGTTCGGTTCCCTCGATGCGAAAGCATCCCAAAAAATCGTTCAGCGCATCCGTCACCGAATAGGTGTCTGTCAGCGGTTTCACTTCGCTGACATCGTCGGGGTAGGCAAGCGTTGCTTCCGCATTGTTGATGCCAATGCTTGCCAGCGGACACAGGGCGATAAATGACAGGCTGTTTTCGTGACCGTGAAAATCCGAGCTTTCCAGCAGGGCGGATTTCGAGTACACGTCGCGCAGTTTCAGGTAGAGGCTCACCGGCGTGTGCAGGTCGCCAAGCAATTGTTTCGTTCCGGTTGTAAAATGATATGTCATGTTTTTGAATTTTAAATTATTGATTCATGAATGTACGGATATACGTATCCATATCCTTGTCGCCACGGCCGGAGAGCGTCACGACCGCGATGTCCGACGGTTCGAAGCGCATTTTTTTCAGTGCGCCCAGGGCATGCGCACTTTCCAGTGCAGGGATGATTCCTTCCATGCGGGTCAGTTCGAAGGCGGCGGCCAGCGCCTCGTCGTCGTCGACGGCCAGCACGTCGGCCCTTTTCCGTTCGTGCAGGAAAGCATGTATCGGTCCGATGCCCGGATAATCCAGTCCGGCGGAGATGGAATACGGTTCTTCGATCTGTCCGTCGTCATTCTGCATTACCAGCGTACGCGCGCCGTGGATAATCCCTTCGCGTCCCAGCCGGATGGTGGCGGCGCTCAGGCCCGAGCAGACGCCCTTGCCGCCCGCTTCGGCGAGGACGATTTTCACCCGATCGTCGTCCAGATAATGATAGATTGTTCCCGCGGCATTGCTTCCGCCTCCCACGCAGGCGATCAGGTAGTCGGGATAATCGCGTCCTTCCTTTTCGCGCATCTGCCATTTGATTTCCTCGCTGATGACCGATTGCAGACGCGCCACTATGTCGGGATACGGATGAGGCCCGACGGTCGAGCCGATGATGTAGAACGTATCCGCCGGATGGCAGCACCAGTCGCGGATGGCTTCGTTGGTCGCATCCTTGAGCGTCATGTTGCCCGAGGTGACGGGCACGACCGTGGCGCCGAGCATCTGCATCCGCTGGACGTTCGGCTGTTGACGTGCTACGTCGGTCTTGCCCATGTATACCACGCAGGGCATGTCCATCAGGGCGCAGACCGTGGCCGTGGCCACGCCGTGCTGGCCGGCGCCCGTCTCGGCGATGATGCGGTGTTTGCCCATGCGCCGGGCAAGCAGAATCTGGCCGATGGTGTTGTTGATCTTGTGTGCGCCGGTGTGATTCAGGTCTTCGCGTTTGAGGTAGACCTTGCAGCCTGTCTTTTCGCTCAGGCGTGCGGCGTGGTACAGGGGCGACGGACGGCCTGCATAGTCGCACAGCAGCCGGCGGTATGTCTGCCTGAACGTTTCGCTCTCAAGCTCGGCGAGATACCTCTCCTGCAAATCCTTCACGCAGCGATACAGAATCTCCGGCACGTATGCGCCGCCGAATCGCCCGTAGTATCCGTTTTCGTCTATCTGATATGTTTTTGCCATACTATTAATTAATGTATCTGTTTTGTGACTGTTTTATACAATAAAAAAAGGCTTGTCGTGAGTACGGACAAGCCTTTTAAGAAAGGAGGTTTCATTGACAGCTTTACTCACAATTTGGGAATTGCGAGCGCCACCAACTACTTTTTTTCATCAATACAATCATTGTTTCACTTCTAAATTTCGCAGCAAAAATAGACAATGTTTTTGACTTTGCAAATTTTTTTTCAAAAAAAATGTACATACACGGTTTTACGATCGTCGGCTTTCTACAGTTCGCGTATTTTTATGTTCCTGAACCAGCAGTTGTATCCATGATCCTGAAGACCGATATATCCTTCTTTGGCAGGACCTTCCTTGAATCCCTGCCAGTCCTTGAACTTGCTTTTGGCGACCATTTCATACCATTCGGGCGTCCAGAGCGTGTATTCGATTACTTTTTCGCCGTTCTGGATGTGCGTCGCCTTTCCGTCTTTCACCCGGATGACGATTTTGTTCCACTCGCCCGCAGGCTTGGCGTTTTGAGGCAGGGCGGAACGCATGTCGTAGAGCGAACCGGCCAGGTGGTTGGTGAGTCTGTTGTCGCCGGCATTCCAGTTATCCAGCACTTGCACTTCGGGCGCCGCGTAATAGATGGGTTGTCCGGGATATTCGACTACGTAGTAGAAAATTCCCGAATTGCCTTCCTTTTCGATTTTCCATTCGACAGACAGTTCGAAGTTGGCATACTTCTTTCCGGCAAACAGAATGTCGCCGTCCTGTCCGCGTCCGGCCTGAGCGCCGCGCGAGACTTTCATGGCTTCGTCGTCGACAGACCAGTTGGCCGGCATACCGGTCGCGTTGCATTTACGCCATCCGTCAAAGTTTTTCCCGTCGAACAGGAGTTCCCAGCCATCTCTTTTTTCATCTGCCGTCAACGTATTGTTTTGGGCAGTAATTGTTGTTGAACCGATTGCAAACAAAAGCGTTGCGAATAAAACTTTTTTCTTCATGATAAATCCGTTTTTTAGTTAATGTTAAAATTGGGGTAAAGGTACAATATTTTTTTTATCCGGCAAAAAAAAATGTCATTATTCATGATACTTTTTCTATCTTTGTGCGCCAAATTATTTCAGGACAAATGGATATTTCAGTAGTAATACCTCTCTACAACGAAGCGGAATCGCTTCCCGAATTGCATGCGTGGATTGAGCGCGTGATGGATGAAAACCATTTCAGCTATGAGGTATTGTATATAAACGACGGCAGCACGGACGATTCGTGGGAAGTTATCGAGCGGCTGGCGCAGACGTCGCCGCACGTGAAGGGCATCAAGTTCAAGCGCAACTACGGCAAGTCGCCCGCGCTGCATTGCGGATTTCAGCGGGCGCAGGGCGACGTGGTCGTCACGATGGATGCCGACCTGCAGGACAGCCCCGACGAGATTCCCGAACTGTACAGGATGATCAGGGAAGACAACTACGACCTCGTTTCGGGCTGGAAAAAGAAGCGATACGACCCGCTGTCGAAAACCATTCCGACCAAACTGTTCAACGCGACGGTGCGAAAATTTTCCGGCATTTTTCTGCACGATTTCAACTGTGGACTGAAATCGTACAAGAATGCGGTAGTCAAGAATATCGAAGTATACAATGACATGCACCGTCTGATACCGTATCTGGCCAAAATGGAAGGATTCACAAGAATCGGCGAGAAGGTCGTCAGGCATCAGGCGCGCAAACACGGGGCGAGCAAGTTCGGCCTGAACAGATTTGTCAACGGCTATCTGGATTTGCTCACGCTCTGGTTCACTTCGCGTTTCGGCAAAAAACCGATGCACTTCTTCGGCCTGTGGGGTAGCGTGATGTTCCTGATTGGTTTTGCGGCGCTGATTTACGTGCTTGCGCTCAAGCTGCTGTCTATCTTTTCGGGCGATCTGCGGCCGCTGGTGACGAATAATACGTTCTTTTACATTTCGCTCACCGCCATGATTCTCGGCACGCAACTGTTTCTCTCGGGATTCCTCGGCGAACTGGTTTCGCGCAATTCGCCGAACCGCAACAAATATCGCATTGAAGATGAAATATAATAATAATGGTATGCAATTAAATGATTTGATCCGAAAGAGATGTTCGATACGGAGTTATTCTCCGCAGCCTGTCGAACAGGAAAAGCTGGACTACATTCTGGAAGCCGCGCGTCTGGCGCCGTCGGCATGCAATTTCCAGCCGTGGTATTTCGTCGTGATCCGCTCGGACGCGGCGAAGGTGGCGATACAGGCTTGCTACGAGCGCGAATGGTTCCGTTCCGCCCCGCTCTACATCCTCGTCTGCAGCGACCACAACCGGTCGTGGAAGCGTCCGTTCGATGCGAAAGATCATGCCGATATCGACGTGGCGATTGCCTCCGAACATATCTGCCTGGCTGCGGCCGAACAGGGACTGGGCACATGCTGGGTCTGTCATTTCGACGCGAAACGGTGTGCCGGCGCTTTCGGCCTGCCCGACGGCGTCGAGGCGGCGGTCATCATCCCGGTAGGCTATCCCGCCGGTTCCGGCCTGTTCGAACAGACGTCCGGACCGCGCAAGCCCGCGGCAGAGATCATCGTCGCAGACCATTTCTAACACTTCTCCCCGCAGACAACGATGATTTTCGAGGTGTTGATGATAACCGTCGGTCTTTCGATGGACAGTCTGGTCGTTTCCATTGTCGGAGGCGCTGCAATAAAGGATTGCCGCGTGTGGCACGTGCTGAAAATAGCGCTCGTAATGGCTCTTTTCCAGGGAGGACTGACGCTGGCCGGATATCTGTTCGGCATGGGATTCGAGCGCTACGTCTATGCCTTCGACCATTGGGTGGCCTTCGGGCTGCTGGCCTATCTGGGCGGACGGATGATCTACGACGAACTGTTCGGAAAAGGGGAGGAACGCTCCATCAACCTGCTCCATAACGGCACGCTGATTTATATGTCTTTTGCTACGAGTATCGATGCCCTCGCCGTGGGTATTTCGCTCGCCATACTGAAGAGCGCCATGATCGTCTGGCAGGCATTCATCATCGGCAGCGGGACGTTTCTCGCTGTGGCATGCGGCGTATGCTTCGGCCACCGTTTCGGCAAAAAGGCCAGGGTGAAGGCCGCAGGCATTATCGGTGGCCTCATACTGATGGGAACGGGGGTTAAGATTCTGCTGGAGCATCTGCTGGCCTGAGTTCGGGACAGATGCGGATGAGGGAAACATCGGGTATGTTTTTCAAATGGGAACCTCTAAAAACTCCGACTTCTGCGTTACGCTTCGTCGCTAAAATGCTCATTTACGACATGTAAACTCCGCTTTTAGCTCCTCGCAAGCCTTGAATTCGGAGTTTTTAGAAGTCCCCAAATATTCACCGGAAAAAGGATGAGTTATTCAAACACGGAGCACACAAGGAAAACAGCCGGTTGAAAAGCGGTGCACGAGATGTGGAAAACATCCCTGCGTGCCGCGCAAACGGAATGATAAATCTTCTGGTATTGCTAATTAAATATATGGCATTGCTAACTAAGTATACATAATGTTCCATTTCGATAATGTATTAGCAAAAGGAAAGACAGTCTTAGCATTTCTACTTTTTTAGAGTAGCATTTTGATTTTCTCCTCATTCTCGCTGAAAAATGTCGAAACAAGCTGTTATATCCTTCAACAGTAAATGTTTCCGCTTTTGTTTGAATATGCTTTTCTTTCGGAATAATGTGCTCGTATGCTTTCCGGTAATCACTTGCTATATATTCCATTTCATGCTGCTTTATCGTTTCCCGAAACTTTTCCGCCGTTTCGTTGCTTCTGTCGCCAATAATGAAATTGATGAATCTTTTCCCCTATCTATTAACAGCAATCCATATCCGACAGTAGTTTTTTTTGAACCAATACAGGAGTGCATCTCATCCACTTCAACCATATCTATTTCCCGACTTTCGGAATTAAGTTCCTGCACTTCCCCGCCAAAACTGCGTATCCGGTTTAAAACGGAAACATTACTTACACCTGAAAATCTTCCGATGGAACGAAAACCCAATCCTTCGAGATATGGATGTAAGGCTTGCTTTTTCATTGATTTCGGCTTGCCTGCTGACTTTAGCTCTACGGTATGGTTACATCCGCATTCCTTACATTTATATCGCTGTTTCCCTTTGATAATACCGGATTTAACACTCTTTTCGCTCGTACATTCAGGACAATTCATATCGTTTTTTCTGCAAAGATAATAATATATATTTAATTAGCAATGCCCATTTTAAATATAATAATATTGATGGTTATTTTAGTGTACATAAATTTCTTTTGATTAGGGGTTATTTCCCGATACAGAATATTTATTTAATTTACTATCAGTATTTTATGTATATTGTGGTACAAAAGAGGTACAAAAAATTCATCCGTATATAGAAATAAATATCAGTATCTATTGCGCGGTGCAAAGGTACAACTATTTCTGCAATAAATAACTATAAGATTAAGAAGCAAAGAAAAAACAACAAAAAAACGGCGTTTTAATGCCGTTTTTAATTGTTGTTTATGAGTGTTTGGCAAAAACCAAAGCACGAAAGAAAAGCCGCAAAAGCGGCTTTTAAGGCAGTATTTTTTAGTGCGAAATACAAAACGATAAGCAATAAAATTGCAAGCGCAATTTGTCTTACCCTTAAACTGAAAGAATTTTGATTTTAAGAATAGATAAAATAGGATTGAGCCTTGAAATTGATGATGAACTGCTTCAACGCATTGCACCAGCTTGTCATGTTCTACCGGCTGTTCCGAAAACCCTCTACAACTTTGACGCAATTTACACAGTTCTAAAAAATTGTTCATTGTAGTTACTGTTTAAAATGTTTGTTATTTGATAATTACTTGTTTTATACCGGTACAAATTATTTACGGATACCATCCACAATTATAGCCCTGTATATTCCTCCTTTGAGACGATGTTCTTTTGCCTTTTGGTATATCGGATTCTCATACCACGCTTTTGCCTCTTCA
>JAIRYD010000187.1 GCA_031267935.1 Tannerella sp.
GATTCGGAAGAAATCCCGTATTCCATACTCCGCCTGGATTTTATGGCAACCGTTCAAACCGAAGGCGGCAGACCGGAAAAGGTATTGATAGAGGTTCAGAAAGCATGGGATAAGGACGACATGATGCGTTTCCGCAAATACCTCGGCGAACAGTACGGGAAAAAAGAATCGGTAAACGGCAGGGAAACAACTCTTCCGATCACGACGATTTATATTCTCGGATTCAATCTCGACGGTATGGAAAGCCCATGCGTCAAAGTCGGACGCACATATATGGATATGAGAAACAGGGAAACAATCCATGCGAAATCCGATTTCATAGAGATGCTTACACATGACAGCTACGTGATTCAGGCGAGCAGAATCACGGATGTGCGCTACACGACAAATCTGGACAAGCTGCTGAGCATTTTCGAACAGGCATACTTCGTCAAAGACAACTCGGGAGTGGTGAAAGAATACCCCTATCAGCCCGACGACGAAAATATGGATATCATCACATCCGTCCTGTACGGGATGGCGGCAGATCCGGAAGCACGCAAACGCCTGGAAGACGAAGAAGAAACGATGCGTGTACTTGACGTCATTTACTTCAGTAAAATCAGAGAGCGTGACAAAGCGCTCGAAGAAAGTGACAAAGCACTCGAAGAAAAGAATAAAGCGCTCAAAGAAAAGGACAAAGTCATTGAAGAAAAGGACAAACGGATTGCGGAATTGCAGCGTCTTCTTCAGAACAGACCGGTTGAATAAATTATGCAGTACACCAAAACAACCGAACGTTTTTTTGAAAGGCCGGAGGAAGCCGCGAATGTACGAATGTTATTTTAGATTTTCATCTTTGGTACCTTATTCGGACAGACTATGTCTGTTAATCGAGCCTTAGCAGTTTCGCCGCATTATTGTAGAGAATAAGGTTTCTTTCCTCCGCAGTAAAATTATATTTATCAAATGCTTCCATAGTCTCGGTAAGCGTTCCGGTGGGGTCGTCACTGCCAAATAGTACCCTATCCGTTCCAACCGTCCGGATAATCCATTCCAACTGGTCTTGGAATGGGGAGTCTGCCGCCATGATAACGGTCGCTGAGAAGTCGAACCAAAGATTATCGAACATATAAGGGTGATAACGTCTTACCAGATGATGGCCCATTAACTTAGTGAAGTCGTACCCACCCATATGGGCTATAATGAAATTCGTTTTTTTATTGAACAGAACCAGTTTGAGAAGGTCTTCTAAATAATCCCCAATAACAAGACCGAAACCGTCCATAAGTACTATAAGGTTACGCTCTCCCGCTGCTTCGACCAACGTAGTGACGCGCTGGTCCAGTATCTCGAAATTCTGCGAGATGGGATGAAGTTTTATTATTTTTCCACCCAAGGCGACGATCCGGTCCAGTTCCAGTATCGCTTCATGCCCGTCATAGGGGTGTACGGAGCAGACGGGAACGAATTGGGGATATTTTTTTGCAAGGGAGAAAAGAGAGTCATTTCGAGCCCTGGTTTCATCCATTACCCCTTGATCAGCCATGGTTATTCCGAAAACATACTTCAGGTTGAATTCTTTGTTCTCTTCAAGATATTCTTCAAAGGGTTTCGGGTAATCGTCCGCAGTGGTTTTTACATGGACATGGGAATCGATAATAGGTTGCATGCCTTTGGTTTGGGCAAGAACATCATTTGCACAGAATATGGTGATAAAAACAGTAGTAAGAACGCGAAATTTCATAGTCATTAATTTTTAAGTTAGACGGAATAAAAATCTGTCTTTTACTCGGCTTCAATAAATGAGTAATGCTGTGCTACGGCGAGCCATTTATCTTTTTCCGACCGCAAAGATACTTTTAATATTCGCACATTCGCGGCTTAAATTTCCCGATTATTCGGTCGCCCGGTTGATTTCCGACAAAAAGATGCTATCTTTGCCCTTCGAAAAGAAACAGAATATTGAAATATTTAATAACTAATTTATTATTGAACAGAATGAAACGTATTTATTCATTTTTATTGCCAGCGGTAGCGTGCTGCATGTTTTCGTGTACGGGAAACAGGAGCCAGGACGCGGGAGACGGTGCGGAAGCACCCTCCGAACAGGTTGTGGCCGAAGCCGAAACGGCGGCGGACGAAAGGGGATACATTGTTGAGGTAGGCGACATGGCGCCCGATTTTACGATGACGACGGTTGCCGGCGAAACGGTAAAACTGTCCGATCTGCGCGGCAGGATTGTGATGCTGCAGTTCACGGCAAGCTGGTGCAGCGTATGCCGCAAGGAGATGCCTTTTATCGAGAGCGACATTTGGCTGAAGCACGGGAGCAATCCGAAATTTGCCCTGTATGGCGTCGATCGCGACGAGCCGCAGGAAACCGTCGAGGCATTTGTGAAGCAGATGGCCGTCACCTATCCGATGGGACTTGATCCGGGCGCCGACATCTTTGCCCTCTATGCCGAACGCAAGGCGGGAATCACGCGCAACGTGATTGTCGATACCACAGGCAGGATTGCCTTCCTGACCCGTCTGTACGACACGGACGAATTTGCGGCAATGTGTGCAAAAATCGACGAACTGCTGACCGACTGAATTTTCCGGACACGAGGTTTCCCTTTGCAACCTGTAAACAGACAGACATATATGAAAAAAGTATTTCTTGGAATAGACCATCCGGCGATTGCCGCCGACGATGTGGACGCACTGAGCAAGTGGTATTGCGACGTGCTGGGTTATAGCGTACATACGCGTACCGACAAGCCGGTATATCTTGTCGGGGCGCCCGACGGCACGCTGATCGAGATCATGCCCCGCGACGATACGGCACGTCCTGCGCGCAGCGTCTGTACGCCGGGCTGGTCGCATCTGGCCCTGCGCGTGGCAGACATGGATGCGGCCATCGCAGCGCTGGACGGACATGGAGTGGTATGGGAAGGCGCAGAGTTCGAAGCGGTAGGCGGCGGACGGATACGCAACTTCACCGATCCCGAAGGCAATCTCCTGCAGATCGTGCAGCGTTGAAACGGACTTTTCAGTATACAGAGTTATGCCGCTGAACCTGCCGAAGAATCTTCCGGCCGTCGACCTGCTGAAGAAAGAGCACATCTTTGTGATGGATTCGCTGCGCGCGTCCGAACAGGATATTCGCCCCCTGCGCGTCGTGGTACTGAACCTGATGCCCCTCAAGATTACGACAGAAACGGATTTGATTCGCCTGCTGAGCAATTCGTCGCTGCAGGTGGAACTTGTTTTCATGAAAATCAAGGGGCATCAGCCTAAGAATACGCCCGTAGAGCACATGCGAACCTTCTACCGCGATTTCGACGAGATGAGAAACTGCTGTTTCGACGGCATGATCGTCACGGGTGCACCCGTCGAGCAACTCGGTTTCGAGGAGGTCACCTACTGGGATGAACTGACGGAAATTTTCGACTGGAGTCGCAGGCACGTGACTTCCACATTATATATATGCTGGGCGGCGCAGGCCGGCCTGTATCATTTCTACAACATCCCCAAGTATGACCTGCCGGCCAAGATGTTCGGCATCTTCAAGCACCGGAGCAACGACCCGTACCGGTCCATCTTCCGCGGATTCGACGACGAGTTTTATGTGCCTCACAGCCGCCATACGGAAATACGGCGCGACGACGTCCTGAAGGTGCCCGGGCTGAAACTGCTTTCCGAAAGCGAAGAGGCAGGCGTCTACATGGTGATGGCGCGTGGCGGACGCGATTTTTTCATTACCGGACATTCGGAATATGCCTCGAACACGCTGCACGACGAGTACGTGCGCGACCTGAGCAGAGGTCTGTCCATCTCGATGCCCGTCCACTACTACCGGGACGACGATCCGGCCAATCCGCCCGTCGTGCGCTGGCGCTCGCATGCCCATCTGCTGTTTGCAAACTGGCTGAATTACTACGTCTATCAGGAAACGCCCTACTGCATCGAAGATATCCCGATGCTGGGCGATCTGGGGCAGTAAGGGGGGGCGGGGTGCGTCACCTGTTGCTCCCGTATGCGAAGGCGGCCGGACTTTCGTGTCCGTCTTCGTCCACACTCTGAACCGCGAAGAAATAATTGTCTTTGCTGAAGGGCAGGCTTGCCTGTGTGTCCCGGACAAGGATTTTCGTCTGCCATTGCGAGCAGTCTGTTTCGCGTATGAGGACGTAGTAGGCATGCGGCGTTTTTCCACCGGCGGGCGCATCCCACGAGAGGTCGACGTGGTTGGTCAGCCCGGCGGTGATGAGCCGGACGTTTTCGGGTGCGGCGGGCGCGAGCGCCATATTCAGTATTGCAGCAAGATTGATGCCCGTATTTTTGCGCAGGTATTCGAAATCGACGGCCCACGTTTCGTCGCCGTATCGACGGCCGTTTTCTTCGCGTACGTACTGATGCGTGCGGTCGTAGTTTTCATTCACTTCGCACATGCGTACGGCGGCAAATCCCTGTCTGCTGAAGGGCGTATGGTCGCCGCCGCGTCCGAAGCGGTCGTTGCGGTAGACGAGTTTGACCGTCATGTTGTCGACGTAGCGTTCGCCCGTTTCCTTGATGTAGCGTGCCAGCTGGCGCGAGGGGCTGTCGTTTTCGGCCGAGTTGTAGATGCGAATCCGGCGTGCGTCGTCGTTTTCGACGGCGGGAATGTTTTCGGAAAATACGCGCACGACGGTATTGGTCTGCGTGTTCGTTTCGCTGGCGTTCGAATTGGCGATCATGTCGTTGTTGATGACGGCAATCAGGTTCCAGTTTTCGCGGCGGGCGAGGGCGGCCATGTGCGCCGCGCCGAACAGTCCGTGTTCTTCGCCGGAGAGGAAGATCAGTTTTACGGTGACGGGCAGGTCGAATTTCGACATGATGCGTGTCATTTCCATCAGGCATGCGATGCCGCTGCCGTCGTCGTTGGCGCCCGGCGCGTATGCAAGTGAGTCGTTGCCGTCGCCGTTGCGGCTGTCGTAGTGTGCCAGGACGGCGATGACGCGGTTGTCCGTCGCGTGGCCTCCTTTTATTGTTGCGACGATGTTGCAGAGCGTCACTTCGCGTCCCAGGCGCGTGCCGGCGCCGCCTGCGGTGTAGTGGATTTTTTCGATACTCAGGCGTCCGTCCGATGCGGGCGCGTACGAGCGCGCTTTCAGGTAGAGGTATTCGGCGGCCGCGCCTATGCCCCGGTCCGGGTCGGTCCGGCTGCTCAGGTTGTTGCGGTTATGGAAGGCGACCAGGTCTTCGATCAGTTTCTTTTGATTGGCGGTGGAGATGTCTGCGACGGCACTGGTAATTGCCGCGTCGCGATTCATCAGCGTCTGCGCGCCGGCGCCCGTACATGCCGCGAGTGCGGCGAGAAGCAAATACAGTGTAATACATTTCTGTTTCATAATGATTCGTTTTGTTTGTTCGACATTGTTTCTGTAAATAGATATCATTTGTTTTCAAAGGCATAAGTCACAAGCATTATGTCTTCCGAAAGGTTATTATGCCAACGGCAGATTTATAATCGGCAAATTTTATCATCAATATCTTCTTCCGGATCTCGTCATTTGCGAACGCAGTGAAACAATCCGGGAGTCTTGTATCCACTGGATTGCTTCGTCCCTCGCAAAGACGGAGCGAGCCTTGCTTTTTCGGTTTATCCTTATGGGGACTTCTAAAAACTCCGAATTCAAGGCTTGCGAGGAACTAAAAGCGGAGTTAACCTGTTGTAAATGAGCATTTTAGTGACGAAGCGTAACGCAGAAGTCGTTTTTTTAGAGGTTCCCTTATGGCATTACGGCAAGGTGTATAGACGTCCCGCCGCATCATTGCGACGAACAAGTACGCGTCCGCAATGATGGCGGCGAGGCATGATAATCACAACGGGAACAGTATGAACATGCAACAATCCGGAAGGCGCCCATTATGCAGGCTAATACGTCTGCTTCCGAAGTTTCTTTTCAGCCTCGATACGGTAGTTCAGCACGGACAAATAGACTTTTTGCATCCCGGGCATGCGGTCGTCTGCGGTCGAATCGCTTTCTTCCAGATGCCGACAGGCCTGTTCCGCCCATTGCAGCGCCCGGGTGAAATCGCCGGTCATCTCGCTGCACAATGCCAGGTTGGAAGCCATACGCGCTTTCGTTTCCGGCGAAGCGGCTGCGTCGTAGAGCGCCGCCCACATATCGGCGGCGAGCAGCCACTTTCCGGCTGCCATAAAGGCGGCGGCTTCCTTGCAACGTGCAGCAGATGAGACGTAATACCAGCGCACATCTTCGCTCCAATGCGGAATGAAGCAGGTATGATACTTTTCCGCAAGGCCCTCGAAAGCGGTTCCCAGTGCAAAATGAATATCTTCCGACGTAAGCGCTCCGAGCAGCGAATAGACCGTGTCGGATAGCTGAATGGCATTCAGCGGGGCGGATCTTCCGGGCAAATACGTGCGAAGCATGCCGGAAACCGTCACATCCAGAAGCAGTTCCATCGTTCCGTAATCACCGACATTCATGATTGACTCATTCATGCCGACCAGGAGTTTGTCCAGGGAAACCACCGCGTCGACATCTTGCTCGTCACACAGTTGTTCGACCTCCGCGGACGTCAGCATCGCATCCCGCCAGTCGAGGCTATCTGCACGAAAACTGCCTTCATACAGGAGTACATCCTCAAAATAAGACGATTCGGCAATCACTTCGCCCAATGTACGGCAAAAGACGGTTGCCACGCCGTCGAACATCACCGTCACCGTGTCGGTCTCTTTCCGGAAAGCGGTCTTGAACGGCGCCGGCGATTGCGGCACCGTATTATTGACAATCAAGACCTTATGCACATCCGGAGGAAACGTCACATCGGCAGGATTATACGTCTCGATAGACATATACCTGAGCGAACTGCATGCCGACAACACGCCGCATAAAACGACAAACGGCAGATATCCTGTTTTTTTCATAAAACCGGACGCACGCCCCGTACTACAAATCGGCAATCGCTTTGAAATATCCGATCGACTCGGCAATACCCAGGAATGGATCTTTCATATCTTTCTCATATTCAAGACTGCACATGCCGGTATAGTTTACTTCGCGCATGGCTTGGACCAGTGCGGGGAAGTCGATTTTACCGCGTCCGATTTCGATACCTGTACCTGCTTTCGTCGAGTCCGTTACATCCTTGATGTGCATGTCGAACACGCGGGTGTGATACTTTTTCAGGTCGGCAACCGGGTCGCAGCCGTTGCGCAAGTCGTGTCCGATGTCCAGACACATGCCGAGGCGCCTGTCCAGGTCTTTCGTATGTTCCCACGCGTCGGTGGCATCGGGATAGGTTTTGATGTCAGGCCCGTGCAGGTGGATTGCGTAGTGGAAATCATACTCCTTCACTTTTTTGTCGACGTAAGGCAGAATCTCGTATTCGGGCACGCCTACAATCAGCTTGACACCCACACGTTTTGCATAGGCGAAGCCACGGTCTACTTCGGCTTCGGATTTCATGTAGATGGGTCCTGCGGCATAACCGGTCACCTTGTGCGCCGCACATTTTTCGTGAAAAGCCTTGATTTGCTCGTCCGTACTGTCCAGCGGGAGGTGAAAATCCTTTATACACAGATAATGAACATCCAGCCGTTCGAGTGTTTTCAGTGTAGTGTCCAAATCGAAATTCACGAACGTAAAGCCCGCCATTCCCAGTTTGAAAGGGTTCACGGCCTTGGGAGCCTTCGGTTTAACCGGATCCATCATTCCGGCAGCATTCGCATTCCCGACTAACGGGGTGGCGCCCAACATCAGCGCGCCGGCGAAACTCTGTTTGAAAAAAGTTCTTCTGTTTTGCATGATAACTCTGTTTATTTAATGAAGCAATAAAAATAGATATAAAAATCCGGACAGTCTCACTCCAAAGCGTTAAAAAAACATTTTCACATTTATTTTCTACTTTTTCAACTGCGCAAGGCTCTCGTGCAGCGCGTGAAGTTTTGTCTGTGCATCGGCTTGTTTCTTGCGTTCGTTTGCCACGACTTCGGGTTTTGCATTGGCGACAAAATTCTTGTTACCAAGTTTTTTTATCACCGAATCCAAGAATCCTTCCGTATATTCTATCTCGGATTCGAGCCGGGCGATTTCTTCTCCGGCATCGATATTTGCGGACAGCGGAACGGCATATTCGCGCGTCCCGACAAGGAACGAAACCGAGCCGGGCGCTTTGTCCGCCGTTTTTTCGACGGCAGACAAGTTCGTCATTTTTGCCAGTAGTGCGTCATAATCCGGATTGTGATTGGAGAGCGCCTGCAGAACAAGCGGTTCCTTCTGTGCAATATTCTTTTGCAAGCGGATGGAGCGAATATTTGCAATCACTTCCCTGACGTAGTCGAAATCCTCGAGCGTCTGCGCGTCGTTCTGCCTTTCGGCATGATATGGCGGTTGATTCAAGATCATGATGCTTTCGCCCGGTTTGCGGTCGATGAGCGCATGCCATAACTCTTCTGTAATGAAGGGCATGAAAGGATGAAGCAGTCGCAGCAACGAATTGAAGAATTTGAGCGTGAATTCGAATGTCCTGCGATCAACAGGCTGTTGATATGCAGGTTTGATTGCTTCGAGATACCACGAAGAGAAGTCGTCCCGGAAAAGTTTGTAGACTTCCATCAGCGCCTCCGAGATGCGATATTTGGTGAACAAGTCGTCGATTTTCGCGATAGTCCGGTTGAGTTGCGCGCCGAACCAGCAAATGGCAATGGCAGCCGATTCGGGTTGCGGCGCTTCGACCGGGGCTATCTCCCATCCTTTTACCAGACGGAATGCGTTCCATATCTTATTGTTGAAGTTTCGGCCCTGTTCGCACAAGGCTTCGTCGAAGGGCAGGTCGTTACCTGCGGGCGAGGAAAGCAGCATACCCATACGCACGCCGTCGGCGCCGTATTTATCCATCAATTCAATGGGATCTGGCGAGTTGCCGAGCGACTTGGACATCTTGCGTCCCAGTTTATCCCGGACAATTCCCGTGAAATATACATTATAAAAACACGGCAAACGGCGATATTCGAATCCCGAAATGATCATCCGCGCCACCCAGAAGAAGATGATTTCGGGTGCGGTGATCAGGTCGTTGGTTGGATAGTAATAGGTGATATCCTTATTGTCAGGGTTATTAATGCCGTCGAACACGGAGATGGGCCACAGCCACGAGGAGAACCACGTATCCAGCACATCTTCGTCCTGCCGCAAATCGGCAAGCGTCAGGGAGTGGTTTGCGGATTTTTCGCGGGCGAGCTGCAATGCTTTTTCGGGCGTATCGGCCACGACATAGCCGCCTTGCGGGAGGTAATACGCGGGGATCCGATGTCCCCACCAGAGTTGGCGCGAGATACACCAGTCCTTGATGTTTTCCATCCAGTGGCGATACATGTTTTTGAATTTGGCGGGATAGAACCGGATGATATCATCTTCGACGGCGTCCAAAGCCGGTTTGGCCAGTCGTTCCATCTCGAGAAACCATTGCATGGACAGCTTCGGTTCGATGGGTACATGGGTGCGTTCGGAGAAGCCGACCTTGTTGGCGTATGTTTCCGTTTTTTCCATCAGACCTGCATTTTCAAGCTCCGTTTCGATTTTTTCACGCACTTCGAAGCGATCCATTCCTGCGTAATGCATGCCGTGTGCATTGAGTGTACCGTCGTCGTTGAAGACATCGACTGTTTCGAGGTTGTATTTTTCGCCGAGCATGTAGTCGTTGATGTCGTGTGCCGGCGTCACTTTCAGACAGCCCGTACCAAATTCAATATCCACGTATTCATCTTCAATGACCGGCACTTCGCGGTTGGCGATGGGGACGATGACTTTCCGTCCTTTCAGATGGGCGTTTTTCGGATCGTTCGGGTTGATGCATACGGCGGTATCGCCGAAAATCGTTTCGGGACGCGTGGTTGCCACCACGAGGTAAGCGCCGTCGTCGCTGTCGGGCGAGGTCGGGACGATTCGGTAACGGAGATAATACAGTTTGCCCTGCTGTTCCCGGTAGATGACTTCTTCGTCCGAGAGGGCGGTTTTGGCGGCAGGGTCCCAGTTGACCATTCTCACGCCCCGGTATATCAATCCTTTGTTATACAAATCTACAAACACTTTGATTACGCTTTCCGAGCGTTTTTCGTCCATGGTGAAGCATGTACGGTCCCAGTCGCACGAGGCGCCCAGTTTTTTCAGCTGTTCGAGGATGATGCCGCCGTGTTTATCCGTCCAGTCCCAGGCGTGCCGGAGGAATTCGTCGCGGCTCAGATCGGTTTTTGCAATGCCTTCGGAGGCCAGTTTGGCTACTACTTTCGCTTCGGTAGCGATGGAAGCATGGTCGGTGCCGGGTACCCAGCAGGCATTTTTCCCCATCATACGGGCGCGACGTACCAGGATATCCTGAATCGTATTGTTCAGCATGTGTCCCATGTGCAGCACGCCGGTCACGTTTGGCGGCGGGATCACCACCGTAAAAGGTTCACGACTGTCAGGTTCGGAATGAAAAAAACCGTTTTTCATCCAGTAGTCATACCATTTTTTTTCAACCCGCGAAGGGTCGTATTTACTTTCTATTTCCATACATTAAATATATAGAGAATCTCTAAAAACACAAAAACTTCCTGTTTTTCGATTCTGTCTGCAAAAATAGTAAAATAAATTGAGACTGACGTTTTATGTGCTTCTCCTGTTCATTCTTTTTTTTGAGCGCGTGGGAAGCCGGACTATTCCGTCCGTCCGTATGCCATTCAATCCGAGCCGGATCGAGGGCTTTACAGCGGTCGATTCCGGGATGCTGAAAAAATCGGGGAATGCAGTCCGCAGGTTGTTTAAAATTTAAAACGGATTCTAATTCTTTTTATCGTCTTTGTGTAATTCAAAATATTTCATGTACCTTTGCGACCGTTTTAATCAGGTTATATAAGAGCTATGCAAAAGAATTTAGTGATTGTAGAGTCCCCCGCGAAAGCCAAAACGATTGAGAAATTTTTGGGGAAAGACTATAAAGTCATGTCGAGTTACGGTCATATCAGGGATTTGAAGGCGAAGGAATTCAGTGTCGACGTGGCCAACAACTACGCGCCGCAGTACGTGATCCCCGCCGACAAGCGAAAGCTGGTTTCCGAATTGAAAAAGGCGGCTCACGAAGTCGAGACGGTACTGCTTGCTTCCGATGAAGACCGCGAGGGAGAAGCCATTGCATGGCATCTGGCCGAGGCGCTGGGGCTGGACGAAAAGAGCACGCAGCGTATTGTCTTTCACGAAATCACGAAGAATGCCATTCTGCACGCGCTGGAAACGCCGCGGTGCATCGACATCAATCTGGTAAATGCCCAGCAGGCACGTCGCGTGCTGGACAGGATTGTCGGATTCGAGGTGTCGCCGATCCTGTGGCGCAAGGTGAAGCCGGCCCTGTCGGCCGGACGCGTGCAGTCGGTAGCCGTGCGTCTGATTGTGGAACGCGAACGCGAGATCCAGCAGTTCACGTCCGAATCGTCGTTCCGCGTGATCGCCACTTTCGTGCTGCCCGACGGCGAAACACTGCTGAAAGCCGAGTTGAACAGACGTCTGAAAGACATGGCGGAGGTGGAAAGTTTTCTGGAAACATGCAAGTCGGCCGATTTTACAATCGAAGACATCACCACGAAGCCGGTCCGCAAATCGCCGGCCGCCCCCTTCACCACGTCGACCCTTCAGCAGGAAGCCGCCCGCAAACTCGGCTTTTCAGTATCGCAGACGATGATGATCGCCCAGCGGCTCTACGAATCGGGACATATCACATACATGCGTACAGACTCGGTGAACCTGAGCGACCTGGCGCTCGGCACGGCACGGGAAGCCATCGTCGGGACGTATGGCGAAAAGTATCATAAATTTCGCAAATACCAGACAAAAAGCAAAGGCGCACAGGAAGCGCACGAAGCCATACGCCCGACGTACATGAACACGTCCGAGATCAGCGCCCACACACAGGAAAAGAGACTGTACGACCTGATTTTCAAACGCACGATTGCCTGCCAGATGGCCGATGCCGAACTGGAAAACACGGCCATCTCCATCCGCGCCGGCGCGATGAAAGAAAAATTCGTAGCCACGGGCGAAGTCATCAAGTTCGACGGATTTCTGCACGTATACAGAGAAAGCAGCGACGACGAAACGGAAAAGGAACAGGAAAACGGCCTTCTGCCACCCGTCAAGCCGAACGAACCGCTGACGCAGCAGGAAATCATCGCCACCGAACGCTTCACGCAACGTCCGCCGCGATACACCGAAGCCAGCCTGGTGCGCCGCCTCGAAGAACTGGGAATCGGGCGACCCTCGACATACGCCCCCACGATCCAAACGATTCAGAATCGCGAATACGTCGTGCGCGGCGACAAGCCGGGCGAAGAACGCACGTATCACATCTGCGCACTCAAAGACGGAAAAATAAAATCCTCCCAAAAGAAGGAAACAATCGGCGCCGACCGCAACAAACTGATCCCTACCGACACGGGCACGGTCGTGAACGACTTTCTCACGGAATACTTTCCGGACATCATCGACTACAACTTCACGGCAAACGTAGAAAAAGAATTCGACGCCATTGCCGAAGGAGAACTGAGCTGGACCGGAGCCCTCGACAAATTCTACCGCCTGTTTCACCCTGTCGTCGAAGCGGTTTCGGCCGTAAAGACTGCACACAAAATCGGCGAAAGACAGGTCGGCACCGACCCGAAAAGCGGCGAACCCGTGTTCGTCAAAATAGGCCGCTACGGTCCCATCGCCCAGATCGGACATGCCAATCCGGACGACAAGGAGGCCAAACCCCGCTTCGCCTCGCTCATGAAAGAGCAGTCCATCGAAACCATCACTCTCGAAGAAACACTCAAACTCTTTGACCTCCCGCGCATCATCGGCGAATACGAAGGCGACGAACTGACAGCCGGCGCAGGCCGTTTCGGTCCGTTCATCCGCCACTGCGGGAAATACATCTCCATCCCCCGGACTCTCAACCCGCTTTCCATCACGGCAGACGAAGCCATCCAGCTCATTGAAGACAAGCACCGGAAGGAAACACAGCGCCACATCGCCAAATTCGAAGCCGAAGACATCGAAATCCTTCACGGCCGCTACGGCGCCTATATCGCACACGCCGGCCGCAATTTCAGACTTCCAAAAAACACAGACCCCGAAAAACTGACGCTCGACGACTGCCTGAAAATCATCGCCGCAGCGCCGGAGAGAAAAAAATCATAACCCCCGCCAATGTCGCTGAAACAGGCCGGAAAGGGCATCTCAAAAGGATGCCTTTCAATTTGTCGTTTTTCATAATTGCTCCCGCTGCATGGATGGGCGAGGTGTGTCGCGTCATGACGGGGTGGAACATGCCTGTAACTGAGGGAAGGGGAACGCGTATCTTCGTCATGACGGAGCGAATCTCTCCTTTTCAGCCTGTCCCGTTGACAATTACAGCAAAGCACATACGACGTCATTGCGAACGCAGTGAAGCAATCCAGGTTATCCACTGTATGGATTGCTTCGTGCCTCGCAATGATGCGGCAAGCCTCGCAGTTTGTGAGGTGTGCGCACGGATTACATGGATTTTCGAGGACAAAAAATCTGCGCCGATCCGTGCAGTCTGTGGGTAGAAATGCTTCCGGCGGCATAAAAACGTGTGCTGCATCCGGTATAATCGGTCGACCGCAAAAAAAATTGCATCCGGCCGCATTTTTTTTTCAAAAACCGCTTTACCATGTGGAATTAATTGCTATCTTTGCGGCTGAATGCATTATTGAAAGTTGAAATTAATATTATAAGGAAAACAAGACGCCGAAATGGCTCAGTTGGTAGAGCAATTCATTCGTAATGAATAGGTCCCCGGTTCGAGTCCGGGTTTCGGCTCAAGTTTGGAAACAATGACTGAAAACAAAGTCAAAAGAGAAGAACGGATAAGCATGTCGCTGTTACTATATAATGTACGTGCGTACATCTTAATTATATATGATATGGAAATGAAATGTATATTGGTATAAACTTAAAATGGACAGGAGGAGATGCTGCTTGAGATGAAAGACATAATGAAAACCCAAACGGTTCTGCAGATGCGCGCTACGCATCGTGCGAGCGATGGAATGTGTTTATGTTGTGGAAACTGGCGGTTTCGTACCGGGAAACACGGTTTTTTGGTAAGAAACGCACATAAATCATAAAAAAAAGAGAATTTATGCTTGCAGATATAAAACTAATGCGTATTTTTGTTGCAGTGAAAAATGTACCTTCGAAAGAGTGGGTACACTTTCGCTAAAACAAATATAACAAATTGAAACAGAATAAATTAATTTACTTAGTATTAATATTAAATTATTTGATTATGAACAAAAAAATTTTTACTTTATTAGCGGCTTCGCTTATGCTATTGGTGACGGCATTTGCTGCTAACGCAGGAAATGGCGTAGGGCCTAAGGTAAATAGCTTGCCTGATGGCGTAGGATTGGGAGCTTATCATTTAAAGGTGACAAACCTGGGATACAACAATCCCCTGACAGGAGACAGCGTGTTGGCCTTGGATGGAAACGGTCACGTGTTTTTGGCTGATTCGCTCCGTCTATTTGATTATGGCAGCGCCGATTCAACGTATCTAAAGTTGCGTCAAGCGCTTTGGTGTGTGAATGTGGATCGGGAAAACCAGGGAAAGCGTCCGACCTTTGTTTTTACGAACAAAGAGTACGGACTGGATTTATCAATTGCGAGTAATAATGAGCTATCGCCTCTGCGTCCTAGTGCTGCTCAGGGTCAGTATATGTATTACGGACAATCGTCATATCAAGATAATGGTGTGAGCGGTACAGAGTTTGTCCAATTCGCATATATGCCGAATACGGATAGCTCGTATGTAGTTGGCGGAGATCAGAGTAACTGGCGCTTTTCCTATGATTATTCCGGCAGTTTGAGTGATACCGTCTATTTGGCAATAGCCGACCCCAATAATGATGACTACTATTTCACTTTGGCGTGGAAATCTAAAAGCACGAATCCAAACATTGGTGATATCCAGTTGGTAAGAGCGCATGCTTTCGATTTGCATGACACCGCTCACTTTTATAAGGAGCACTTGATTCTTTTCAGCCTTCATGAAGCCGCTCCGCGCGTATTGTCGGTTGAAGATTTCAATTCGAATCTGGCCAGTCAGAGCACAGCGGGTAATATCCAGTTGACGTTCACCCCCGACGCCAAGAATACGGATCTGATTAATCC
>JAIRYD010000190.1 GCA_031267935.1 Tannerella sp.
GATTGCCGACAGGAAAGCCTTCGCCACCCGGTTGTCTTCCATCATGAATTTGAAGACCGTGTCGTATATGGGATTCGCTATGTGCATGTCTGTTTTTGTTTTTAGTTACCGGTTACAAAAGTAATACAATAAATTGAGAATTGAGAATTAGTTCCGAAAAATGGCACGAAGTTTGCTGGAAACAAAAAAGTATCATATTTTTGCAGACGAAGAAGAAGTAATGAAGATAATGGAGAACAAATATTCAACAAGACTGGTCAGTGCATTGCGTCATGGCCGCGAAGAAGCCCTGCGACTCAAAAACAGAGCCGTGCATTCCGAACACCTCATGCTGGGGCTTCTCAACGAAGAGACATGCAGGGCGGTGAAACTGCTCGAAGAGTTGAAGGTCGACCTGCCCCGGCTCAAGCAGAATATCGAATCAAGAATAAAGACGCATCCGGACCGGTTTGCGGAGATGGCGCCGCAACTGCCGGAAGACGACATCGAACGCATTCTGCGCATGTGCGTACTCGAATCGCGCCTGTTCAAGAGCAAATATATCGGAACGGAACATCTGCTGATGGCGCTGCTGAGAAACGAAGAAAGTCCGCTCGCACAAATACTGCGTGACAGGGGCGTATATTACGACCTGCTCTACGACAGAATGGAAAACATGGCCGGCATACTGAACGACAACGCGGAGATCATCCGCGACGGCTTTACGGACGACGACGAAGACGACGAAGACCCCTTTTCGTCCTCACGCAAAGAACCGTCGCAGCCCAACGTAGGCGCCTCGCAGTCCAAACCCTCGAACGACACGCCCGTACTCGACAACTTCGGTACGGACATGACGAAAGCCGCCGCCGAAGGAAAACTGGACCCGATTGTCGGCCGCGAAAGAGAAATCCAGCGCGTGGCACAGATTCTCAGCCGCCGCAAAAAAAACAATCCCGTCCTGATAGGAGAACCCGGCGTCGGCAAATCGGCCATCGTCGAAGGGCTGGCACAGCGCATCGTACAGCGCAAAATATCGCGCGCACTGTTCGACAAGCGCGTGATCAATCTCGATATGGCCTCGCTTGTGGCAGGCACCAAATACCGCGGCCAGTTCGAAGAACGCATCAAGGCCGTGCTGAACGAACTGTCTAAAAACCCGAATATTATTCTGTTCATCGACGAGATACACACGCTGGTCGGCGCAGGCTCGGCATCCGGATCCATGGATGCCGCCAACATGCTCAAGCCGGCCCTGGCCAAGGGCGAACTGCAGTGCATCGGCGCCACTACGCTCGACGAATACCGCAGAAACATCGAGAAAGACGGCGCGCTCGAACGCCGCTTCCAGAAAGTGATCGTCGACCCGACTACTCCCGAAGAAACACTGCAGATACTCCGCAACATCAAGGAACGCTACGAAGACCATCACAACATGTTTTATACGGATGCCGCACTCGAAGCATGCGTCAAATTGACAGACCGCTATGTCAGCGACCGCAATTTCCCCGACAAGGCCATCGATGCGATGGACGAAGCCGGTTCACGCGTGCATATCTCTCACATTGTCGTGCCGCACAGTATCGAAGAACTCGAAGCCAGAATCGAACAGACGCGGAACGAAAAACTTACGGCCGTGAAGTCGCAGAACTTCGAACTGGCCGCCAGCTACCGCGACAGGGAACGCGAGTATCTGTCCGAACTGGAAAACGCCAGGCAGGAATGGGAAAAAGACATCTCGGAACACCGCGAAGTCGTGGACGCCGAGCAGATTGCCGAAGTCGTGGCCATGATGTCGGGCGTCCCCGTGCAACGAATTGCTCTGGAAGAAAATATCCGCCTGCGCGAAATGGGTATGGCGCTCAAAGGCAAAGTCATCGGTCAGGACGAAGCCGTCGACAAGACCGTGAAAGCCATCCAGCGTAACCGCGTGGGACTGAAAGACCCCTCCAAACCCATCGGCACATTCATGTTCCTGGGACCTACGGGCGTAGGCAAAACGTTACTGGCAAAGAAAATTGCCGAATATCTCTTCGACTCCGAAGATGCGCTGATACGGATAGACATGAGCGAATATCTGGAAAAATTTGCCGTATCGCGGCTCATCGGCGCACCTCCCGGATATGTCGGATACGAAGAAGGCGGACAGTTGACGGAGAAGGTACGCCGCAAGCCCTACTCCGTCGTCCTGCTCGACGAAATAGAAAAAGCGCACCCCGACGTCTTCAACCTCCTGTTGCAGGTGCTCGACGAAGGCCGCCTGACCGACAGCCTCGGACGCAGGATCGACTTCAGAAACACCATCGTGATCATGACCTCCAACATCGGTACGCGCCAGCTGAAAGACTTCGGACGCGGCGTCGGATTCTACCTGAATGCCGGCGATGCCGAAGCCGATAAAAAATACTCGCGCGACGTCATCCGCAAAGCCCTCGAACGCAAATTCGCACCCGAATTTCTCAACCGCGTGGACGACGTCATCATGTTCGACTCGCTGGATAAAGAATCTATTCACAAGATAGTTGACATCGAAATCGAAACGCTCGGAAAACGCATCGACGGGCTGGGATATCATGTCCGCATCACGGACGAAGCGAAAACATTTATCGCCTCGCAGGGATACGATGTGCAGTTCGGCGCACGTCCTCTGAAACGCGCCATTCAGAAATATATCGAAGACGAAATGGCTGAAATCGTACTCGGCGATGCCATCGAAGCAGGCGACCTGACAGTCATAGGCTACAATAAGGAAACAGGAAAAATGACTCACGAAATAAAGAAACCCGCCCCTGCGGAATAACCCGAATTTGCGCAAAACCGGGACAAAATGTCAGACAGCACCGTCTGGCATTTTTTTTGCTCGTCACACAAACGTAAAATCAAAATATTAAAAAATTAAGTATATGGCAACAACAGGTAATATCGGAGTGACAAGTGAAAACATCTTTCCTGTCATTAAAAAATTTTTGTACAGCGATCACGAGATTTTTCTCCGCGAAATCGTGTCAAACGCCATCGACGCGACGCAGAAATTGAAAACGCTCGCCTCCGCAGGCGAATTTAAAGGTGAACTGGGCGACCTGACCATCCGCATCACAACGGACGGCGGCAAGCTGATCATCTCCGACCGCGGCATCGGAATGACCGCCGGAGAAATCGACAAATACATCAACCAGATCGCGTTCTCGAGCGCCGAAGAGTTCCTCGAAAAGTATAAGAACGACACCGCCGCCATCATCGGCCATTTCGGGCTGGGCTTCTACTCGTCGTTCATGGTATCAAAAAAAGTGGAGATCGTCACGAAATCGTACCGGGAAGGCGCCGTAGCAATGAAATGGAGCTGCGAAGGCTCGCCGGCATACGAACTGGCCGAAACGGAAAAAGAAGACCGCGGAACGGACATCATCCTGACCATCGACGACGAAAACAGGGACTTTCTCGAAAAAGACAAAATCACATCCCTGCTGACGAAATACTGCCGCTTCCTGCCCGTCCCCATCGCCTTCGGAAAAGAACAGGAATGGAAAGACGGAAAATACGTGGACAAGGCCGAAGACCATATCGTCAACGAAACGCAACCGGCCTGGATACGCAAGCCTTCGGATCTGAAAGATGAAGATTATCAGAAATTCTACACCGATCTGTATCCGATGGCAGACGAGCCGCTGTTCTGGATTCACCTCAACGTGGACTATCCGTTCAACCTGACGGGGATCCTCTATTTCCCCACCGTCAAGAACAACCTCGACCTGCATCGCAACAAGATACAGCTTTACTGCAATCAGGTATTTGTAACAGATGCGGTCGAAGACATCGTACCCGAATTTCTGACGCTGCTCCACGGCGTAATCGATTCGCCCGACATTCCGCTCAACGTTTCGCGTTCGTATCTGCAGAGCGACCGGAACGTGAAAAAAATATCGACCCACATCACCAAAAAAGTGTCCGACCGTCTGGAAGAAATCTTCAAAAACGACCGTCCGCAATTCGAATCGAAATGGGACAGCCTGAAACTCTTCATTCAGTACGGCATGCTGAGCGACGAAAAATTCTACGAACGGGCCGCAAAGTTTGTCCTGCTCAAAGACACGGACCACAAATATTTCACGCTCGAAGAATACAAAAAACTCATTCAGGAAAACCAAACCGACAAAGAAGGCGAAACCATCTACCTGTACACCACCAGCGAGAACGACCAGTACAGCTACATCCGGACTGCCCGTGACAAAGGCTACAGCGTACTGGTAATGGACGGACAACTGGATGTGCACGCCATCAGCCAGCTGGAGCAGAAACTGGAAAAGACACGCTTCGTGCGGGTCGACGGCGATACGGTCGACAACCTGATAAAAAAGTCGGATGCCGGCGACGTGAAAATAAATGAAGACCAAAAAATGGCCCTGCGCGAGATATTCAGCAGCCGTCTGCCGGAAGTGGACAAGACGGAATTTCACATCACACTCGAAGCACAGGGCGAGCAGGCCAATCCCGTCGTACTGACACAGAGCGAATTTATGCGGCGCATGCGCGAAATGTCGGCCATGCAGGGCGGAATGTCTTTCTACGGCGAAATGCCCGAGAGCTACAACCTTGTACTGAACACCGACCACCGTCTGGTAAAAAAAGTCCTCGCCGGCAGCGAGAAAGCCTGCACCGAAAAACTGGAACCCATCCTTGCCGAAATCAAAGGCTGGGAAGCGCGGCAGGCAGACCTTCGCGAGCAGCAAAGCAAGAAAAAGCCTGAAGAAATTACCGAAACCGAAAAAGAAGACATGACCGGCACGGACAAACAACTCGACGAACTGCGCGCACAACGCAATGCCGTCTGGGCCGGTTATGCCGCAGAAAACAGCGTCGTCAGCCAGCTTATCGACCTGGCCCTGCTCGGCAACGGCCTGCTCAAGGGCGAAGCGCTGAGCCGCTTCATCAGCCGGAGCGTGAAACTGATAAAATAAGGACCGTCTTTCAGGAGCAGCAGACTGCGCGCAGGACGGGTATTCAGAGGTAGAATCCGCGGATTCCGGGGCATTTTCTCCACATTTGATGGTAGAATCCGCGGATTCCAGGGCATTTTCTCCACGTTTGATGGTAGAATCCGCGGATTCCGGGGTATTTTCTCCACATTTGATGGTAGACTCTGCGGAGTCCAGGGTATTTTCTCCACATTCAGGGGTAGATTCCGCGGAAGACAGGACATTCCGAACATATATACTTCACGCGGTCTAAAATTGTGAGTTTAACTATGAACGATAAACGATGAACTATGACCGGATTCATCGTTTATCGTTCATAGTTCATCGTTCACAAAACCATGCTGCGCACAGTATATATCCCGTATATTCGCATTACATGAAAGATTAACCGTATCTTTGTTTCCGCAAATTTTGACAGACATGAATTTTCGTTTAGCAACACGCGGAGACTTGCCCGTAATAATGGATATTGTACGTCAGGCGCAGGCGTCGCTGAAGGCGCGCGGCGTCGACCAGTGGCAGAACGGCTATCCCTCGCCCGAAGTGATTCTTCAGGACATGGCCGAAGCGCATGCCTGCGTGGCGACGGTAGACGGCCGGGTCGTGGCCATGGCCTCGATCATCTTCAACGACGAGCCGACGTACGACGAGATCTTCGACGGCAAATGGCTAAGCAACGGCACGTTTGTCGTCGTACACCGGATGGCGGTCGACGACCGTTTCCGGCAAAGCGGCGTGGCGTCTTTCATCTTCGAACAGATCGAAGCGATGTGCCGCCACCGTGGCATAGCCGCTTTCAAGGTCGATACGCACCGTGACAACCTGCCGATGCGCCGTTTCCTGGAGAAAAACGGCTTTACGTACTGCGGCATCATTTTCCTGCAGGACGGAAACGCGCGCGTGGCTTACGAAAAATTGATAAACAACGGATAAGATTATGGCAAATACGATTCGAACGGTTTGCGTATACTGCGCATCGGGTACACCCGCCGACGCCGCGCATACGGCAGCAGCAGCCGAACTGGGCACGCTGCTCGGTCAAAAAGGGCTGTGCGTGATTAATGGCGGCGGGGCGACGGGGCTGATGCGCACGCTGTCGGATGCCGTCATCGGCTCCGGAGGCACGGCTTGCGGCGTGATACCCCGCTTCATGGTCGAAAACGGATGGGGATACGAACAGATGAGCAAACGGATTGAAGTCCGGACAATGCACGAACGAAAAAAACGGATGGCAGACATGTCGGACGCCGCCATTGCACTGCCGGGCGGCTACGGCACGATGGAAGAACTGCTGGAAATCATCACCTGGAAACAACTCGGACTCTATCGCCATCCTGTTGTCATTCTGAATATAAACCGATATTACGACCCTCTGCTCGCGATGTTCGCGCGCGCCGTGGATACACATTTCGTACGCCTGACGCATGCCGCAATATGGCAGGAAGCCACCACACCCGGCGAAGCGGTACGGCTGATATACGGATAGCCGGCCGCCAACCGCCTCGCCTGCCCCGGGCCGTCAGAAACCAAATTCATCCACGTCCACCTTTATAGCCTCTTCCTCTTTCGGCCTCTCGGCTGTTTGATGCACGCGATGCGCCTTGATCACGATCGCACGGTCGGGACGCACAGGACAGATGGATTCGCAGCCGCCACAGCCCACGCACAATTCGGGTTCGACCTTGGGAATCGTCAGCGTCCCCTTGTACGGCACCATGTGAACGGCTTGCGTCGGACAGTGTTCCGAACATGCGCCGCAATCCTGATCTTTCTCGCTGACTACACATCTGTCTTCGAAAAATTCTGCAATACCGACTTGCGTCACTTTCTTCTCATCGACGGTGATCGGCCTGATCGCCCCTGTAGGACAGACGTTGGCGCAGACCGTACATTCGAAGTTACAGTAACTGTCGATATACGCCATGCGCGGCCTCAGCAGATAGCCAAAACCATATTCCAGCCCGGCAGGACGCAGTACATGGCTCGGACACTGCGTCACGCACAGATGGCATGCCGTGCATTTATCCTTGAAACGCTTGAGATCGATCGAGCCGGGCGGGGTGATCGGCGCGGACGATTCGTCATTTTGCGAATGGCTTTTTGCCTGCATGACGGCGGACGGCAATGTAGCTGCAATCGCAACGCCGGTTGCAATAAATGTCCTGCGACTTTTTTCCGCGGGAGTCGGCACGGGCTTTTCTTCCGCTGCGACGCGCATGAAGAACGGCTTGTATGCAAGCGCATCCCGGCGGCACGACGAAAGACAGTTGAAACAGTTCACGCATCGCGACATGTCGACTTTCATCTCCTGGCTGTGAATAGCTTCGGCCTTGCATGTCCGCTCGCACGTCCGGCAATGATTACATTTTTTATCGTCGATAAAAATGCGGAAAACCGAATAGCGCGACACTACGCTCAATAATGCACCTACCGGACACAACGTATTGCAAAACAGCCTGCCGCGCAACGACACCAGCACGACGAATAACACCAGCACGACGACTGCCGCAACGAGCGAAACGACGGTCACCGTCGTAATGGAAGTATGATAAAGCGCATAATTGCCCATGCCGTTCAGTATGGAAGCCAGCAGATTGTTGCCCCATACCACCACCGGACGGAACAGACTGGATGCCATGCGCCCGAAATTGCTGTAAGGATCGAGCAGCATGCACAGCTCCGTAATGCCGAACGCGGCCAGCCCCGCCGTAGCGCCCAACAGGACGTAGCGGAACACGTTCAGCGGTTTACGGTAGCGAAAACGGAAAACGCCTTTCGGCTTCTTCTTCCCGATACAGAAAACGCGGTTGATAATATCCTGAAACACCCCTGCCGGACAGATCACCGAACAGTATATCCGCCCGAACAGCAGGGTCAGCAAAAGCAGGATGCCGACGACGATGTAGAGGCTTCCAAGAATAGCCGGAAGCAGTTGTATTTCCAGAAGCGAGTGCGTCCTGTCGGGCATGACATCGGCAAAATCCACGAAAAATACAAGGATCGGGCTGAAAAAAAGTATAGCGAGTATAACCCGCAATACTTTTAGAAAATGAATCTTTTTCATTTTTACGCGATATTTCGGCACCGGAAATAAAGCCGTCGACTATTTTTCCTGTGTTACCGTTTATTACAGTTTAACACGCTTGATAGTGATCTTGTCGAGGTCGGTTGTTCCCAATTTGAGCAATTCGCCTTTCCCGATATGGCTGACGGCATTGAGATCCAACTTCTTCACCTGATTGAAAAAGCGCAGGGCGGCCACGTCGGCTGCCACAATGTCGGTCGAGGCAATGAGCGACTTGACGGTAGCCACGTCGGCGGCGCTCTTTCCCTGCGGGCCATTCTGGTGCATGATGCGATAAGCGTCCACGATGTTCAGCACGGGCTTTTTCGTCCACGTACAGATATCGGCAATACACTGTTGCAGGTCGCTCTGATGAAAAATGCGGCGGTCCCAAACGATACCCATGTAATTTTTCATGGCACACGACAGTTTGGCGCCTCCGTGATTTTTCAGTACGGGTACGTTGAACCACACGTCCGCCTCGACAATCGCTTCGTGTATCTTGGCATTTTTCAGCGCAAGGCCCTGCGGTAATGCGATTTCACGATTGTAGTACCGTTCTTCGTTCGCCGGGACGATCACGCCTCCCGCTGCCTTGACGGCTGCTTCAATACCGCTCGAGGCATAGCATTTCTGCCAGTTATCGCACGTATGGTCGAACACCGTTACTTTCTGCGCTCCTGCAGACAGACATCTTTTTATCAGCGCACTGATAAGTTTCGGATTCGTATTCCCCGCCAGTTCCGGCGTACGGTCCCAGCCGATATTCGGCTTGATAACCACTTTTTGTCCTTTTTTTACAAAGTTGCCGATCCCGCCAAGTTCTTCCAGCGCCTTGTCAAGCATCGCTTCCGGCTCTCCTCCCATTACTGCCACCAGATCAGGGGCTTTTTCTACTTTTACAGCGTTCGACGTCAATGCGGCCTGCAATCCGTCAAAATGAAGCGACAATGCGGCTCCCGTTCCCGCCACCACGCTATTCCTTAAAAAATCACGACGTTTCATACTTTCATACTTTAAAATTAATAACCTTTTGATGGGCAAAATTAAATGATAACACAATTTAAAAAGATAATTCCGGCTTATTGCGAAAAAAAAGCCGCTTAAAACGAAAATGTTTGCACGCGATACATCCCGGATTCAAAGTGCAAAGGTTCAATCATTCAGTTTCATCGTTCCGCCATCTCCGGCTCTGCAATATTTTGAAAATCGGCACGGACACAAATCTGCCCCGGCGGAGTAAAAATATCCGTGGACAGAAACTTCCGGCAAAATCTTCATTCGGTGATTGGCTGTTCTTCCCCGCGTTTCAAATACTTGTCCATCCACGAAGTGATCTCTTCGATTCGCCTGACGCGGTTCCGGGGTTTGCCCGAGCGCGACAGTTCGTGATTTTCACCCTTGAAGAGGCAGAGGCGGGCGGGCACTTCGAAATATTTCAGCGCATAAAACATCTGTATCCCTTCGGCCTGCCAGCATCGATAATCCTCGTCGCTGTGGATAAAGAGGGTCGGCGTCTTCACCCGGTCGGCATATTTGAGAGGCGACTGCGTCCAGAGGCCCTCGAGGTTTGTCCATACGTCGCCGCCGATCTGCGTGGCGGTAAACGTATAACCGATGTCGGTCGTGTTGCTGAACGAGATCCACGAGGCAATGCTCCGCTGCGAGGCGGCGGCTTTGAAACGGTCGGTATGTCCGATAATCCAGTTGGTCATGAAGCCTCCGTACGATCCGCCCGTGACGCCCAGGCGATCGGGATCGATGAAGTCGAACGTGCGGAGGGCCACATCGGTAAACAGCATCAGGTCGCGATAATCCACCGTACCATACTGTGCGCTGATGTCGGCAAAGGTGTTTCCGCCGCCGTCGCTGCCGGTCGGATTGGTGAAAATCACGGCATATCCTCTGTTTGCCCAGTACTGCATTTCGTGAAAGAAGCATGCGCCGTAGGCTGTTCGCGGGCCTCCGTGTATGTTGAGGATGGCGGGATATTTGCGTCCTTTCACGTATCCGGCGGGCGGGATGGCATAGCCTGTGATCTCTATGCCGTTTTCGTTCACGAACGTCACCGGCCGGGGAGTAATGATATCGTATTCTTCCTGCAGCCGGTCGTTGACCGTCGTCATCGCCGTGAAGAGGCCTTTGCGATCGAGAAAATATATTTCGGCGGCTTTGTTGCCCAGCATCGCAATCGTGAGGAATCCGTCCCTGACGGGGAGATATTCGAGTATGACTTCCTTGCCCTTGTTGATGAACGTGACGGCACCGTCGCTGTAGTCGACATGAATCAGAGGTGCATGATCGGCCACGGTCGTAAGATAGTAGAAGCCGGTCCTGTCGGTCCTGATTCCCGGGGAGGTATTTCCCGTCTTGATGTCCGATCCGATGCTTACGCCCATTCCATAGGGGTCGCCACCGTACAGCAGTTCCGGTTTTCCGCTTTTCAGGTGAAGGCGATAAAAGGCGGCGGCGCTTATTTCCATCAACTGCCGGTTGACGGTCAGGATTATCTCTCCGTCCGGAAGCCAGGTGATGCCGCCATACGAGGCGGGCTGCCCGAAGGGCGAGATGTCTTCGGCTTCGAGCGTGGCGACCGCGAGTTTCATCAGCCGGTTGCCTCGCGCCGATTTGCCCTGAAACGTGACGGAGGTGTAGAGGAGGGTTTGTCTGTCCTTGTCGAGTTCCATGCTGCCGACGGTTTCGTACGTGCCGGACAGTTCCTTCACTTCGCCGTCGTCATAATAGTACAGATGCGTGCGCTTGCCGCTCACGTCGCCGCGTCCGTTCGACCAGAAAGGTATTTCTTCGAACACGCGGTATGAGCTGTTGCTTTCCTTCTCTTTCAGCGCGCGGTCCATGTCGCCGCCGGCCTGTTCCAGCAGTCGGGCGAACGGGATGTCGTAGGCTGCGGTGAAGAAAAAATGTCGGTCGTCGACGAATTTGATATCGCCCACGGAGTAGGGCAGGCGCAGAAATTCTTCGGCTTCGCCCATCTGCCGGGTCAGCCGGACGTATACCGTCAGCGGTTCTCCACGGCGTATTTTCTCGCGGTCTTTCGCTTCGCGGACATTGCGGAACACGATACTGCCGTCGTCCATCAGGAAATAGCTGCTCACGTCGTGCGTCGAAGTGAGGCGGCGCGGCTGCCCGTCTTCGAGACAGTAGAGATCGCTTTTGTAATTGTTGTCTTCCATGCTCGCCTGCCTGATGATGAAGTATATGGCTCCATCTTTTTCTTTCAGGTTCGAGATCATGCGCACTTCTTTAAAGAAGTCGATACCAACCGGTCTGCGGTTTTCCGCATGCGTGAGATTGCTCCATACGGCCAGCAGAAATACGATTGCAAGTAATGATTGCTTTTTCATATCCTTTTTAATTTAAATCGTGCAAATATACCGCCTTTTTTTTTATTATACTTCGC
>JAIRYD010000051.1 GCA_031267935.1 Tannerella sp.
GGAAACGAGTTTCCGCGGCGACGACAATTCGCTCGCCCGGGGCGCCGACTACGGAATCTATCCCCTGAACAGGACTTTTACGCTGGGAATAAATGTTACATTCTAATTTCTTAAAAAAACGTCATTATGAAAACAGTATATAAATTAATGTGGACAGGGCTCTGCATCGTCCTTGCATCGTGCAGCGACATGCTGGACCTGAAGCCGAAAACCGAACTTGCGGCCGACTCCTATTTTCAGACCGCCGAACAGTTCGGCGCCGCGCTCAACGGCGCCTATGCAACCCTGCAGGAGGGCGACATGTACGGGAACTGGTATGTATTTTCCGAAATCCCGTCCGACAATACGCGCAACCAGCTGTCAGGCTCGGTGACCGATCAGGACGAATTTGACAAGTTCTACATCCGCACGACGAATCCCTACATCGCCAGTTTCTGGAACATGAGCTACAAGGGAATCAGTCGGGTCAATACGGTGCTCGGACGCATCGACAACGTAAGCATCGACCCGGCATTGAGCGACCGCTACAAGCGCGAGTGTAAATTTCTGCGCGCGCTGATGTATTTCAACCTCGTCCGCGTATACGGCGACGTGCCGCTCGTGCTCAAGGAAATTTCCATCAGCGAATCGTACGACCTCGTCCGCGAACCGGCAGACGCCGTGTACCGGCAGATCGTTGACGACCTGAAGGAAGCCGAAGCCCTTCCCGCCTCCTATTCCGCCGACGGCGACATCGGCCGCGCCACCTCCGGCGCCGCCAAGGCGCTGCTTGGCAAGGTCTACCTGACGCTCAACAGCTATCAGGAAGCGGAAACGAAGCTGGCCGAAGTCGTCAACACCTCCGCCTATGCACTGCTGGAAAACACGCCCGGCTCGCTGAATCGCGACGGCTATGCCGCCGTGTTCAATCCCAACAACCACAACAGCCGCGAAACCGTCTTCGAAGTACAGTTCAAAAAGGGCGGATTCGGCGAAGGCAGTCCGTTTCCAAACAATTTCGCACCGGAAAATTCGGGCACAAACGTCGTCGCACTCGGCTCGACGGGCGGCAACAACATCCCCGAAACGGACGTCTACGAGGCCTACGAGGAAGGCGACCTCCGGCGCGACTTCTCCATGTCGCTCGGATATTACGATGCGCGCGCGGACAACACCTGGGTCGATTCGCGCTACGTGAACAAGTATCTCGACATCCCCTACCAGAGTGGCGACAGCAACAACAATTTCCCCGTCATCCGCTATGCCGACGTCATGCTCATGTATGCCGAAGCCCTCAACCTGAACGGGAAAACAGCGCAGGCATGCGACTACCTGAACCGGGTGCGCCGGCGCGGATTCGGCTATCAAACCACCGAAACCTCGCCTGTCGACATCCGCACGTCCGACCGGGGTGAATTTCTGCTGGCCGTCGAACACGAACGCCGCGTCGAACTCGCCTTCGAGGGACACCGCTGGTTCGACCTCGTCCGTACCGGTCGCGCGCTCGAAGTCCTGACGTCGAAAGGATTCAAACTGAACGCCTCGAACCTCGTCTGTCCCGTGCCGCAAAAGCAGATCGACGTGAATCCGAAGCTCGTGCAAAACGACTACGAAATCATTCCCAAATAACACATCCGGAACCGTGTATGAAAACATCCGTACGGCAGGACATGCCGGTACGGATGTTTTTTTTCGACCCGGGTTTCGGACATGCAGCCTCGTTTTTTTACCTGATTCAAACCACAAAACAAGCCCGACGGTTCGGGGTTTTAGCGCTTCCCGGTATCTTTTTCGCGGCACACGCGTGTAATGATTTTTTTCCGTCAATTCTTTTTTTGAGGTGCTATTTCTTTTTGGAAACAAGGGAAAGACATGTGCAAAGGTACTTACCGGTGCGCCAAAGGTACGTAACTGTTCGCAAAAGGTACTTACCGATGCACAAAAAGTACTTACCTGTTCACAAAAGGTACGTACCGATGCGCAAAAAGTACGTACCGATTCGCAAAAGGTAGTACCTGTTCACAAAAGGTACTTACCGATGCACAAAAGGTACTTACCGATGCACAAAAGGTACGTACCTATTGGCAAAAGGTACTTACCTATTCACAAAAGGTACTTACCGATGCACAAAAGGTACGTACCTATTCGCAAAAGGTACGTACCTGTTGGCAAAAGGTACGTACCGATACGCCAAAGGTAGCTACCGATGCAGCAAAGGTACGTACCTATTCGCAAAAAGTACTTACCTATTCGCAAAAGGTACGTACCTGTTGGCAAAAGGTACTTACCTGTTCACCGAAGGCAGCCACCCTGCATTGCCAAAAACTGCCTGACGGAACGCCCGGACGCCAGCGCCTGCTGCTGCAAAACGTATTTTTTCGTACCTTTGTCCGTTCGCAGTTGTAACCTGTTTGCCCGAATTGCGTCCAATCACAAACAAGGTCAATCATATCGGATGGAATCAGCAACGGACGGCTACTATGTAGAGAAAATACTGGCAGGAAAGACAGCGTATTTTTCCGCACTGACGGACAGATACGACAAGGCCATATTTTCGATGATCGTAAAAATCACGGGAAACAGGGAAGACGCGGAAGAGTTGACGCAGGACGTGTTCATGAAAGTATACCGTTCGCTCTCCTCCTTCCGCAGCGACAGCAGTTTTTCCACCTGGCTCTACCGGATTGCCTACAACACCGCCATCTCGGCCACACGAAAACAAAAAACCGAATGGCTGTCGCTCGACGACATACCGCCGGCCGACACGGCGGAAGAAGACGCCGAAAACCATCTGGCAGGACTGGAAAGCGAAGAACAGTTGAAACGGCTGCAAAAAGCGCTGGAACAACTCCCGCCCGACGACAGGGCGCTGATACTGCTCTACTACCCGCAGGAAAAAACGGTAGACGAAATCAGTCACATCATGCACCTGAGCCTGCCGAACGTGAAGACACGGCTGCACCGGATCAGAAAAAAACTGCTTGCGATGATGACGCACGAAAATTGAAACCGAATAAAAACAAATATGATATGAACAGGAACGAAACAGACATGCTCAAAACGATCTTCGGACGCATGGCGGAAGAAGAAACCCTCCCGGACGGTTTTCAGTCGAAGATGATGAAACGCATCCTGCAGGAAAACGCGCGGATACGGAAACGCAACGAACGACTGCAGTGGATCCTCCCCGTCGCAGCATCGCTCTTCACGGCCGGACTGGCCGCGGCATCCCTCATCTACCTGAAAATACCCTTGCCACGCATACCCTTCCCGTCGATATCCCTTCTCGAACCCTATCTGCCGACAGGCGCACTTGTGCTTCTCCTGCTCACGGCAGACTATTTCCTGCGGGAAGCATACTACAAAAAACACCCCCTCTGATGCGCGCGCCGACAATCACCTGTCCGGAGTGGAGGAAAGATGTATAAAAGATACAAATCATAACGCAAGAAAAACTTTCGTTTTTAAAGAAAATGCATAAAAAACGCACAAATCATTTTGCAGATTCCAAAAACACTCCGTATCTTTGCCGCGCAAAAAAAATAAAAGATGATGTCGGCATACATACATAACCCCATTATTCGTCCCATCCATATTCTTCTACCGAAGAAAGACGGGAGGTGAGGCGGTGCACAATCATTTTAAATTTTGCATGTAAAAATAGATAACCTTTCTCACCCACCCCCGTGAGGAAGGTTTTTTGTTGAATAAAAAAACAGGAAAAAGACTATGTCGGAAAGATTGTTTATTTTTGATACAACCCTGCGCGACGGCGAGCAGGTACCGGGCTGCCAGCTGAACACCGTAGAAAAAATACAGGTGGCCGAAGCGCTCGAAGAACTGGGCGTAGATGTGATCGAAGCCGGCTTTCCGGTATCAAGTCCGGGCGATTTCAACAGCGTGATCGAAATATCGAAAGCCGTCACCTGGCCGGTAATCTGCGCCCTCACCCGCGCGGTAGAAAAAGATATCGACGCGGCCGCCGACGCCCTGAAACACGCCCGACGCAAGCGCATCCACACGGGCATCGGCACGTCGGACTATCACATCCGCCACAAATTCAACTCCAGCCGCGAAGAAATTCTGGAGCGCGCCGTCGCCGCCACACGCTACGCAAAACAATACGTCGAAGACGTGGAATTCTATTGCGAAGACGCCGGACGGACGGACAACGAATACCTCGCACGCGTAGTCGAAGCCGTGATCCGGGCCGGCGCCACCGTCGTCAACATCCCCGACACGACCGGCTACTGCCTGCCCCGCGAATATGCCGCCAAGATACGCTACCTTGCCGAACATGTCGACGCAATCCACAAAGCCGTGCTCTCCACACACTGCCACAACGACCTCGGCATGGCCACAGCCAACACCGTCCAGGGCGTCCTGCACGGCGCGCGGCAAGTCGAAGTGACCGTCAACGGCATCGGCGAGCGGGCGGGAAACACCTCCCTCGAAGAAGTGGCAATGATCTTCAGAAGCCACCGCGAACTGGACATCGACACGAACATCAACACGACCAAGATTTACGGCGCCAGCCGCATGGTATCAAGCCTGATGAACATGCCCGTGCAGCCCAACAAAGCCATTGTCGGACGCAACGCCTTCGCCCATTCGTCGGGCATACACCAGGACGGCGTGCTGAAAAACCGCGAAAGCTACGAAATCATCGACCCGAAAGACATCGGTTTGGACGACAACGCCATCGTCCTCACCGCCCGCAGCGGGCGCGCAGCGCTCAAGCACCGCCTGAACCTGCTCGGCGTCAAACTGGAACCCGAAAAACTGGACAAGGTCTACGAAGATTTCCTCAAACTGGCCGACCGGAAAAAAGACATCAGGGACGACGACATCCTCCTGCTCGTCGGGAAAGACCGCACTTCGTCGCAGCGCATCAAGCTGCAATATCTGCAGGTCACGTCGGGCATCGGACTGCAGTCGGTGGCAAGCGTCCGTCTCGACATCGCCGGCGAAAAATTCGAATCGGCCGCCTCGGGCAACGGGCCGGTAGACGCCGCCATCAAAGCCGTAAAAAGCATTATTCACCGGCAGATGACGATTCAGGAATTTCTGATTCAAGCCATCAACAAAGGCAGCGACGACATCGGGAAAGTACACATGCAGGTCGAATACGAAGGCAACATCTACTACGGATTTTCGGCAAATACCGACATTATTGCCGCTTCGGTAGAAGCCTTTGTCGATGCAATCAATAAATTTGCAGGCTGAAACCCGCAATCAAAAAAATCACGCACGAAAATGAAAACATTATTCGAAAAAATCTGGGAAAAACATGTAGTGGACACGTTGCCCGACGGCACTGTCCAGCTGTACATCGACCGTTTGTACTGCCACGAAGTGACAAGCCCGCAGGCTTTCGCCGGACTGCGTAAACGCGGACTGCAACCTTTCCGTCCGGCACAAATCACCTGCATGCCCGACCACAACATCCCCACGCAGCGGCAGGAACAGCCGATCGAAGACCGCGTGTCGAAAAAACAGGTGGATACGCTGGAAAAGAACGCCGCCGACTTCGGTCTGACGCACTACGGCCTGCTGCACCCGAAAAACGGCATCATCCACGTCGTCGGCCCCGAAAACGGCCTGACGCAGCCCGGTATGACCATCGTCTGCGGTGACAGTCATACCTCCACGCACGGCGCGATGGGCGCCATCGCCTTCGGCATCGGTACGAGCGAGGTCGAGATGACGCTCGCCACACAGTGCCTTCTGCAGCAGAAACCCAAAACCATGCGTATCACCGTCGACGGCCGGTTGCGGGAAGGAGTGACGGCCAAAGACCTCGCGCTCTACATCATCAGCCGGATGACGACCGGCGGAGCAACCGGATACTTTGTGGAATATGCCGGCGAAGCCATCCGCCACGCAAGCATGGACGAACGGCTGACGATCTGTAACCTCTCCATCGAAATGGGCGCGCGGGGCGGCATGATTGCACCGGACGAGACGACGTTCGCCTATCTTGACAACCGGGCGTTTGCTCCTGAAGGCGACAACCGGGACCGCGCCGTGGCATACTGGCGGACGCTTCACTCCGACGAGGACGCCACGTTCGACAGGGAAGTATCGTTTCGTGCCGAAGACATCGAACCGATGGTGACCTACGGCACGAATCCGGGCATGGGAATCGGCGTCGGCGAATGCATTCCGCAGCTCGAAAACATCGACGAAGCCAGCCGTGCATCGTTTCTGAAAGCGCTCGACTACATGGGATTCGATGCCGGCGAACCGATTGCCGGGAAACGCGTCGACTACGTGTTTCTGGGCAGTTGCACGAACGGACGCATCGAAGATTTCCGCGCTTTTGCATCCCTCGTAAAAGGACGCCGGAAAGCCGGCGGCGTGACGGCATGGCTGGTACCGGGCAGCTGGGCGGTGGAGAAGCAGATCCGTGCCGAAGGTATCGACCGGATTCTGACGGAAGCCGGTTTCGAACTCCGTCAGCCGGGCTGCTCGGCCTGTCTGGCAATGAACGACGACAAGGTGCCGGCAGGAAAATATGCCGTTTCCACCTCGAACCGCAATTTTGAAGGACGCCAGGGTCCCGGCGCACGGACGATTCTTGCAGGGCCTCTGGTTGCCGCCGCCGCCGCCGTCACGGGCCGGATTACGGATCCGAGAACAATTTGAATGCAAAGAATTTTTATTTCCTGATTATAAAATGATGAACAGATTTACTGCACTGACATCCACCTGCGTGCCGCTCCCGCTGGAAAATGTGGATACCGACCAGATTATCCCGGCCCGCTTCCTGAAAGCCACCACGCGCGAAGGATTCGGAGACAATCTTTTCCGCGACTGGCGGTACGACAGGGACGGACACCCGAATCCCGATTTCGTGCTGAACCGCGGCACGTATCGCGGCGAAATTCTCGTGGCGGGAAAAAACTTCGGCAGCGGTTCGAGCCGCGAACATGCCGCCTGGGCGATTGACGGATACGGCTTCCGCGTCGTCATATCCAGTTTCTTTGCCGATATTTTCAAGGGCAATGCGCTGAACAACGGCGTCCTGCCGGTGGTCGTTTCGCCGGAATTTCTGGCCGGCATATTCGATGCCGTCGAAAGCGATCCGGACGCGACATTGACGGTCGACCTGCCGGCGCAGCAGGTCACGAACAATGCCTCCGGCCGTTCGGAACATTTCGAAATCAACCCGTACAAAAAAGATTGCCTGCTGAATGCGCTCGACGACGTCGACTATCTGCTGAGCCGGAAAGACAGGATCGCGGCCTATGAGGCGGGGAGGTCCGAAACTTACAGTTCAATGTTCAAGACCGGGAATATATCATGATAGAAATTCTGGATACCACGCTGCGCGATGGCGAGCAGACGAATGGCGTTTCCTTCTCCAGGCATGAAAAAACGGCGATTGCCCGGTTGCTGCTCGACGAGCTGCACGCCGACAGGATAGAAATCGGTTCGGCCCGCGTTTCGAAGGGCGAGTTCGATTCACTCAAAAAGATTGCGCAGTGGGCGTCGCAGACACCGTATCTGCCGCGCCTGGAAGTGCTGGGATTCATTGACGGAGGCGAATCGCTGCAATGGATAAAATCGGCCGGCTGCCAGGTGGTGAACCTGCTGTGCAAAGGTTCGCGGAAGCATCTGGCCGAGCAGCTCGGAAAGACGCCCGAACAGCATGTCGCCGGCATCGTGCGCGAGATCGAAACGGCCGAACAGATGGGCATAGCCGTCAATATCTACCTCGAAGACTGGTCGAACGGCATGCAGCAGTCGCCCGAATATGTGTACCGGCTGACGGACGCGCTGGTCTGCCTGCCGCTGAAACGCATCATGCTGCCGGACACGCTGGGTGTGCTGAATCCCGAAAAGACGTATGCCTGCTGCCACGAGATGGTGACGCGCTATCCGGGAATACATTTTGACTTCCACGCACACAACGACTACGACCTGGCGGTGGCCAACGTCTACGCCGCCGTCCGCGCCGGCATACGCGGCATACATGCGACGGTCAACGGACTGGGCGAACGCGCCGGCAATGCCTCGCTGAGCAGCGTCGTGGCCGTCATACACGACCAGCTGAAGATGCGGACGTCCGTCAACGAAAGCTGCATCAGCCGCGTGAGCAAGACCGTCGAAGCCTACTCCGGCGTACACATTGCTCCCAACAGCCCGGTGATCGGCGAACACGTCTTCACGCAGTGCGCCGGCGTGCATGCCGACGGCGACAACAAAAATAACCTGTACTGCAACGACCTGATACCCGAACGGTTCGGACGCATGCGCGAATACGCCCTCGGCAAAATGTCCGGCAGAGCCAATATCCGCAAAAACCTCGAAATGCTCGAAATAGAACTGAGCGAAGACGACATGCGCAAGGTCACGGAACGCGTCATCGAACTGGGCGACAAGAAGGAAATCGTCACGCAGGAAGACCTGCCCTACATCATTTCCGACGTGCTGCACTACGACACGCAGGAAAATAAAATCAGGATATTGAATTATTCGCTATCTTTGGCGCAGGGATTGAAGCCGGTGGCCACGCTGAAGATCGAAATAGACGGCAAAGCGTATGAGGAAGCGGCAAACGGCGACGGACAGTACGACGCCTTCGTACGCGCCCTGCGCAAGATATACAAGTCGCTGGGACGGACGTTTCCGATGCTCACGAACTACGCCGTTTCGATTCCTCCCGGCGGGCGTACGGACGCCTTCGTGCAGACCATCATCAGCTGGCGCCACGAAGGAACGGATTTCAGAACGCGCGGCCTGGATGCCGACCAGATGGAGGCCGCCATCAAGGCGACGGTGAAGATGCTCAACAAGATCGAAAGAGAAAAATATGACGGAATCTAAAAACGAGACATAACTATGGATAAAAAACTTACTATCGCGCTCGTAGCGCACGACAGACGGAAAGTGGACATGGTGGAGTGGACGCTTCACAACGCCGAATTCCTTTCACGCCATCATCTGATATGTACCGGAACGACGGGCGGACTGATTGCCGAAGCCTTCACCGAAAAAGGCATACACTCCGACATCACCTGCATGCACTCCGGACCGCTGGGCGGCGACGCCGAAATCGCCGCCATGGTGGTACGCAAGGAAATAAACCTGGCCATCTTCCTGATTGACGACCTCAATCCGCAACCGCACGAAGCCGACATACAGATGCTGCTTCGCCAGTGCCGCGTACACAACGTCCCCATCGCCTGCAACCGCTACAGCGCCGACCTGATGCTGACAAGCAACCTGTGGGACGACAACACGTACGTCCCGATGGAACCCAAATACGTATATTTCAAAAGATAAAACATGAAGATAAACATAGCTGTCCTGCCGGGCGACGGCATCGGACCCGAAGTGATGGCGCAGGCCATGAAAGCGGTGAAGGCAATATGCCGGAAGTACGGCCACGAGCTGACCTGCCGCGAAGCGCCCGTCGGCGCCTGTGCCATCGAGGCGTCCGGCGACCCGTATCCGGCCGCCACACACGCCCTTTGCATGCAGAGCGACGCCGTGCTGTTCGGCGCAATCGGCGCGCCGAAGTACGACGCCGACCCTGCGGCAAAGATCCGTCCCGAACAGGGGCTGCTCGCCATGCGCCGACAGCTGGGACTGTATGCCAACATCCGCCCCGTAACCACCTTTCCCGCGCTGCTCCACCAGTCGCCGCTCCGCCCGGAACTGATCGAAGACGTTGACCTGATGTGTATCCGCGAACTGACGGGCGGAATCTATTTCGGACGTCCGCAGGGACGCAGCGAAGACGGACGGACGGCATACGACACGTGCATCTATTCGCACGAAGAAATCGAACGCATCGTCCGCCTGGCATACGCATACGCCCTCAAGCGCCGCCGGAAACTGACCGTAGTCGACAAGGCCAACGTGCTGGCCACGTCGCGGCTGTGGCGGCAGGTGACGCAGGACATCGAACGGGAATACCCCGACGTGGAAACGGAATACATGTTTGTCGACAACGCCGCGATGCGTCTTGTCCAGTGGCCGAAAAGCTTCGACGTGCTGGTGACCGAAAACATGTTCGGCGACATACTGACCGACGAAGCCTCCGTCATCACCGGCTCGCTGGGCATGCTGCCTTCGGCCTCCATCGGGATACATACGTCGGTCTTCGAACCGATACACGGCTCCTACCCGCAGGCTGCCGGGAAAAACATTGCCAACCCGCTGGCTGCAATACTGTCCGCCGCGCTGATGTTCGAATATGCCTTCAGCCTGCCCGAAGAAGGACGGCTTGTCCGCGAAGCGGTGACGGCGTCGATGCACGAAGGCATCGTGACGGACGACATCGCGCACGGACGCACGCCGCATTCCACATCCGAAGTCGGCGACCGGGTGGCCGCGTACATCCTCGACTGACCCGTTCGCGCCGGCAGAAAAAAACAGACCCCCGATGATAGAAACGCCATGATGCGACACTCCATACAGATATAATATAGTACACAATAATTATTAACCGCCCCCACAAAAAAGGGGCACAAAACAACTGTAAATATGAAAAGATTGAATTCAGGAAAAGCAGCCGTATCGACGCAAAGCATCGACGGGCATTCGTTTCACGGCATGAAGCGTAAATTATGTTTATTCCTTTTGGCGGCAACCGTTGCCGCGTCTGCCGCCCGTGCACAGATGGAAAGAGGCACGTTCGCCCTGTCGTCCACCTTCTGGGGAACCGGGTCGGGGCTGTTTGTCAGTGTCGTACCCGAAACCGACGAACAGACCGGGTCCGTAGACGTCTCGCTCGGTGCGCGCGGCGCTTACTACATCGTCCGGAAACTGGCCCTCACGGCCGGTCTTTATGCCGACACCTACAAGTACGGCAAATCCGACCCCACGACCGCCACCAGCATCTCGCTGGGCGTCAAATACCATTTCATCCGTGGCTTCTACGGAGAACTGGCCTGGCTCAACACGAAATCGGGAAAGAGCGACGCCGTAACCTACGGACGGCTTGAAGTGGGCTACGACATCTTCCTCAATAACCGATTCTATCTCGAACCGGCCACATACATCCGTGCGGGACTGAACGATTCGAGTACGAAACTGGGCGCTGCACTGGGCTTTGGCGTAGTCTTTTAATAACGATGAATGATGAACGATTCGAGCATGAAACCGGGCGCTGCACCGGGCTTTGGCACGGTCTTTTGATTTATCTTGTAAATAAATAACTGATGTGACGCACTGCCACAAATTCCATGCCGGCAAGCCAAAGTCCGAAGGACGTGATTTCCATAACCGCAGGTCGCCGACCTGCGGCGAAAGATCCTCACATACTCCTGCTGCCTGAAAGGCAGGACAGGTTCCGTATCGACAACGCCGGCTTGCTTTCAGCGCGACGTGACGGGAGGCCATGCCGGGCAGGGACGTGGCGAAAGACGCTACACCCGGCGGAGCAAATCATCCATCATACTTATAATCAGTTCGATATTAGTTCGGGTCGAAATGAAGAAGCGTACGAACGGAATGAAGAAACGTGCGAACGGCCCGAATATACACGTGTGCTCAAGTTGAGCACACGTGTGCTCGTTTTAAACACACGTGCGTTTGCTTCGTTTCCGGAGAAGTTTTCCCCGTATTTGCCGGATAAAGGAAAGACAACTGCAAATGGCATTCGCTGCAGAAAAGAATCAACCGGTTTTCCCGTTGCGGCAGTGGGGTGGAGTAACCGGTATTCAGATAAACAGCTGTACGATGGAATAGACCGCGGCTGCAAGCAGTGCGCTTACGGGAATGGTGAGGATCCAGGCCCAGAGCAGGTGGATGGTGACACCCCAGCGTACGGCGGCGAGGCGCTTGACGGCGCCTACGCCCATGATGCTGCCGGTGATGACGTGGGTGGTGCTGACGGGAACGCGCAGGATCTCGGTCAGAAACAGCGTGAGGCCGCCGGCCATCTGTGCACAGAAACCATCGAAGGCGGTCAGGCGGGTGATTTTGTTGCCCATCGTTTTCATGATTTTCCATCCGCCGGACATTGTGCCCAGGGCGATGGCGGTGAAGCAACTGAGCGGCACCCAGTCGTGTATGTCGTGCATGGACGAGAGCCGCATCCAGTGGGGAAGCGAGGCGGGATCGACGGTGGAGTTGAAGGAGATGAGGGCGACGCCGATGATGCCCATCACTTTTTGCGAGTCGTTCAGCCCGTGGCCGATGCTGAGCAGGGCGGACGAGACGAGCTGGAGTTTTTTGAACCATTTTTCGGCGTTGCCGGGTTTGGATTTTTTTGCCAGATGCATGGTGATGATCATGATCAGCATGCCGGAAAACATGCCGATGAGGGGTGCGACGACGATGAAGGCGATGATTGTCCAGATGACGGCCGGCTCGATGGCGTGGAAACCGGCGTATGCGATGGCTGCTCCCGAGAAGCCGCCGATGAGGGTGTGCGAGGAGGAGGAGGGTATGCCGAACCACCAGGTGACGAGGTTCCAGATGATGGCGGCCACGAGTCCCGAAAGGATGACGGGCAGGGTGATGAATTCGGCAATGACGGTTTTGGACACGGTGTTGGCTATGCCGAAATCGCCGATGATGTATTTGGCGATGAAGAATGCCACGAAGTTGAAAAATGCAGCCCAGACGACGGCCTGCAGCGGGGTGAGCACTTTGGTGGTCACCACGGTGGCGATTGAGTTGGCGGCATCGTGGAAACCGTTGATAAAGTCGAAAACAATGGCCAGGACGAGGATCGCAATCAGTAAGCCTGTCATTGTCGTTCAGGTGTATTTGACGATGATTGTTTTCAGCACCTTGCCTACCGTGTTGAGGGCGTTGGCGCAGCGTTCGAGTTCCTGAATGATTTCCTTGAGTTTGATCAGTTCCACCGTCTTGATGTCGGAGTGGAACAGGTCGGTGGTGCCTTTTTCGTAGACCGTGTCGGCTTCTTCTTCCAGTTTTTTTATTTTTTTTGTGCATGCGCGCACGACGGAGCCGGATTTTCTGACTTTTTCCAGTTCGCGGACGGCCGTCCGTATCTCCGCCGTTCCGTCCTTGATGATCTTTGTCATCTGCCGCGTGGAGGGAGGGAGGTCTTCGGGCGAATAGAGCAGGACTTTCTGTGCCGCACGGTTGATGGCGTCCACCACGTCGTCCATCTCATCTGCCAGAGCGCTGATGTCTTCGCGGTCGAAAGGGGTGATAAAGGTGTTGTTCAGTTCGCGGAAGATTTTTTTAACGATCCGGTCGCCTTCCAGTTCTTCGTCCTTGATGGACTTGCACAGTTGCGCCTGCGCGTCTGCCGCCGAAGCGGCGAAAAGCCGGTTCAGAAATGCGGCCGAACGGTCCAGCACATCTGCCATATCGTTCAGTGGCGGGAAAAATTTTCCGTCTTTCGGCGTGAAAAGACTTATAAAAGCATCTATGTTCATCTTTCTTTATACAGTAAATTGTTAACTGCCGAATGTCCGTTTTTCCGTTTCGGAGCCGATATTTCGTCAGGCGGGGCGAAGGTACGGAGTATTTTTTTATTTTGCAAAACATTATTTCGCACAAAAGCGGAAACCTTCGGAAATGCGAAAAAAAGTCATTTTCCGGCTTTCAGTCCCCGGACGACGGCGGAAGTGAATCCTGCATGTTCCATTTCGTTCAGCCCCCTGATGGTCAGTCCGCCGGGAGTAGTCACCTTGTCTATTTCCTCTTCGGGATGGCTGCCGTTTGCCTGCATGAGAGCGACGGCTCCCCGAAGCGTCTGCAGGACAATGTCTCTGGCCCGGGAAGGATAGAATCCGAGTTCGACGCCGCCTTCCATCGCCGCGCGTATGTAGCGGAAGGCGTATGCGATGCCGCACGAGGCCAGGGCCGTCCCGGCCGCCATCAGCCGTTCGTCGACAACCATCGTCGCGCCCAGCTCGTCGAAGATGCGTACGATCGCGTCCGTCTGACTCTCGGAAGCGTTTTGCGCGGCGATGAAAGTCATGCTGCACTGCACTTCGACGGCCGTGTTGGGGATCAGGCGGAAAACGGCGGGCGCGGCACATTCGCGCTTTTCCAGATAAGTGTCCAGCTGGGCAAAGGTGACGCCTCCCGCGATGGAAACGAGTATTTGCCGGTCGTAGTCCATCTCCTGCTTGATTTCGTAGATCACTTCCTCGAGCAGCCACGGCTTCACGGCGAGCAGCACGATGTCGGCGTCGCGTATGGCCGCCCTGTTGTCGGAAAAAGTCCGTATCGCGGCATGAATCCGGCGCACCCTGTCGAGGGCCTGTGCCGACTTGTCCGAGCATGCAATGTCGGACGGTTTTATCAGCGAACCGTTTACCAGTCCGCGTGCGATGGCGCTACCCATGTTTCCTGCACCTGTAATCGTTATTTTCATGTGTGAATTGATATTTTCAGAATTTAATGCGGAGACAAAGATACGTCGTTTTTTTCGATGTGCAGGCATGAAAACCGCTCAAATGTATGGCATCGATTTATACGGTCATAATTTCTGCAACGCATCCAGATCTTCGGAGTGTACGCCTGTCGCGACAATCACTCCGTGGTCGTCGACCAGGAAATTCCGGAAACCTTTCTTCAGGTTGTACTGCCTGTACAGCAGGGAACGGACGCCTTTTACTTCGTGCAGCTGGCTGGCGCCACGGAGGTTGTCGATGTCCAGCGTACCGGTGTAGACGGAATAGTTTTCGTCCATCGAGATCGAATACATCCTGATGCAGGCCGAATCCATCCGGTTTACTTTTTCGTACAGTTGAATGTTGCGCACGCGCGAAGCGGCATCGTATGTGGCCCAGAAATTTACCAGCGTATACCGTCCCGACGGGTTGGCGAACCGGATTGTCCGGCTGCTACCGGTTATTTTTATTTCCGGAGCGTAATCGCCGGGATGAGAACCTTCGGTGAAACTTGTTTTTTTCGTGCCGCCGGACAGAAACAGAACTGTCAGCATCAGCACGAAAAGCATTCGTATTTTCGCACTCATATACGTTTACAATCTTTTAGAGTGGGCAAAGATACAATATCCACCGCATTGGTCGAACCTTAAAACATTATTTTATATAAAACCCGAACGGCGCGTCGTCATCAACAGACTGTTTACTAATCGACAGCCGTTATCGTCCATTACGCATTAAACATACATGTTAGTCTTAATTATGTTTTGAACGGCATGCCGCGCCGCCCGACTCAGGGTCTTCATTCCGTTGTCTCCCCCGCAATAGATTGTCGAAATTTAAATTAAAGAACTGCTAAAATGTGTCAGAATATGAAATGTTCCGAAATAAAGTTCTACCTTAGTCGCCCGAAAGCGGAATATGGCGTAACGGCAGTCCGCTTCGTTCGCTATGCGTAGCAAAACAGTAACAATGAAAACAAATTATTATCAAAATGAAAACAAACAGATTCAGGGGCGAATGGCCGAAAATAGGCATACGCCCGGTTATTGACGGAAGAATGGGCGGCGTGCGCGAGTCGCTCGAAGAACAGACCATGAACATGGCCAAAAGCGTAGTCGCGCTACTGTCCTCGACGCTGAAATATCCCGACGGGACGCCGGTGGAATGCGTGATTGCCGACTCTACCATCGGTCGCGTGGCGGAAAGCGCCTCGTGTGCGGAAAAGTTTGCCAGAGAAGGCGTAGGCGTCACCATCACGGTGACACCCTGCTGGTGCTACGGCAGTGAAACGATGGACATGGATTCGCATACCATCAAAGCCGTATGGGGATTCAACGGGACGGAACGCCCGGGCGCCGTCTATCTGGCGGCCGTGCTGGCGGCACATGCCCAGAAAGGTCTTCCCGCCTTCGGCATCTACGGCCACGACGTGCAGGATGCCGGCACGCGCGAAATACCCTGCGACGTAGAAGAAAAACTGCTGCGCTTCGCACGCGCGGCGCTGGCGGCAGCCACCATGCGCGGCAAATCGTATCTCTCAATCGGCGCCGTCTGCATGGGCATTGCGGGCTCCATCGTGAACACGGATTTCTTCGAAGACTATCTCGGCATGCGATGCGAAGGCGTCGACGAGGTGGAAATCATCCGCCGCATGCACGAAGGCATCTACGACAAGGAAGAATTTGAAAAGGCACTCGCCTGGGCTTTGAAAAACTGCCGCGAAGGCGAAGACACCATCAACCGCAAAGACCTGGTCAGGACGCCCGATGAGCGTGCGAAAGACTGGGCATTCATCGTTAAGATGACGCTCATCGTGCGCGACCTGATGATTGGCAATCCGAAACTGAAGGCGCTGGGTTTCGGCGAAGAATCGCTTGGACACAATGCCATCGTCGCCGGATTTCAGGGCCAGCGCCAGTGGACGGACCATTTTCCCAACGGCGACTTTACGGAAGCCATCCTCAACTCGTCGTACGACTGGAACGGCATCCGCGAAGCCTTTGTCGTGGCCACCGAGAACGATGCGCTGAACGGCACGGCAATGCTTTTCGGGCATCTGCTGACCGGCACGGCGCAGGTGTTTGCCGACGTGCGCACCTACTGGAGTCCCGAAGCCGTCAAGCGCGTCACCGGAAAAGAACTGACCGGCCGGGCGGCAAACGGCATCATACACCTGATCAATTCGGGCGCCGCCTCACTGGATGGTTCGGGACGGCAGTCGGATGCGGACGGACAGCCGGTGATGAAGCCTTTTTGGGGAATCACGGAAAAGGAAGCGCAGGCATGTCTCGACGCCACTACGTGGATGCCTGCCAACCGCGAATATTTCCGCGGAGGCGGCTTCTCGTCCAAATTCCTTTCCAAAGGCGGCATGCCATGTACGATGGTGCGCCTGAACCTGATCAAGGGACTGGGACCCGTACTGCAGCTGGCCGAAGGATGGACGGTCGACATCGATCCCGAAGTGCATAAAATTCTCGACGAACGGACGGACAAGGGCTGGCCGACGACATGGTTTGCGCCGCGCCTGGCCGCTACGGATGCCTTCAAGGACGTGTATTCGGTGATGAACAACTGGGGCGCCAATCACGGCTCGGTCTGTTTCGGACACGTGGGCGCCGACCTGATTACGCTCGCTTCGATACTGCGAATCCCCGTATGCATGCACAACGTGGACGAAAAGGAGATCTTCCGTCCCGCTTCGTGGAATGCTTTCGGCATGGACAGGGAAGGCGCCGACTACAGGGCCTGCCTGACCTACGGCCCACTGTATAAAAAGTAGGCACGGATGGAAACCAAAACATCATTGTTCAAAAAGAACGGGAAGAACTATCTCTTCCCGTTCATTCTGATTACATCGCTTTTTGCGCTATGGGGATTTGCCAACGACATCACCAATCCGATGGTGGCAGCGTTCAAGAACATCCTACTGATTTCCAATTTCGAGAGTTCGCTGGTGCAGTTTGCCTTCTATGGCGGATACTGTTTCATGGCGATTCCTGCCGCGCTGTTCATACGCAAGTTCAACTACAAGAAAGGCATACTCGTCGGGCTTGGGCTGTATTCAGCCGGCTGTCTGCTTTTTATTCCCGCCGGCAATGCGATGGCCTTCTGGGCATTCCTGACGGCCTATTTTGTGATGACGTGCGGACTGGCTTTTCTCGAAACCACATCGAATCCGTATATCCTTTCGCTCGGTCCGGAAGAAAATGCGACGCGACGCCTCAATTTCGCGCAGGCATTCAACCCGATGGGTTCGATCACCGGAATGATGATTGCCAGTCAGGTTATTTTGAAAAAGATTGAAGCCAACGACCATAATGCGCTGGCGCTGCTGCAGCAGCACAGCGCGGGAGCCGCCGCGGCCATCGACACGTCCAGACCGTTCGGCGAGGAAGTGCGTCGGGCGCTGCAGCAAAATGCGCCCGACGCGCTGACGACCGTACAGCAGATCGACCTCGACATCGTCAGCGGTCCCTATCTGATGCTGGGACTGGTGGTGCTGGTGTTTTTCGCGCTGTTTTTCATCGCCCGCCTGCCGCGTATCACGGCGGACGAAGGCAAGGCGTATTCGCTCAGACAGACGGTACGTATCCTTTTCGGCAACAAGCGTTATCTGTGGTCGGTTGTCGCACAGGCTTTTTACGTGGGCGTACAGATCATGGTCTGGACGTTCATCATCCAGTATGCCGAGCGCGAACTGGCGATGCCCAAATCCGAGGCGCAGAACTACAATATCCTGGCGATGGCGATTTTCGTTTCGAGCCGGTTTGTCTGCACCTATCTGCTTAAATACGTCAAAGCAAGCATACTGCTGTTTCTGCTTGCCGTGGGCGGATGTGTTTTCACGGTGGGCGCCATCGCGCTTCACGGCATGGCCGGACTGTATTCGCTGGTCGCCATTTCGGCCTGCATGTCGCTGATGTTCCCGACCATATACGGCATTGCGCTCAAGGGTATGGGCGACGAGGCGAAACTGGCTTCGGCGGGTTTGATAGTAGCCATCGGCGGCGGTTGCGTGATGCCTCCGCTGCAGGGTCTGCTGATCGATCATGCCGACTGGCTGGACTGGCTTTCACCGGTACGCTTCTCGTTCATCCTGCCGCTGATCTGCTTTGTGGTGATCATGATCTTCGGCCGGTGGGTCTGGAGGAAAGGACTGGGATAAACATGCCGGGGCGAAAGAAGCAATCCACCGGAACGAACCGGCCGGATTGCTTCCTGCCGGCATGGACTTCAGCATAATGGGAACGCTTTAGGTACTGTCTAAAAATAACCATTCCATTTTTTTTACATTCACATTCCGTCCCTGACGGGACGGGGAACCGGGGGGGGCAATTTCAATTCTACCGACATTCCGTCCGCTAACGGGACGGAGAACATGCGAGCCCTGTCCCGGCAGGGACAATATGTTGGTAGAAAACTGCGCCGCATTCGCAATGCCGGCTGCCGTGTCGCGGCATGTCACATTCCGGCGAGGAGGCGGCGTATCCGTCGCGACAGGGAACGAAGCAATCGGGACGGTCAACCGCATTTACACGAAGGAGGAAATCGATCGGAAAGTAGCGTCGTGTAACCGCACGACGGGCAAAACCGGACGGAAAACAGCCGCGTTTGATCACGTCATTTATTGTAATTCTCAGGTCGAACTCAGGTTAGACAGCAAGACGGCGGAATTTTACCACCGCTACCGGATTGCCAACCGCGAAAACACGGACGAGGTGATAGAGGGTCTGGAACTGATCATGGTGTAACTGCCCAAGTTCACGGCGATAAAGTGGTCTGACCGCCGGATGGCTGTACTGTGGCTGCGTTTTCTGAAGGAGATTTTCCGCCGGAGAGGTGGCGGCAATACTGGCGGAAACGGACTGATTTAAGTAGTCAAATGATTTCTCCGCAATCAGGGATTTTCAAACCTTCCTTCCCAAAATTCTGAAATCCCACCCGTATCTCCGGGCAAAAAACAGTACGACGAGCATCCCGACCACGACCAGTCCGGTCAACTCTCTGTAGGGATTCACTTCGTGCACCCGAAACATGGAATCGGTCTGCAGGGCGGAAGCTTCATGCGTGACAAACAGCGAAAGCAGGATATTGTTTGCCACATGCATGCCCATCGCCAATTCGATCCCGTCGTCCAGCACCGATACGATTCCGAATATCAAACCAAAGAAAATGTATTGCGACATGGCCGGCAGAAAACCGAATTCCTTCACTTCGGGATTGGCCAAATGCAGCAACCCGAACAGGATGCCCGGAATCAGGATGGCCAGCCATCGGGATTTGGTTGCGGCAACGATACCCTGCGCCAGATATCCGCGCATCAGATATTCTTCGTAGCCCGACTGGAAGGGAATGAAAATGACGGACACCAGCAGAAGAATGCCGAATTTCGCCGCGTCGAACTGGAGCGTATAATTTCCTCCGTCTATCAGATAATCAAATATTTGATACAGTCCCAGCACAGCGAACCACACTACCAGCCCTTCCAGGCCATGCCTGATGCGAAACCGCCGCGTCCCGTTGACCACTTCGGAAAAACTCCTCCTGTGCAGCAGTTTGACCAGCAAGACCGTCAGGAAGAAGCTCGCCACGAAAGGCAGCATGATCAACACGAAACCGACATTCTTCGAAATCCCCAGCGTCGTAAAGTCCATCGTGATTTCGGCCGGAATCTCACCGCTCTGCACTATATTCGAAAGTATGACGACTGCAAGCGGAATGGAGCCGACAATCTGGCCGCCGAAAAAACCGACCACGACGACAATCAGATATTTCCAAAACTGATTCTGACCGTCATGTGCACGTTCTAAAAAGTTCATGATTCAATTTTCTGTGAGTTGTAAAATCTCGTATTTTAAAAAAAAAGCCATGTGACGTATTATACGCTGCATGACTTTTTTCTCTCTTTTCCAGTGCCGGATCAAACTCTTTTTTCTTTGATACGGGCTTTCTTTCCTGTACGCTGACGCAGATAATACAATTTCGCCCTGCGTACTTTTCCGACCTTGTTCAGTACAATACTTTCAATAAACGGGGAATCGAGCGGGAAGATCCGTTCTACACCTACGTTTTCAGACATCTTGCGAACGGTAAAACGCTTTTTGTTGCCGTGACCCGAAATACGGATGACGACGCCCTTGTATTGCTGAATACGTTCCTTGTTTCCTTCGGTAATACGATACGAAACCGTCACCGTATCACCGCTTTTGAATGTCGGATGTTGTTTCCCGACAGCAAATGCTTCTTCTGCAATCTTAATCAAGTCCATTGTCCTATAGCTTTTTTATATTATTTATGACGAAACGCAATATAACGGTTCACACTTTTTTCCGCCAGAGATTACGTAAAGCGGGCGCAAAGGAACGGAATTTTTGTCGTACTGCAAAATATATTCGGCAATATTTTTTCTCTCCGTGTTCTCAAGGAGCCTCCGCATTGAATTGAATTTTTAATCCGGAAGCGCGAAGAACGAACCCGGCCTGAGCAGTTCGTCGTACTTATCCTTGTTGAACCGGTAGAAATAGGCGCCGCGTTTGGACGAGGTTTTGTCCTTGTCTTCCTGCTTTTCGAGAATCCCCATGTCGAGCATGCGCTTGCGGAAGTTACGCTTGTCGAACGGTTTGGCGTATATCGCTTCGTAGAGCGCCTGTAATTGAGGAAGCGTGAATTTCTCGGGCAGGAGATTGAATCCTATCGGTTTGATGGCAGCCTTGCGTTGCAGGCGGTCGATGGTGTCTTCCACGATCCGGTTGTGGTCGAACACGAGCGGGCCGACTTCGTCCAGCGGGACCCACCGGGCATGGTGCTTGCGACACAGCATCTCGTCGAACAGAGCCATGTTAATCAGCGCATAGTAGGCAATGGAGATCACACGTTCGCCCGTATCGCGACCGATTTGCCCGTAGGCGCCGACCTGTTCCATGTATACGCCGTCGATGCCCGTATATTCGTATAATGTACGATGGACGGTATCCTCGATGTTTTCGTCGGGATGGATAAAACCGCCCATCAACGACTCCTGTCCTTTCAGAGGTTGAAACTTGCGCTTTATCAGCAACAGATACAGTTTGCTGTTCTTAAAACCAAGAATAATGCAATCGACTGATACGTAAAACTTTTTTTCCGACTTGTAAAATAAACTCATGTGCTGTGTTTCGTTTTGAAGTACAAATGTAAAAAAAACTTTGTGCCGCACAAAAAAATACGAAATCGAATCCGTAAAGTCTGATCCTTTTTGTATGGACATATCAATAGTTGTCGTAAATTCTGTGCTCGTTTTCCGCTGCCAAATCATATTGTTTCATCGGTTTTATTTCCTGTGATAGATAAAATACGCTTTGCATTGAGCGGAGTGACCACTTTCTTTCCTGTTTCTACTTCCAGCTTCAAGCGCGCTTCTTTGGCTATGTTACCGCCCCGACGGGCAACATTTTCGTGGTCCGACATTGTTTCGGGATTTGAAACTTCCGATATTTCTTTGGCTGTTTTTCCTGACCACGTTTGGTAGATAATGTCGGTGAGCGAAGCAAACTGAA
>JAIRYD010000004.1 GCA_031267935.1 Tannerella sp.
AACAGTATGTCAAACACTATCAATCTTGGAATAGACCTGGGGACGACCAACTCGTCCATTGCCGTATGCAGAAACGGCGAAGTTGAAATATTCAAAAACCCGTCGGGGCTGAAACCGACGCTCCCGAGCGTGGTAGCCTTCCGCAAGGGACGGACGCTTGTCGGCGACAAGGCGCGCGAATACGTCGAAAAAGACCCGCAGAACGTCGTCGGCTGTTTCAAGCGGAAAATGGGAACGGATGAGAAGTATTTCATCCCCAACCTGAACGGAAGCCTCTCGCCGACAGACCTCAGCACATACGTCCTGCAGGAACTGTGCCGCTTCGTCTACACCGGCGAAACATGGCCTGCCGCCGTCATCACCATACCCGCCGCCTTCGACACCATTCAGAGCAACGCCACCAAACAGGCCGGCTACAAGGCCGGATTCGCCGAAGTCGCCCTCCTGCAGGAACCCATTGCCGCAAGCCTCGCCTTTGCCAACAGACGGGTAACCGAAGACCTGACAGCCCGCTGGATCGTCTACGACCTGGGCGGAGGAACGTTCGACGCCGCACTCGTACAGATCGAAGACGAAATGAAAGTGATCGACCACGAGGGCGACAACTTTTTCGGCGGGATGGATTTCGACAGCCTGATCGTCGAACAGCTCATCGTACCGCGCCTCAACGCCGAAGGCAAACATCCCGGAATAGAATCCCTGCGAAGCGCCGGCAGCCCCTACAACAGCCTCTACTATCAACTGCTGCACCGGGCCGAGGAACTGAAAATCGCGCTGTCGAGCCACGAATCCGCCGACATGGAAGTGGAAATCGACGACGACGAATATGGCTACACCATCCGCCGCGAAGAATTTGAAGCCCTGATTGCCGGGCACATCGGCCGGAGCATCGAAACCGTCCGCGAACTGCTGGACAGGAACAGCCTCACGCCTCACGACATACGGGAAGTGATCCTGACAGGCGGCTCTACCTGTATCCCCCTGGTGCGCCGGATGATCGCCGGCGAACTGGGCGTTCCGGTAAACACATCGGTCGACCCGACCACCGCCGTCGTCGTGGGAGCGGCTTTCTACGCCTCAACCAAAACAACCGCCGCGAAAAACAGCCGTCCGGAGGATTCACAAAACGGACAGATCTACGTGAAAACAGGCTATGCCCGACATTCGCGAGAGATGGAAGAATATTTCAGCGCCGCAGTGACGCCCGCAAACCCCGGACTCCAATACCGGATTGTGCGCAAAGACGGCGGCTTCGACACCGGATTCCGTCCCCTGGCGGAAAAGATAGGCGAAAAACTGCCCCTCCTGCCGCAAACGCTCAATCAGTTTGAACTTAGCCTCTACGACCGCCGCCGGCACAGGATTCCGGCGCATGTCCCGCCGATCGAAATCGTACAGGGGCCGTTCGCCATCCAGGGACAGCCACTCCCGAACGACATTTGCATCGAAGTGGACGATACGGAAAATCACACGACCCTGCTGAACGTAATCTTCGAGAAAAACACCATCCTGCCCCTACAGCGAACCGTCATCAAGACCGTCAGCCGCACAATGACCCCAAAGAGCAACGACCGCCTGCTGATCAGCGTCCTCGAAGGAAACCGCTACGCCAGTCCCGGCAGCTGCACCCCCGTCGGAATCATCGAGATAAGGGCCGAAACCCTGAACGAACCCTTGGTCAAAGGCTGCGACATCGAACTCAATTTCGAGATGAGCGAAAGCCGCGACCTGAAAATCACCGCATACATTGCCGGCATCGACCGCGAGATAACCCGCATCTTCAGCCCCGACGCACATACCGTCTACATGCCCCGCATCGTGGAGGAATTGAATCTGATGCGGAAAGAGTGCAAGTCCTGCCTGAATATTGCCGTAAGGGAAGAGCGGTACGAAGAATCCGAAATGCTGAAAAGATGGGAAAGGGAAATAGAAGACCTGCGTGCAAGAGCCGTCCTGCTGACGGACGACGACGTGACCGACGAAAAATACGTCATCGAGCACAAAAAAAGAAAACTGTCCGCCGAACTTGACCTGTACAGGAGCCATCACATGGCAGTCGAACTCAAAGAGGAATATTACGACCTGAAGTCGCAGCTGGAAAAGGAACTGCATGACAGCAAAGACGAAACGCTCCGGCGGCGACTCCGGTCCCTCACGCTGAACGAGAACTCATGGCTGCGCGGTTCGCCGACCGTCATCCGCGCAAAACTGCGGGAGATGAGGAGCCTGCATTACGACGTGCAAAAGTCGAATTTCTCATGGGTGATGAATCTTTATTTCTACTATTCCCTCAAGGACGAATCGAAATTTTCGGACAGGAAAAAACTGCGTCTCCTGAAAGAGCAGGCCAGCGAAGCCATAGCGCAGCAAAATGCCGCCGCCCTGCTGAGCATCGTCAATTACATGTATGCCCTGCTGACAGACAGGGGCGGAGACAGCGCCCCCGCGCCGGACATATCGGGGATGGGTATCGAATGAATTTTATTTCATCACCTCGGCACTTTGGCTTTCGGCGCGTCGCCACGCAGATCGTTCGCAGCCTGAAATTTATAAAAAGTTTTTTAGACAATGATCAACAGGATTTTAATCCGCATAAGTGTTACAGATGGTGTATGCCTGCTACCAGGGCGGCGGCACGGATATTAAGGTGGCGGAAAACGAACTGCTATTGAGTTTGCGGAGATCGTACGGATTCCTCTTCGTAGACTTTCCGTTCGATCTCTCCGCGGAAGGCGTTGAGGCGTACCTTGAGCCTCTCGGCAGCCTTGACGGCTTCGGGGTCGGGATGGTGGAGTGCGGCGTTGACGGCGGCGGGAAATAGAAAAATATACTGTGCGAGGCATAGTTTTGTGAACGATGAACGATGAACGATGACACGGCACGGGCCGATATTGCGAAAGCCGGAATATCGCGCGCTCCGAAAACAAAATGGAAACCACATAAGGGCACCTCTAAAAACCTGACAAAAAAAATCCGTTCCCCGTTCATCGTTCATCGTTCATCGTTCATCGTTCTCATCCCCAGCTCCACCACCTCCAGTTCCCGGATGTCGGCCCCGTCGATCGTGAACCGGACAAGGGTGCGTATCTGGTGAACACCGCTTTTCCCTGCGGCGCCGGGATTGATATGCAGACAGTTCAGCTGCTTGTCGAACATGATTTTCAGGATGTGCGAATGGCCGGCGACGAAAAGGCGGGGCTTGGTCGCGAACAGTTCCGCGCGAATCGAAGCGTCGTAGCGCCCCGGATAGCCGCCGATATGCGTCATCATCACGCGACATTCTTCGACGCTGAAATGCGCCACGCGAGGATACGTCATCCTCACCTCCTGCCCGTCGATGTTGCCGCAGACGGCGCGCAGCGGACGGATGAGCGCCAGTCTTGCAGCAATCCGTTCCGACCCGATGTCGCCCGCATGCCATATCTCGTCGCACGAACCGAAGTATTCGACATATTTTTCGTCCCAGCAGGCATGCGTATCCGAAAGAAGTCCTATCCGTTTCATATTTTTCGCTATTTTTGCAAATGTATTTATCTTTACGGAAATTTGAAAGACATGACGGATAAAATTGCATACAAATATTTCAAGCGCGACATGAGCTGGCTCTCGTTCAACTATCGCGTGCTGCTGGAGGCCGGCGACGAAGCGCTGCCGATCTACGAACGCATACGTTTCCTTTCGATCTACTCGTCGAACACGGAAGAGTTTTACGAAATACGCGTGGCGGAACATCGCGCCGCCATCGACAAAAAGCGCCGTGCAGGCGAAGACGCGGCCGACATCGCACGCACGCTCGAAGAAATCACCCGCGAAGTCAACCACCAGCAGACGGAATTTTACCGCATATTCTACGAAGGCATCCTGCCCGGACTGCAGCGTCACGGCATCTGCCTCTACCGCGACCATCGCCCGATGGCGTTTCACGAAGATTTCGTGCGCCACTATTTCCGGGAATACGTCTTCCCGTTTCTCTCGCCCGTCACGCTGCTGGACGGCATCGACACCTTCATCCGCGACCGCCGCCTCTACCTCGTCGTCCACATCCGGAGCTTGAAAACGCAGCAGGCACACTGCGTGCTGATCAAGCTGCCGTACGACAAGGTGCCGCGCATCATCCCGCTGCCCGTACACGACGGCATTCATTACTACATGTTTGTCGACGACATGATACGCGCCAACCTCTCGTCCGTCTTCAAAGACTATGCGATCGACTGCAACCACGCCATCAAGATTTCGCGCGACGCCGACCTTTATCTCGAAGAAATAAACCCCGAAAACATGCTTCAGATCATCAAGGAAAAAGTCGGCAAGCGCAAAATCGGCGGCGAAATAAGCCGTTTCATGTACGACGGCGACATGCCGCCCGAACTGCTCGGATTCATCTGCACGAAGTTCCGCATCGCCGCGGAAGACCTCGTGAGGGGCGGACGCTACATGAATCTTCAGGATCTGAGCACACTGCCCAATCCGCTTGACGACAGGCTGAATGTGCACGTCCCGCCTCCGATGCCCGTGCCGCGTCTGGAGAGGACCGGCTCCGTACTGTGCGAAGTAGCCTCGCGCGACGTCCTGCTGCACTTCCCCTACCAGAAATTCGACTATCTGATCCGTTTCCTGAAAGAAGCCGTATACGACCCCGACATCGGAGAAATCAAAATCACGCAATACCGCGTAGCCGAAAATTCGGCCGTGATCGACCTGCTCGTCAAGGCGGCGGAAAACGGCAAGAAAGTAACCGTCTTCGTCGAAGTGAAGGCGCGTTTCGACGAAGAACACAACATGAGCACGGCCGAACAGATGGGACACCGCGGCATACGGATCATCTACAGCCTTCCCGGACTGAAGGTACACGCCAAGGTGATGGTCATCCTTCGCCGAAACATGAAAAACGCAGGCTTCGCATACGTGAGCACGGGCAACTTCAACGAGAAGACAGCCCGCATCTATTCGGACATGGCGCTGCTCACTTGCCGGCGGGAGATCGTGGCCGAAATCAACAACCTCTTCAGCGCCCTGGAAGGCAACCTCGAACAGCCCCCGTTCCGTTACCTGCTGGTGACGCAGGTCGCACGCGTAGCCCGTACGGCGCAGCCCGATATGGTCGACAGGCTGAAGCAGATGATCCGGCGCGAAACGGCGCATGCACAAGCCGGACGCCGGGCGCGAATCATACTTAAAATGAACGGCCTGCAGGACGAAAGCATGATCGACGAACTGTATCGCGCCTCCGAAAGCGGCGTGGAAATCGACCTGATCGTGCGCGGCATCTGCTGCCTGATACCCGGCCTTCCCGTCAGCCGCAATATCCGCGTGACGCGCATCGTCGACATGTTTCTCGAACATGCGCGCGTATGGTATTTCCACAACGGCGGCGCGGAAGAAGTCCATATCGCATCCGCCGACTGGATGAAGCGCAACCTGAACCGGCGCATTGAAATTGCCGTACCGGTTCTGGACGAAGACATCAGGCAGACGATCATCGACATCCTGACCATCCAGCTGCGCGACAATACGAAAGCCTGCTTCATCGACGACCACCTGCAGAACGTCTTCAAACGTCATCTGACGGACGAATTGCCCCTGCGCGCCCAGACAGCCATTTTCGACTATCTCAAGGGAGAATACAGCGATACTTCCCGCAAATCCGTCGACGCGGACCCGTAAAAGACCACATTCTCCTTCCCTGAATGAAACAAAAGTATGCCCCGGCTTGAGTCCCCGGCGTTCGGACTTGAGTCCCCGGCGTTCGGACTCGAGTCCCCGGCGTTCGGGCTCGAGTCCCCGGCGTTCGGGCTCGAGTCCCCGGCGGTCGGACTCGAGTCCCCGGCGCTCGGGCTCGAGTCCCCGGCGCTCGGGCTCGAGTCCCCGGTGTTCGGACTCGAGTCCCCGGCGATCGGACTCGAGTCCCCGGCGCTCGGACTCGAGTCCCCGGCGTTCGGGCTCGAGTCTCCGGCACTCCGGCTCGAGTCTCCAACGCTCCGGCTCGAGTCTCCGGCGCTCCGGCTCGAGTCTCCAACGCTCCGGCTCGAATCTCCGGCGCTGAAAAAGCGAGGTTCGTGCCGTCATGACGGGATTGGAAGGAGGTTTTCTGCAGTGTACGCAGTCCTGTTTCGGCAAAATATTCAACAGCGCCTGAAAAAAAAGAATTCTCCCTTTTTCAGTTAATTCTTTTTTTGAGGTGCTATTTCTTTTTTGAAATAAGGGAAAGACAATTACAAATGCATTCGCTACAGAGAGCGGCGAGGCTCGTACCGTCATTGCGAGGCACGAAGCAATCCAGTCATTATGCCATCTGGATTGCTTCACTGCGTTCGCAATGACGTCGTATATGCTTTGCATATCAATATAACAGGCCGAAAAGGCAAGATTCGCCTCGTCATGACGGGATTGGAAGGAGGTTTTCTGCAGTGTACGTCACCCTGTTTCGGCAAAACATTCAACAGCGCCTGAAAAAAAAGAATTCTCCCTTTTTCAGTACATAAAAAATACGTGCGTCGTGCGTCGTTCTATTACGGATGTACATAATCCTGCCGTATGAAGTATCAATGCTCAAGTCCGAACGGCTCCGACTCGAGCCGGAATCAGCCGAAAAGAGGAGGCCTCTCCGGCGGCACGTCCCGACTGCGTATCCGCCATTCCTGCGGGTAGAGATTGTTGACACGCGTGCCGATATTGCGGGCAAAGCCCAGCGGCAGCCGTCCGTATGTAATCAGATACAGTCCTTTCGACATGCCGTCGGGCAGTGCGGGCGGCGCTTTTTGCAGATAGCGGACGGCTTCGTCCCGGGCGGCTTCGACGGACGGGAAGGCGCCGGCGTTCAACGATGTACTCAGCGCCAGTCCGTGCGAAGGAATCGCGTCGCGCCCCTTGATACAGCCGACGGGAATCCCCGTCGCCGGGAGAGGCAGACGCGCCGACAGGATTTCGAAAACATCCGAAGCCTGTTCGGGAATGGCGTGCACGACATCGCGGAAGGTTTCGATGCGGAACCGCTCCGGTTCGCGCAGCCATTCGCGCATTTGTGCGGGCAGTTTGACGGCCTGCGGTCTGTTTTTCCGGTTCGCGGCAATCCGCCGTACCGGCGCGTCCGGCTTGCGCAGCAGGGCAAGGAAAAATCCTTCGCCCCTGGTACGGTGCGGAAAGAAACGGTACGACGGACGGGCGTCGTCCGCGCCCGCACTGACGCGCCAGCCGTCGCCGACGGTGAGCGGCAGCGCTCGGGCATGAAACGTTTCGGCGATATGGCGCACGTTGTCTTCGTTTTCTTCGCGGTTGAAGGTGCACGTGCTGTAGACAAACAGACCGCCGGGGCGGAGCGCCTCCCAGACGTCGTGCACGATCCGCCGCTGGCGGTCGGCACACAGGCGGACCTGCGCCGCGCTCCATTCGTGGCGACTGCGCGTGTCCTTGCGAAACATTCCTTCGCCCGAGCAGGGCATGTCGGCCACAATCATGTCGAACAGATGCGTCAGGCATCCCGCTTCCGCGGGATCGCTGTTTGTGACGATCACATTCGCGGCGCCCCACTTCAGCACGTTCTCGGTCAGCACGCGGCAGCGGCTGCGGATCACTTCGTTGGCGACCAGCACACTGCCGGACGGCAGCAGGGTCGACAGATGGGTCGACTTTCCACCCGGCGCGGCACACAGATCGAGGCAGACGACGGGCGACGTCACGTATTGCCTCACGACCTGCTCCAGAAACATGGACGAGGCTTCCTGCACGTAGTAGGCGCCGCCGTGCAGCATCGGATCGAAGGTGAATGCCGGACGAGAGTCAAGATAGTATCCCGTTTCGCACCATTTCACCCGTTCGGGGAGCGGCGGTGCGGCGACGACCCGTCTGGCGGGATTGATGCGGATGCTGACGGGCGGCTCGCCGTGCAGCGCCTTTTCGAGCATCGGATAATCGTCCAGCCACCGGCGCGTGCGGGCGGCAAAATCCGCCGGAAGCGGCATGTCTTTTTCGTCTGTCGAAACCAATTTACCGGTGCTGCGGGCGAAGCAGGTCGTTGACCGTCTTCACGGGATTGAACGTTTCGGCGGGGACTTCGACGAAGACGGTGTTCCAGTCGCTCATCGCGCCGTTCCACAGTCCGGGCAGCTCAAGCGCTTTCAGCACGCGTCCGTTCTTGCTTTTGAGGGAAACAAAGCCGGTGTTTTCATCCACGAAGTCAGGCAGGCGGTAGCGGTTTCCGTCGGGGTCTTTCGTGGCGCAGACAATGTCTACGGGATTGAAGTGCGTGCCCTGTTCGAACAGCGCTTTTCCGGCAGGGCATGTCACGTCGATCTGCGAACTTTCCAGGATCTGCAGCGAAACGGTTCCATCCCGATTGACGGCAAAGAAGGGTCCGCCTCCCGGCTCGCCGTCGTTGCGTACCATGCCGCATACGCGGAGCGGACGCAGCAGCTTGCGCCGGATGTAGAGCATCAGCTCCGCGTCTTCGAGCCACTTGGTTTCGGGATTTTTTATGCACAGGTCGTTTTGCAGGAAACGGATCATCTCCTCCACCTGCTGCTGCGTGTAGCTGCCGCTGCGGATGAGGCGGATGTAGTCGTGTATTCTCCGCTGGGTGTCGACGAGTATGCCTGCCAGTGTTTTTTTGTAGCGCACGGTCGGTTCCTTGAGGTGGTCGGGCACGACGTTGTCGATGTTTTTGATGAAGATCACGTCGGCGTCGATGCCGTCCAGGTTGCCGATCAGTGCGCCGTGTCCGCCGGGGCGAAATTCGAGCGCCCCCCGTGCATCGCGCAGGGGCCGGTTGTCCATGTCTGCGGCGACCGTATCGGTGGCGGGCGACTGGACGCTGAACGCAACGTCGTACTGCACGCCGTATTCCTCCTCGTAGCGCGTCCGCACTTCGCACACCCGTTGTTCGAAGAGCGGACGGTGTTCGGGCGAAACGGTCAGATGCAGGCATACCCGGCCTGCATGGTCGCGTGCATACAGTGCGCCTTCCGAGAGATGTTCTTCCAGCGCAGTGCGGTTGCCGCCGGGAGCGGTGTGAAACAGTAGCAGCCCTTTGGGCAGGGCGCCGTAGTCCAGTCCTTCCTTTTCGAGCAGACAGGATGCGACGGTTCCGTATTTGCCGGCGGCGATCAGGGCGCGGATGTCCTGTCCTTCACGTGCGAGCAGGCGGCGGTTGAGGACGTCGAAGAAGGCGAATTTCGCGATCTCGCCGAAGAAGGTTTTTTCGAACGCCGTCGCCGGGGTATCGCGCGGCGCTTCGATGAAGGCAAACAAGTCCCTGAACATGCGGCTTGCGGCGCCCGATGCGGGTACGAATTTGACGATGCGGTGTGCGCCGGTACGATAGTCGTCCCATATCCCGATGTATCGCGCCTGTTCTTCGTCCGTGACGGCGCGGATGCCTTTCCGCACCGATGCCGAAGATTTCACTTCGAGATAGGGAAATCCCGTGGCGAATCGCTCCAGTTGTCTGTTTAATTGTGCTTCCGAAATATTTCTTTCGGCAAGCAGAAGTCTGTCTTCCGATGTCAGCATAGTGCTCCGTTTTTTTCGTTTAAATGCAAAAGTATGAAATTTGCAGGTAAAAATAGCGCGTATCTCAATAAAAAAAGATAATTTTACGACATGATAAAGATTGGAGGACTTGCTTGATGAATACGGAACCTTTTTTTACGCCCGACGAGAAGCGGGAATTTTTTTCTTCCTGCCGCGTGCTGATGTCCAGACTGGAGTCGTGCCTGGAAAGAGATGATGTGAAGAAGATGAAAGCCTTCGTGCGGCGTGTAGCGGCGTTCGACTGTTATGGGCGCGATCGCAACGGCATCAACGGGCTGCTGCGCAACATCCGCACGGCGGTCATCGCCGCGTCGGATATCGGCCTGCGGCGTACACCCGTGATTGCGCTGCTGCTCTATCGTCCCGTCTACATGAAAATCGTTGCCGTGGAAGAGGTGCGCGAAACGTTCGGCGACGATGTGGCGCTCATCATCACCCGCCTGCTGAAGACCTCGGACCTTTATGCCCGCAACACGGCCATCGATTCCGAGAATTTCCACCACCTGCTCTTCTCCTTTGCCGAAGACGTGCGCGTGATCCTGATCATGATTGCCGACCGGCTCTGCATGATGCGCATGGGCAGGCAGATCGTCGACGGCAGCGCCCGCCTCCGGCTGGCGACCGAAGTGTCGTACCTCTACGCTCCGCTCGCGCACCGGCTCGGACTCTACCGGATCAAGAGCGAACTGGAAGACCTCTCGCTCAAATATATCGACCCCGACCGTTACAACAGCATCAAGGCCAAGCTGAACGAAACCAAACGCTCGCGCGAAGCCTATATCGCCGAATTTATTGACCCCGTCCGTCAGCGCCTCCGTGCCGCCGGCCTCGCGTTCGAAATCCGGGGACGCACCAAATCCATCCATTCCATCAGCAGCAAGATGAAGAAGCAGCAGACCGATTTCGAAGGCATCTACGACCTGTTTGCCATCCGCGTCATTCTCGACTCGCAGCCCGCGAACGAACGGTCGGAATGCTGGCAGGTCTTCTCGATCATCACCGACATGTATCAGCCCAATCCCGGACGGATGCGCGACTGGATCTCGGTACCCAAAAGCAACGGATACGAAAGCCTCCACATCACCGTCCTCGGCCCGCGCAACCGCTGGGTCGAAGTACAGATCCGCACCCGGCGCATGGACGAAATTGCCGAACGCGGCCTGGCCGCACACTGGAAATACAAAGGCCTCAAAACCGAACGCGGCCTGGACGACTTCATGAACGACGTGCGCGCCCTGCTCGAAAACCCCGGCGCCAACCCGGCCGACACAATGCGCGACTTCAGAATGGACATGTATCAGGACGAAATCTACGTCTTCACTCCCACGGGCGAACTCATCAAGCTTTCCCGCGGCGCCACCGTACTCGACTTTGCCTTCGCCATCCATTCGAAACTCGGCTCGCGCTGCATCTCCGGACGCGTCAACGGACGCAACGTCCCCATACGACACACGCTCGGCAACGGCGACACGGTCGAAATCCTCACCTCCCCCCAGCAGCATCCCAAACAGGACTGGCTCGCGTTCGCCGTCACCTCCCGGGCGCGCACCAAAATACGCCAGGCCCTGCGCGAAGAAGCCGCCCGCACGGCCGAATATGCAAAAGAACTGCTGCAACGCCGCCTCCGCAACCGCAAAATCGACATCGACGAATCGCAGCTCATGCGCTACATCAAGCGCCGGGGATTCAAAACCGTCACCGACTTCTACCTCGAAATCGCCGAAGAACGGCTCGACGTCAACACCGTCATCGAAGAATATCTCGACCTCGAACGCCGCGAAAACGCCGCCGCCGAACACCCCGAAACACGCAGCGCCGAACACTTCAGCCCGCCCCCGCCAGCACCCGAAAAAACACCGCGCGGCGACGAACTGCTCATCGACATCCATCTGACCGGCATCGACTACACACTCGCCAAATGCTGCAACCCCATATTCGGCGACGAAATATTCGGTTTCGTCTCCACCCAGGGAATAAAAATACACCGTCGCGAATGCCCCAACGCACCAGAGATGTTCAGCCGCTTCGGCTACCGCATCCTCCCCGCACGATGGAACGGTGAAGCCGCCGCCGGATATGCCGCCACCCTGCGCGTCATCGGACACGACGACATCGGCATCGTCACCAACATCTCCTCCATCATCTCCCGCGACGGCGAAACGGCACTGCGCGCCATACACGTCGACTCCGTCGACGGCCTCTTCCAGGGCGACATCACCGTGACGGTACGCAACACGCAGACCGTCGAACGTCTCATCCGCAAAATACGCGAAATAAAAGGCGTCAAACAAGTTTCCCGTCTGCACCGTTAGGCGACGGATCATCAGGGCGCCGTCGCACGCCACACGGCAACCCCGCCTCGGCGGAGATCGCAAATAAGCTGTTTTCGCAAAAAAAACATTTTATATATGCAGCCATTCACTTTTTTCATGTACATTTGTCCCTTTAATTCTAAACTGATTTTTAGTATGAAACGAATGATTTATTTATTTGTGACGGTTGCCATGATGGCGACAGTGAGTGCCTGTTCAAATTCTGCATCGAACAAGAATGTGGAAAGCAATGTAAACGAGGCAGAAATAGAGGCTGAAATCGATAATGCGCATGCCATGCTGGCCATAAAAGGCAGTTGCGAAATGTGCAAAAAACGAATCGAAAAAGCAGCAAAAGATGTCGAAGGCGTAACCTTCGCCGAATGGCATCTGGAAGGGCAGGAGATGCATCTGCATTTCGACACAAACAAAACCTCGCTGAAAGCAGTCAGTGAGGCGATTGCCAAAATCGGTTACGACACGGAACTGGACAAGGCGCCCGATGAGGCATACAACGCCCTGCCGGATTGCTGCAAGTACAGAAACGACTGACGGAAGAAGTCCGGGATAAGAAGTTACCCGACTGCATTGCCACGTACGGCACTGCATCCCGCCGTTTCAATTACTGAAAGACTGACAGTCAGCAGCACGGATCAACATCCGGTCGCTGTTGACCGTCGTTCTTTCAGAGTTTGTTTTCCGCCTAAGGGTTGCAAAATAAATGACATGTAAATGTTTTCCCGCATTCGCAGGATGCATCCTCCGCCTGCGGAAGATTGCAGACAGCATGTTTTGCGCGACTGAATTGAAAACTACCTGCCTGCAAACAGCCAGGTATCCTTGAAACGCTTGTCCTCACGCAAAAGGGAGATACGATCTTCGGCTTCCTTGCGACTGTCGTATTTGCCGGCAAACACGCGGACATGTTTGTCTCGCTGTATGATGCCACTGTTGCGGGATAACGTTGAATCGAGTTTTTCGATAAATGTGCGGGCCTGATTTTCGGTCTCGAAACTGCCGATAATGACATAATAAATCTTCGTCGACTTCGTGCCGTTCGTTTGCTCAATGACGGAAACAGTGAGGGGTTCCGTTTCCGCAGGATTCGTTTGCTCCGCGACCATGTTTTCTTCCGCAACGACAGGCATCTCGCCGACGGGTGTGAGCCTCCTTACAACTTCCGACGGTGCAAAACCTGCCGTGTATGAATCGGAATGGATCTCTTTCAGCGGCGTCATAATCACCAGCGACAATGCCACCGCAGCCACGGATAGGCCGGCGACGTATGCCAGCGTCCGATTGATGGGCAGATAGATCACATGCGCGGACTTACGCACGGGTATCGGCTGGCTGTCGTCAACCGGCTTCACGGGCAATTTTTCTGTCGGAACAGGCGGCAGATGAAACGACGTCAACCCGTACGACGACAGGCTGAATTGCGCACAATCCGCCACCGGCTGAAACACAACCCCGCCTTCCGTCTCTTTGCGGAACGAACCGATGGCCGCCAGCACGACTTCGTGCGGTTCGTCCAGCCGCATTTTCAGATCTTCGATATCTTTTTTCAGTGCAGACCGTGCCTGATTGAAAGTCATCCCGTACGCCCGCATGTACGAGCCGGCAATCAATCCGTCGTCGTGTTTCAACGTCGGACTAAACACGATTTCCCTGTGCGACGGGCGAAACTGATGTGCTTCGCGTGCGTGAACAGCAGGATAGCTCTGAAGGACAAAACCTCCAAAATCAGGGATTATCACACAGTCGTTGACTAACAATAAGCGTTCTATATGAGTAGCAATTTCTAACATGAAGCAAAGATACATGCTTTTTGGAAATTCGGCAAGAAGAAGGGAAAAAAGATACTTTTAACCATATAAAAAAGCAGAACGGGCGCCGTCCGCACGCATGCGGAGCGACGCCCGTAAAAAACGGCGGCTACCTGCTCTCCCACTTTCGCAGTACCATCGGCGTGACGGGGCTTAACTTCTCTGTTCGG
>JAIRYD010000041.1 GCA_031267935.1 Tannerella sp.
CAATGCGGCAATGGAAAGAGAATTGCTCATAAGACTGGAAAATACGACTGTACCTGACGGTACCACGGCGCGAGGAATCACAACAAATCATATTCCGGTGTCTTTCAACGACATATTAAATGAATACGGTCATCCGCGGGATTTCGACATGCTGGACAGTATTTACCGGGACGAGCTGTTTATGAGGAATATTCGCGATCTGAAATTTGCAGTTTCCGTCGTGAAAACGGACAGTTCCCGATATCGCAACCTTTACGACGTCGTCAGTGATACGACCGCCGCCGTCAAAAGCCTGAAAGAACTGAAATCGCATGTCATCCCGACGCTGACAGACCTTTCCGAAGGCGTTCAGGCGACAGTCGTCAACCCGTACAGGACGATTGTCACCCGGATGGGGCTGTTTGCCGTCTGTTCGCTGGCGCTTGTCCTGCTCGTGATTTATGCGATTGCAAAGCAGATAAACATCATACACGTCCAGCGCGAAATGGCGCGGATCAGACAGGACATGACTTACGCGATGATCCACGACATGAAGACGCCGGCCGGCACAATATCCATGATTGCCTCGACGATGGAAAAACCCGAAATCGATGGCCGGCCCGAAACGAAAGCGAAATATATCCGCATACTCCGCGAAGAAGCCGACCATCTGCTGAAACTGTCTGCCCGCATACTGACCGTGGCAAAACTCGAACAGAAGCGGATTGCGTTCAAAACGGACGAAACAGACATGGGCGAGACGGTCGGCGGGATCATCGAAAAATTCAAAATCAAGGCGGGTAAAAAGGTCACGTTCACAATGCAGTTCGCCCATACGCATCCCCTGCGTACCGACAGGGAGTATCTCTGCGAGGCGCTCGACAACCTGATAGACAACTCGATAAAATATTCGGGCAGCGAGGTGGATATTCTGATCGGTACGCGCGACACGGCGAACGGCATCGCAGTGAGCGTGCGCGACAACGGTTTCGGAATCAGGGCGGAAGATCGCGGGAAGATTTTCGATAACTTCGAACGCGGTTCGACGGAAAACCCTGTTGCCGGACACGGACTGGGTCTGAGCTATGTCGCCCAGATTATTAAGGCGCAGGGCGGCCACGTCGCCGTGGACAGCGAGGAAGGAAAATTTACGGAAATAACCATTGTATTACCCTCCAAACAGAAATAAGTCATGATAAAAGTGCTGCTTGTGGAAGACGATCCGAACATGAGCTACATCATCCGTAGCGGCCTGGAAGACATTATCGGCGGCTATGAAGTGGTCGCGGCGGAAAACGGAGCCGGAGGGCTGGAACTGCTGGCGTCGGAAATGCCGGACATTATCGTGTCCGACATCGAGATGCCCGGAATGGACGGCTACAGTATGGTACGGGCCATTCGCCTGAAGGATGAAAAAATACCGGTCATTTTCGCCACTGCCCGCGTCAAGCCCTCCGACGTCAGCAGCGGATACGATTCGGGCGCGGACATGTACATCAAGAAACCGTTCACCCCCGAAGAACTGGACGGCCATATCCGTTCGCTGCTGCGGCTGAAGGGCGAAATCGCGGCAGGTACGAAAACGCACACATATATAATCGGATCATATACTTTCCAGTATGAACACTATACCCTGACCGGCGGAACGGAACCAAGGATACTGACCGCCCGCGAAGCCGAAATCCTGAAGATGCTGTGCGAACGGAAAGGCGACGTGGTTTCGCGGGAAGCGATACTGAACAGAATATGGGACCATGCCGACTTTTACACGTCGCGCAGCCTGGACGTCTTTATCAGCAAATTAAGGGATTACCTTAAAGACGACAAATCCGTCACGATAAAGGTGATGAAAGGTGTCGGAATCATCCTCAATGATTGACGGCAGCCGGAAATTTTTCAACACGGAGTACACGGAGCACACAAAGAGAACGATGAACGATGAACGATGAATCTTCCGGTACGCGGGGATGCTTTTCCGCATCCCGTGCGCTGTTTTCAACCGGCTGTTTTCTTTGTGTGCTCCGTGTGCTCCGTGTTTTGAATAAAAGAAAAGAAGTGCACGGAGATGCATCCTCCGGATGCGGGAAACGTCCGGCAGGGCGACCGGGTCAATCCGGCAGGCACGGGTCGGACGGGTTTGTTTATCCAAAAACTCAGGTGATCAGATAGTCTTTCAGCGCTTTCCGCAGGGCTTTGAGTGCACGGGTCAGATGGTATTCGACCGTTTTGGGATTCGTGGCAAAGAGGGCGGCGATTTCTTTTACCGGCCGGGCGTCGTAGCGTCTCATTTCGAATATGCGGCGTGTCTGCGGGGGAAGGGAGGAGAGTGTTTTTTCGACAATCTGCGTGATCTCGGACGAATAAATTTCTTCCGGATTGCAGGCTTCGAGCGTATTGATGCGGTATTTCAGGTCGCCGGCCATCCACGAAGCCAGTTTTTCTTCGGCTTCCTGTCTGACGTCCTGATGCTTCAGATAGTTCAGCGCCGCGTTTTTCAGGATGGACAGCAGGAGGGCATGCGGATGTGTGACCGTTTCCTTGCGAACAGTTTCCCACAGTTTTATCATCGATTCCGACACGATGTCTTCAGCCGCCATTCCGTCACGGACATACGACCTGACGAACAGAAGCGCTTTTGCATAGTATCGCGTGTATATTTCACTGAAAGTTAAATGCATCTCATGTTCAGTTAACAACTGTTCCGTAATTTTTTCAGCAAATTTACATAAAATATTTCGAATGGCGTGCACGGGGGTGATGCGGACCGGACGGAATTATGTTTTGTGAACGATGAATGATGAGCGATGAGCGATGAGCGATGAATCTGCATGCGCGGTTTTACGGGTGAGCGGTCTGCTGTTTCTGTTTGAGATATTCGCCGGCGCAGAAGTCGAGCTGTTCGTACCATGCCGCGCCGAATCTGCGGACGAGCGGTTCGCGCAGGAAGCGGTAGAGGGGAAGGTGAAGGCGGTTGCCGGCGGTTTCGGCTGCGCGGCATATTTTCCAGCGGTTGTAATTGACGGCGGTGAAAGTCTTGTAGCGTGTGACGCGGACGGGATAGAGATGGCAGGAGACGGGTTTGAGGAAGGGGATGCGTCCCTGGCGGCAGGCTTTTTCGATGGTGCAGCGGCAGATGCCGTCGGCGTCGCGACAGGCGAAGATGCAGTCGCGTCCGTCGACAAGGGTGGTCACGACGTCGCCTTCCACGTCGATGAAGGCGATGCCGCTGCGGCGTACGACGTCCTGTGCCGCGGGCGAGAGATCGTCCCACAGGGCGGGGAGGAGATGCTGCAGGGTGTCGAATTCGGCTTTTTCGAGCGGGGCGCCCGAGTCGCCTTCGATGCAGCATGCGCCGCGGCACAGGGCGAGGTCGCAGGCGAAGGTGCGTTCCATGAGGTCGAGGCTGACCAGCGTGTCGTCGATTTGAAGCAGTCCGCGCATGCCGGGGGTGGGGTCAGCCGATCAGGTTGTGTCCGGTCATTTCGGCCGGCGGGTCGATCCCGAGGATGTGCAGCAGCGAGGGGGCGACGTCGGCCAGGATTCCGTCGGCGGTTTTGGCGGCCGTGTCGGTCGAGATGTAGACGAAGGGTACGGGGTTGAGCGAGTGTGCCGTATTGGGTGTGCCGTCTTCGTTGAGCGCGTGGTCGGCATTGCCGTGGTCGGCGATGATGATGACTTCGTAGCCGTGGGTTTTGGCGGCTTCGACCGTGTCGTGCAGGCAGGCGTCGATGGTGACGACTGCTTTTTCGATGGCGGCGTAGACGCCGGTATGGCCCACCATGTCGCCGTTGGCGTAGTTGCAGACGATGAAGTCGTACTGCTGCGTGGCGATGGCGGCGACGAGTTTGTCTTTTACTTCAAAGGCGCTCATTTCGGGTTTGAGGTCGTAGGTGGCCACTTTGGGCGAGGGCACGAGGATGCGGTCTTCGCCGTCGAAGGGTTGTTCGCGTCCGCCGTTGAAGAAGAACGTCACGTGGGCGTATTTTTCCGTTTCGGCGATGTGCAGCTGCCGGCGGTTGCATTTTGCGAGATATTCGCCCAGGGTGTTGTCGACGTTGTCTTTGTCGAAGAGCACGTGCAGTCCGCGGAAGGTGGCGTCGTAGGGCGTCATGGTGAAATATTGCAGCCGGGGGATGGTGTGCATGCCGGCTTCGGGCATGTCCTGCTGGGTGAGTACGGCGGTGAGTTCTTTCGCGCGGTCGTTGCGGAAGTTGAAGAAGATGACGACGTCGCCTTCTTCGATGACGGCGACGGGTTTGCCGTTTTCGACGTGCACGACGGGCCTGATGAATTCGTCCGTGACGCCTTCGGCATACGATTCGTCCATCGCCTCGATCATGGATTCCGCCGGCCGGCCGATGCCTTTCACCAGCAGGTCGTATGCTTCGCGGATGCGTTCCCAGCGCTTGTCGCGGTCCATGGCATAGTATCGTCCCACGATGGAGGCGATCCTGCCGCCCGTCGCGGCGAGACGGGCTTCGAGCTGCGCGATAAAGTGGCGGCCGCTTCTGGGGTCGGTGTCGCGGCCGTCCATGAAGCAGTGGACGAAGGATTTGTCGATGCCGTACGTCCGGGCGATTCCGGTCAGTTTGAACAGGTGTTCCATCGAGCTGTGCACGCCGCCGTCGGATACGAGGCCGAGATAGTGTATCTGCCGGTCGTGTGTGCGGGCGTATTCGAAGGCGCGTATGATTTCCGGATTCTCCAGGATGGAGTTGTTGCGGCAGGCGATGTTGATTTTCACCAGGTCCTGATATACGATGCGGCCTGCGCCGATGTTCAGGTGTCCGACTTCGGAATTGCCCATCTGTCCGTCGGGCAGCCCGACGTTTTCGCCCGACGCCTGCAGCTGCGAGTGGGGATAACGCGCCAGCAGGTCGTCCCAGTATGGCGTGGGAGTGCAGTATATTACGTCGTCTTTCCGCCGGTCGCCGATTCCCCAGCCGTCGCATATGATCAATAATGCTTTTTTACTCATGACTTGAATGTTTTAAATTATGTGTATGAAACAACCCCGCAAAGATACGCGAAAACGTTTACTTTTCCAAGCGGAAGAAGTGATGAACGTATTTAACGATGAACGATGAACGATGAACGGGGTGGGGGTGACGTTCATATCCCGTGCCGTAAGGTACGGAATGTCGGTAGAAAACGCCGGATGTCCGTCCGGCACCGTGCCGTGAGGTACGGACTGTGATGGGAACGATGAACGTCATTAACGATGAACTATGAACGATGAATGGGGTGGGGGGTGACGTACACAGCATAAAACCTCCGGCCAAACCCGTCATTGCGAACGCAGTGAAGCAATCCAGCCGGCACGATGTATATGGATTGCTTCGTTCCTCGCAATGACGAAGATACGCTTCTCCCCGTCCGC
>JAIRYD010000044.1 GCA_031267935.1 Tannerella sp.
CCCCGTTTCCGTTCATCTATTTCTTCAGTTTTCCCTGAATTATTCAATGATTGTATACCTCGCTTTCGCTTCGCCGGCCGAACACGCGTTGAAATGCCACCATTCGCTTTTGACGGTAGTAAATCCGGCCTGCCGCATGATGCGGCGCAGGAGTTGGCGGTTGCGATATTCCGCGGCAGTGATGCGACCGGATTGCAGCAGGGCCGTTTCGTTGTCGGTATGCGCCGCTTCGCCGAAATGGTCGAACGGAGTACCCATCGGTAGCGGGACACCCGTTTTGTCGGCGATGGTCACGTCGACAGCCATCCCGTAGTTGTGCCGTCCCTCGCGTTTGGCCGGGTTGGCCACGTAGTAGACGTTTTTCGTCCCCCGCACCAGTTCCCACATGGCCTGCTGTACAGCGATCGGACGCGCTGCGTCGTACACCAGCAACACATGGCCGGGATACTCGCGTCCGAGCGCCTCCTGTGCTCTCGCAAGTTTCCGCGCCGCATCGGGATGCAGCCAGGCCTTCGTAAGGCCACGATAGACGGCTTTGTTCATGAAATTGTCGGGTGTCGCATACACAAGCCGGACGCGGATGGACGTGTCGAGCGTCTGCACGTCGACGAAGCCGGATGCGGCCAGGTGCCTGTCCCAGTCTTCGGCTCTCGACAGCGAACAGGAAGCAACGAAAAAGCAAAGCAGCAGGATGGCATCCGCGTATGGCTTCGCGAAATGAAACGGACGGGTAGGCAGGCATGTTTCCATCTCGATCAACCGATTTCGATCCGTTCCGCGTCGACAGGCCTGTTCAGGAAGATCGAAGCCGTGTCGGCAAAGGCGTCGACCGCTTCCGTTGTCAGGAAACGGCACCGGCCGTTTTTCGTCAACCGTGCGTCCATCTCCGGATGGCGGTGCAGGTAGTCTTTCAGGCTCGCCGCCACTTGTCCGCCCTGCGGAAATGGAGTGACGCTTTCGGGCAGGAAACGGCGGATACTGTCCATCAGCAGCGGATAATGCGTACATCCCAGCACGACGACGTCTATCCGTGCCTCTTTTTCCATCAGGCGGCGGATATGTTTTTCCACGAAATAGTCGGCTCCGGGCGAGTTGTATTCTCTGTTTTCGACCAGCGGCACCCACATCGGGCAGGCTTCGCTGTGGACGGTGATGTGCGGGAACAGTTTGGCTATTTCGAGCACGTACGATTGCGATGCGATGGTACCGGCCGTGCCCAGAATGCCGATGTGTTTCGTTTGGCTCAGTTTGTCGACGGCCTCGACTGTCGGGCGGATGACGCCCAGCACACGTCGCGACGGATCGATTTGCGGCAGGTCGTATTCCTGGATGGTACGCAGGGCTTTGGCCGATGCCGTGTTGCAGGCCAGAATCACCAGCGGACAACCCCGGTTGAACAGGCTGGCGACGGCTTCGCGCGTGAACCTGTACACCGTTTCGAATGCGCGTGACCCGTAAGGCGTACGAGCATTGTCTCCCAGATAGAGATAATCGTATTCGGGCAACCGTTCGCGTATCTTTTCGAAAATGGTCAGGCCGCCGTATCCGGAATCAAAAATGCCGATGGGATTCAACATTTTAACATTCGCCCGTTTTCACATGCTGTTTATCTGATGCCCAGTTTTTCCTTCACGAAGGAAGTGGCATCGACGGCGTTGTTGCTCCGGTAGAGCAGGGCCTGCGGGTTGAGGATATAGGTGTATCCTTTTTCATCGCCGACGGCCTTGATGGCGTTTTGCAGTTTTTCCTGAATAGGCGCAAAGAGCGTTTCCTGTTGCTTCTGCATGGCCTGCTGAGCTTCGGGCACGTAGTTCTGGATACGCATTTCCAGGTCCTGAAGGTCCTGCTGCCTTCTGAGTTTGATGTTTTCGGTCAGCGAATCCTGTTGCGCGACATATTCGGAATATTTTTTCGTATATTCGTCCTGCATGATTTTAAATTCTTTTTCGTACTGCGCATTCAGATCTGCTATTTTCCGCTCCATTTCGGATACTTCCGGCATTTGGGAGACGATTTCGCTCGTATTCACAATTGCTATTTTAACTTCCTGAGCGAAAAGCGTCAAAGGAAGAAGCATCAAGCCTAAAACTACAAGTTTTTTCATTTTCTGTTATTTATTATTTAATTAGTATTTCAATCAGCGCACAAATGTACACAATTATTTTGAATATCCTAATTTTGTCAGTACTTCATTGCTGATATCGATTTTGGGAGATGCAAAAATGATGCTCATGGCCGATGCACGGTCAACGATTGCCTGATAGCCTTTTTCCTCCGCGATGGATTTTACCGCCTCGTAGATTTCGTCCTGTATGGGTTTCATCAGGCTGGTGCGTTTCTGGTGCAGTTCGCCTTCGGGGCCGAAATACCGGCGTTTCAGTTCCAGCGCTTCCTGTTCTTTCTTGACGATGTCTTCTTCGCGTTTGGTTTTCATTTCGGCCGAGAGGAACACCAGTTCGCTCTGATGGGTTTTGTACATATTCTGCGCTTCCTGCTGGAGGGCTTCCACTTCGCCCTGCCATTTCTGCGACATCTGCGACAACTGTTCGTTGGTCATCTCGTATGCCGGGATGTTTTTCAAAATATATTCCATGTCGATCAGGGCGAATTTCTGCGCCATCGACGCGACGGATATACTTAACATCATTCCAATTAACAAAACACTTTTCCGTATCATATCTTTTAAATTTTAGAGTTACGTTTATTTGACTGCAAAAATAGGAAAGAGTTTTATCTGTCCTTGCTGCTTTATATTAAATTAACATCAAAATTCCTGTCCCAAAATAAAGTGGAAATGACTGCCGCCTTTTTCCGGTCGTCCGAAGGGCGTGTCGAATCCGTAAGCCCAGTCGATGCCCATCAGTCCGATCATTGGGAGGAAGATGCGCACGCCCACTCCTGCGGAGCGTTTGAGGTCGAAGGGATGGAAGTTGCGGACGGAGCCCCATGCATTTCCGGCTTCGGCAAAGAGCAGTCCGTATATTGTCGACGTCGGTTCGAGGATCAGCGGGTAGCGCAGTTCCATCGACAGGCGCGTGTAGGCGTATCCGTAGGGCACCATCGAATTGCCGCCTTCACCTGCGAGCGCAAGGTTTTCATATCCGCGCAAGGCGACCATGTCCGAAGCGTAGTAGCTTGAATAGCTGCTCATCAGGTCGCCGCCCATCTGGAATGCTTCGAACGGCGAAATCTTGTTCCGGTTGTAGTATCCGAGGAAGCCGTATTCCACGCGCGACATGAGCACCGGCGTACGTTTCGGGCCGTTGTTCGCCGGCAGCGGGGCGAGCGGGATGAACACTTTTCCCTGGAATTTCCATTTGTGATACTCGATCCACTTGTGTTTTTCGCCCTGGTTGGTGATGGCGGCGTAGTCTTTGCCGTCGAAGAGCGAGTAGGGGGGTGTAACCGACAGCGAAGCCGTGAATTGCGAACCGTAGCGGGTATACAGCGGGTTGTCGATCGAGCTGCGTTGCAGCGACAGGTCGAGGCTGATCTTGTTGCAGGCGCCGTCGCTGACAATGAAGTATTCGTACCAGTTCTTCATCTTGTACAGTTGGTAGTTCAGCGTTGCCATCAGGTAGAAGTAGTCGTCCGGCCAGTCGAGGCGTTTGCCGTATCCTATCGAAGCGCCGATCATTTCCATGTATCTGTCCGGGTCGTAGGCCGATTCGTACAGCGAGCCGTCGTTGTAGCCACCCTGATAACCACTACCCATATAACCCGAATACATCATGGAATTATAATAACTGGAATACTGTTGGTTGTAGAAGTTGTTGTTGATACCCGTCATCTTCGCATAGTAGAGGCTCGAGGAGAAAGTGTTGGGCCGTTTTCCGCCGAACCACGGGTCGAGGAACGAGAGGCTGTACGACTGGTAGAACTTGCCGCTCGTCTGTCCGCTGATGGTGAATGTCTGTCCTTCGCCCTGGGGCAGGATGCCCTTGTACGCTCCGCCCAGATGGAACAGGTTGCCCATCGAGAAGTTCGTGAATTTCAGGTTTATTTTGCCGATGATACCTGTCGGGCCCCAGCCGGCCGACAATTCGACCTGGTCGTTGGCCTTGGATGTGAGGTTGTAGAGAATGTCGACCGTCCCGTTTTCGACGTCGGGCACCGGTTTGGGTTCCATGTTCTCGGGGTCGAAATGTCCCATCTGAGCCAGTTCGCGTACCGAGCGCATGAGGTCGTCGCGGCTGAACAGCTGTCCGGGTTTGGTGCGCAGTTCGCGGCGGACGATGTCTTCGTATAGACGGTCGTTGCCGTTGATCACGATTTTGTTGATGGTGGCCTGCGGCCCTTCCTGGATACGGATCTCCAGCGAGATGGAGTCGTTCTGCACGTCTACTTCGACGGGGTCGGCGCCGAAAAACAGGTAGCCGTTATTGTAATATACGTTCGAAACGGCGTCTTCGTCGGATACGAGCCGTTCCATCAGTTTTTTCTGGTTGTAGATCTCGCCCTGTTTCATGTTCAGCAAGGTTTCCAGCTGTTCGGACGGATACTTGGTGTTTCCCACGAACAGAATGTTCTTGATGTAATATTTCTGTCCTTCGTCTATTTTCAGAAAGATGTCTACATATTTGTCGTTGATGTTGTACACCGAATCCAGGGTGATGACGGCGTCGCGGAAACCAAATTCGTTGTATTTGTCAATCAGGTTTTTCTTGTCGTTTTCGTATTCTTCGCTGGTAAACTTTTTCGTACTGAATATTTCCAGCACGCTTGTTTTCAGCCTTTTGGAGAGATTGAACTTTTCGTTCGTCTTTTTCATGGCTTTTTTCAGCACGAAATCGGAAATCTGCGTGTTGCCTTCGAGATGTATTTCCTGTATTTTGGTTTTCTGGTTTTTATCGATATTGATGTCCACCATGATTTCGCCTTCGTGGGCAATGTCGTCTTTCTGTATGATTTCGACATCGACATTTTTAAATCCTTTGGCATCGAAATGTCTTTTTATCAATGTTTTGGCGCGGTCTTCCACGTTGGGCGTAATGGTGTGTCCCTTTCGCAGTCCGAGTTTGGCTTCGAGGTCTTCCCGTTCGCTCTTTTTCACGCCGTTGTAGCGTATTTCCGAGATGCGTGGCCGTTGCCTCAGCTGTATTTCGAGCCATATCTTGTTGTCGATAATGCGCGTGGCGCGTATCTTGACGTCCGAAAACAGTCCCTGCCGCCAGAAGCGCCTGATGGCATCTGTGATTTCGTCGCCGGGGACGGTGATTTCGTCGCCCACGGAAAGACCCGAAAAACTGATCAGCACGTAATCTTCGTAGTTCGACACGCCCGTCACGCGAATACTGTCGATGATATATCGTTTGGACAACGAATAGGAGATTGCCGGCGCCTCTTCGGGCGGTATGTCGTCCTGTTTCGGAATCGAGTCGTTTATCTGTGCGTATCCGCACCAGACGGTCATTCCCATCCACGCAATCAACAAGTATATTTTTTTATGCATCATATCTTTGTTTATCAATTTAACTGTTCACTCGTTTTACCGAAACGGCGTTCGCGTTGCTGGTAATACAAGATTGCTTCATATAATTCATTTTCCCTGAAATCGGGCCAGAACGTATCCGTAAAGTACAGTTCGGCATACGAGAGTTGCCAGAGCAGGAAGTTGCTTATCCGTTTTTCTCCGCCGGTGCGTATCAGCAAATCGGGGTCGGGCAGTCCGTATGTAGCCAGATATTGCGTGAAACGTTCTTCCGTAATGTCGCCGGGCGCGATTTTCTTTTCGACCGCGTCCGTGGCCAGCTGTCGGGCGGCATGCAGCAACTCCCAGCGCGAGGAGTAGCTCAGGGCCAGCACCAGCGTGGTACCCGTGTTTGCCGATGTCCGGCGGATACAGTCCGTCAGCGTCTGCTGCACGTCGTCATGCAGCCGCGACAGGTCGCCGATGGCGCGCAGGCGGATATTGTTTTTCATCAGGTCGGGTGTTTCCCGGTGGATGGCCGATACCAGCAGGCTCATCAATGCCTGCACTTCCGTATCGGGACGGCGCCAGTTCTCCATCGAGAAGGTGTAGACCGTCAGATACTTCAGTCCGATGGTGGTGGCAGCTTCGACGACTCGGCGTACGGATACGACGCCTTCGCGATGACCCGTATTGCGGTCGTAGCCGCGCGTTTTAGCCCAGCGTCCGTTCCCGTCCATGATGATCGCCACATGTTGTGGCAACCGTTGTTTGTCTATTTTTTCTATCAACGATATAAATGTCTAAAACAATACTCCTTCGATACTGTTACACTGTCGGTTGCGGGGACCGAAATCCCACGTCACCGAAAACAGCAGTAACGAGTACCAGTCTTTATTCTTCATCATGCTGCTACTGATTCCATAAGGATTATCAAGCAGCTTGTTACTTTCGTTCGTCACGTCCAAACCGTCGCCGAACAGCTTGCGTACCGAAAATTCGCATCCGATGTTCAGCCGGTTTTTCAGCTTATATTTCAGGCCCGCGCCGACAGGCAGGTTTATCCCTGCGAAGGTCCGGTTCCCGGGAGCAACGGTCATGCCCAGTCCGACAAGCAGATAAGGGGACAGGCGTTTGGTGTTCAGGTACGCAAATTTGTCGCTGTACGGGAAAAAATTGTATTCGAACTGTCCGCCCAGTTCAAACAGACTGCGACTGAATGAAGCCTGCGCTCCGTCCGGAAACACATTGCCCGAACTTTCCGTCGTACCCGAAACCGTCGCCCATGCCAGACTGCCCTTGAATGCGATTCTGAAATTGGCATTGTAACGGAAAACGACGCCTGCCGATGGGTTCATCCCCTTGAAAAAGGCGGTTTTATTCGCGTCTCCCATATAAAATGCACCACCGGCCATTCCCCCTATTTCGTACAGATATTCCTGTCCGTGAATAAGGGAAAAAGGCATGCTCAGAAAACACACTGCGAGCCATCGCTGAAAAAAAGCTGAAGACATATTATTATTTTTTAATGTCACACCTTTCCTTCTAACGTGAAAAACTGCGCAAAATTATATCCGCCGTTCAGTCTTTATATCCCAAACGATTGATACGGCCGCGCCACAGTTCGTCCGACATGTTTGCTTCGTTACGCTCTTTTCCGCCGAAAAGAAGCACAAAATTATCTTTATCCACCAGCATGGAGGCGTAGCCTCTGCCCCGATACGTGTCGGGCAGGAAGGTCAGCGAATCGGCCGAAGCCCACGTCACGCCTTTGTCCGCCGATGTGTAAATATCTTTTAGTCCCTGATTCGACGCATTGATGCCGCCGATCAGATAGAGTTTGCCGTCGTAATCTGCCAGCATGGCGCCTTCCCGCCGGTCAAAATAGTCTTTTCCGGTGACAGTCAGGCAAATCCATGTGAGGCCATCCATCGTGTCCCAGCTTTTATTGCCCGGCGTGCCGTTTCGGTCCTTGCCTGCCACGAGGGATAGATGGCTGTAATACATCTGGCGGTACGAATTGGAAGCGAAACCGGTTACGGGGAATCCGTCCGGCACGTCCGTTCCTTCCTGCCACTGTGTGGAGGCGTTCATTGCCGCGAATCGCCGTGCATCGCCATTCCTGACGATGGCTGCCAGCGCCGACGGGCGTCCCTCCGGTCCCGTGCCGGCATTGACCGCCCCCAGCAGGGCCGCGATGGCAGGCGCGCCGTCCACAGCCGTCCACGTCCGTCCGTCGGTAGCGCGGAATAATGCGCCGTCCGACGCGAGAAGGTACAAATGTCCTTCATATTCGGTTATCTGCGAAAGTATGAAAGTCTTGTCCGGGAGGCCTGTCAGCGAGGCTTTCGTCCAGCGGTCCGCGTTCGGCAGGGGCGATTCGTACAGTTCGTAACCGCCTGCACTTCTCGCGTACAGTAAATAGGCGTTGTCGTGGACGATGACTTTTCTGTCGGCCGCGCCGGTCACAGGCAGCGGACTGGCGTCGCGCGACCATGCCATGCTGTCGGGATGCTGCTGATGTACATTCAGTTTGGCCGTGTATGTCTTGCTTGCCTTGCCGTCGTACGAGATGATGTAAAATTCGACGTCGTCGGAAAAATCCAGCGAATCGGTGCCGTTCCAGTAGGCTTTCTCATCGGTTGCCTTCTGATGGACTTCGATGGAAGTGATGCCACCGACGGCGTATGTGACATTACATATCACCTTGAAAAGGATGTTTGTACCGTATGGCATCGAATCTTTGTTGAAGATCAGTCCGTTTACCTGATCAATGGTGAATTTCACATTCGCCAGATCCGATATGGAATCGCTCGACAGGGAAAATGTCGATATCTGGCAATTGGACAAATTCCACTCTTCTATGGCAGCATCGTCTCCAAGACACGATGTGAGCAGTAAAAATATGCCTCCGGACAGCCACAAAGGTAATTTAATCTTTTTCATTCACACTGTTTGTTATGTTACAAGTGTACAAAAGTAGAAACAATTTTTGCTTTACACCGCAAAATACATTATTATTTATATAATTTTAGATTACGACCCTGTTATGCTTCATAAATGTCGATGCGAATATACAGTTATTATGGATTCGTTAAGTTTATTTAAACATGATGCGGATGTGCAGAATCGCCGTTTCATTTCTATTTCTTCATATCTTTGTATGCCAGCTGATTTTATGCCTTCACCGAGATAAACGGGGGCCGTTTCGACCTGCAGTTCGTCCCATAATCCGGCTTCCAAAAAACTTCGATGCAGGCTCGCTCCGCCTTCGACCAGCAACGAATGCAGCCGGCGTTCGTACAGGTGATGCAGGATTTGCGGAATCGTTTCGCAGCCGGAATTCAGCCGGATATATTCCGTCTTGCCGCAGTCGGCCTGTTCCTTTTCGGTAAAAACCAGTGTCCGCACGTTCCCGTCCAGCAAATGAGATGATGCGGGCAAGGACAGATGGCGGTCGATGCACACGCGCACAGGCGACGCTCCGACCCAGTGACGTACCGTCAGCGAAGGATTGTCGAGCCTGACCGTGTTTGTCCCGACCAGAATGGCCGACACTTCCGAACGCAGTTTGTGTACGAGGCGGCGTGTGACGGCGGTCGACAGTTGCGCGGGCGGCTGCGTATCGTGTATCCGGATGCGGTCGAGATATCCGTCTGCGCTTTCGGCCCATTTCAGGATGACGTAAGGACGTTTCCGCGAATGGGCGGTGATGAACACGCGGTTCAGGGTTTCCGCCTCGCGCCGCATCACGTCCGTCACGACTTCGACACCCGCGTCGCGCAACATCTTCACGCCCCGCCCCGAGACTTCGGGAAAAGGATCCGGACATCCTACCACCACGCGCGGAATACGCTTCCGGATAATCAGTTGTGTGCAGGGCGGCGTTTTTCCGAAATGTGAACAGGGTTCGAGGTTGACGTACAGCGTTGCATCGCGCAACAACGCCGCATCGTGCACGGAGGCGATGGCATTCACTTCGGCATGCGCCTCGCCGTATCGCCGGTGATAGCCTTCGCCGATGATGCGTCCACGATGTACAATGACCGCGCCGACCATCGGGTTGGGCGCTACGGATGCCCGCCCGCAGCCGGCCAGTTCCAGACATCGCAACATATATTTTTCTTCGATACACATCAGTTTCACGTTTTTTTTGTACTTTTGCGAATCCATTATGAACGAAACGATTACATACATGCGCCGGGCGCTCGCCCGTTTGTATTCCGCAGAGGAAACCCGCAGCATCGTCCGCCGGGTCATTGAACACGTATGCCGGATGCCGTTTCATCGACAATGGGTGTGCAAAGATACGCAATTATCGCAAACGGAAAAGGCGTGCATCCGTGCAATCGTGCAGCGTCTCGAAAAAGCGGAGCCTCTTCAGTATGTGTTGGGCGAAACGGCGTTTTACGGTCTCACGCTCGAAGTGAATCCGTCCGTCCTGATTCCGCGTCCCGAAACGGAGGAGCTTGTCGACTTCATGGTCCGTGCATTGACGGGTAAAATGCTGAAGATATTGGATATAGGGACGGGCAGCGGTTGTATTGCCATTGCACTGGCGCGACATCTTCCGGAGACGGAAGTACATGCGGTCGAGATTTCCGGGCGTGCACTGGAAACGGCCGGACGCAATGCGCGGCGCAATGGCGTCGCGGTATATTTCGTGCAGGCGGATATTTTGAGGGACGGGCTGTCGTCGCTGCCGCTGTTCGATGTGATAGTGAGTAATCCGCCTTACGTGTGCGAGCGCGAAAAGCGCGGGATGCACGCCAACGTGCTGCATTTCGAGCCGCATGAGGCCCTGTTCGTGCCGGACGACGACCCGCTGCTGTTCTACCGGCGGATCGCTTCGGTCGGTATCGACAGACTGGCGACGGACGGGTGGCTTTTCTTCGAAATCAATGAGGCATACGGCGAAATGATTGTCGACATGCTGCGCGAAAAAGGCTATCGCAGTATCGAATGTTTTCGCGACCTGTCCGGAAAGGAACGAATAATAAAAGCAAGAATATGAAACAGATGGATGAAGCCAAACTGCTGCATTCGGCCGCGGCGTACTGTTCGGTCTGCGAGCGATGCGTCAGCGAGGTGCGAAAGAAACTCGTCGCGGCAGGCGCCACGCGGGAGATGGAAGATCGTATTGTAGACCGTCTTGTGAAAGAGGGTTTTATTGATGAATTCCGCTTCTGCCGCAGCTTTGTGAACGACAAGTTCCGGTTTAATTGCTGGGGACGCATCCGCATCCGGTATGAACTGCAACGGAAAAATCTCCCCGACGAACTGATTGCCGGGGCTGTCGACGTGATAGACGAAGAGATGTATCGTACCGTCCTGCTGGATATGCTGAGAGATAAAAAACGCACGGTCAGGGGATCTTCGGAGCAGAATGTGTTCCACAAACTTTGCCGCTTTGCCGTGGGACGGGGTTTCGAAACGGCGCTCGTTGTCCAATGTCTTAAACAATTATTCAAAGCCGATTATGATACGGATGCTTTTGAATGATCTGCTGTCTTTGTTTTATCCACGCCTGTGTCTGATCTGCAGGCAGTCGCTGATAGATTTCGAGCAACATGTCTGCCTGCATTGTTTGTGTAACAACCTGCCGTATGCCCGTTATCACAAGCGTCCTGACAATCCCGCACTGAAACTGTATGCCGGCATCCCGCAGATTCGGGAAGTGGCAGCGTTTCTGATATATGAAAAAGACAGTTATGTCCAGAAGCTGGTGCATGATTTCAAATATCGCGACAACAGCAGTTTGGCCGAATATATGGGGCAGCTTGCCGCATACAGAATGAAGGCTGACGGACTGTTTCGCGATGTCGATTTTCTGACGCCCGTACCGCTTCATCCGAAAAAAGAACGGCAGAGAGGTTATAATCAGTCGTTGCGGATTGCGCGCGGCATGGCTTCCGGCTATGGCATTCCCATTTGCGACAAGGTGCTCTATCGCAAGATATATACGACGTCTCAAACGCGCAAATCGGTTTATGAAAGACATCTGAATATCGAAAATGTGTTCGACACAAAAAACGGGCACCTCTTTGCCGGCAAGCATGTCCTGCTCGTCGACGACGTGATCACTACCGGCGCCACGTCCATCGCCTGCATCGAAGCGCTGACAGCAGCAATACCGGACATACGTATCAGCGTGTTTTCGCTGGCGATGGTGACGAGGTGATGCGCGCGATAGTACGGTTGCGTATCGTTGATGATCGCGTGCGTGCTATGTCACGAAAAACGGTATGTTCCGGACCTGCTCCGGGTTTGATTTTGACCTGACGAAAAAAATGAGATGAATTGTATCCGGACAAGTATCTTTTTTTGAATATTTATTTGTACGTTTGTTCCTGTTTTGGGACAAATATGGACACGGCTGATAAACTCATACTGTTTAACCGGTTGTATGCAAACTACCGGAAGCGGTTCGTACGTTTTGCACACACGTATGTCCGCGACCTGGCTGTGGCGGAAGATATTGCGGCCGATGCATTCGTGCATTACTGGGAAAATAGCGATGCGCTGGCGCAAGACACCAATGCTCCGGCATACGTGCTGGGCGTCGTCAGGAACAAGTGTTTGACGTATCTGCAACATGTGCGGGTGCGCGAAGAGGTGGAAGAAAATCTGAAAAACCATGCGGATTGGGAATGGCGCATGCGGATGGAAATGCTGGAAGCATGCGATCCCAAAGAACTTTTCACGGCTGAGATACAGGAGATCGTCGACCGGACGCTGGCCTCGTTGTCCGAACAGACGCGACGGATATTCATGATGAGCCGCTATCGGAATCTGTCGTACAGAGAAATTGCCGACCAGACGGGCATGACGGTGAAAGGTGTGGAGTTTCATCTCTCCAAAGCGCTCAAACGGCTTAAAATTAGCCTTAAAGACTATATATCCCTGTTTTTCGGCCTGTTCATGTAAAATTTTTTTGCTTTTCTACTGGGGATGTAGCCTGCTGAACCAATATATATGTAGGGTAAAGAATAATAATGAACAGAGAAATATTATACAGATTTTTCAACGGAACGGCGGCGTCCGACGAAGCGATGCAGGTCCGTAAATGGCTGGAATCGTCGGACGAAAACCGGCATACTTTCCTGAAAGAACGTCGGTTGTTTGATATGGTTCTGATGAATGCGTGCGAAGAAGTCGTCGACGGACAAAACGGCCGACGGCGGACGCGCGTGGTGTCGCTCCTGAAGGAAATGGCCAAAGTAGCCGCCGTCGCAGCGCTTACGGTTGCCGTCTGTTACGGTTATTTCCTGCACGACGGACATGTCGAAGATACGGCCTTACAGACGGTTTCCGTTCCGGCAGGGCAGCGGGTGAACATCGTATTGCCCGACGGTACGAATGTGTGGCTGAATGCACGGTCGAGCCTGACGTATCCGGCTTCGTTCAATCGCAACGCACGTACGATGACGCTGGACGGGGAGGCATATTTCGAGGTAGCCCGCGACGAAACGAAACCGTTCGTCGTGCACACGGCGCAGGGTTTTGTCGAAGTGCTGGGGACGCATTTCAATGTCAATGCCTACGCATCGGAAAACGCCTTCGAAACGACACTGATGAGCGGAAGCCTTAAAGTCAGGCTCAACGGCGACCCTGCAGGTGGCGTAATGCTGACACCCGACGAAAAAGCCATACTGAAAGAAGGAAAACTGCAAATCGAACACGTAGACGACTATACGCACTACCGCTGGCGCGAGGGACTTATTTGTTTCAGTAATGCATCGTTTGTCGAGATTATGAAAGAACTGGAGAAGTATTACGGCATATCGGTCCAGGTACAAAATGCAGACGTGACGAAGTATTCCTACACGGGAAAATTCCGTTTTACGGACGGGATTGACTACGCACTGTGGGTTTTACAGGAAGATGTACATTTTACTTACCGTCGAAGCGATGATAATCGGATTATACATATAGAGTGAATGAAAACGAGCAGTTTAACATTAAACAGAGAATGCCTATGAAAAAAGAATGAAAAATCGGAAAAAATGTCGGCGAACGTTCCACCGTCCGCCGACAGGTAATTAACACAATTATGACACTAAATGTATTAATCACAAAAACACAAAACAAAAGTATGAAAAATAAATCAGTGGAGGAACAATTTTGCCTCCGAAAATTAAGACTAAAAAAAATTATCAGGATTATGAAGTTATCGACATTTTTGCTTGCAGTATGCGTATTCTGTTCATTTGCAGAAAATACACATTCGCAAATAGCAAGAGTGACACTCAACAAAAACAATGTCATGCTGAGTGAAGTTTTGGACGATATCGAACAGCAGACAAGCTACCTGTTCATTTTCAACAACGAGGTGAACGTCGGTCGCAAGGTTTCGGTAAAAGTGAAGAACGAATCCGTATCGGGCGTGCTGGATAAACTGCTGGTCGGTACGGACGTGAAATATGCTTTGAACGGAATGCATATCGTGCTCTCCAAAAAAGAATTGCCACCTTCCGTATCTCCGGTCGGAGCAAATGTGAATCAGCAGACAGGCAAAAGAATAACCGGCGTAGTCATGGATACCATGAATGAACCGATTATCGGGGCAAATATTATTGAGAGAGGAACGGCTAACGGAACGGTCACCGATATAAATGGCGATTTTTCACTGACTGTTTCGAGTAATGCGGTGCTGCAAGTATCGTATATTGGCTATATCACTCAAGAAATCAACGTATTATCTGCGGGGGGGGGCGAAAGTATGATAATCAGGTTGATAGAAGATAGTCAGGCCTTGGAAGAAGTAGTAGTTGTCGGATATGGCACCGTCAGGAAAAGTGATCTGACAGGCGCCGTGTCATCCATTGACAACTCGATCGTAAGCAGGCAGGCGTCCGCCAATACTTCGCAGGCACTGCGCGGCCAAATCGCCGGTTTGAGTGTACAGCAAACAAGCGGAAAGGCAGGCGCCGTTTCCAATGTAATCCTTCGCGGGCAGAGTGCTATCGGGAAAACGGTGCAACCGCTGGTCATTATCGACGGAATGCCGTCGGACTGGACGACTTTCAACGCCCTCAACCCCGAAGACATCGAGCGCCTGGACGTGCTCAAAGATGCTTCGTCGACAGCAATCTACGGTTCGCGTGCATCCGGTGGCGTCATCATTGTCACCACCCGTTCGGGTCGGGAAGGCAAAAATATGGTGACCTACAACGGATATGCCGGCATGAAGGTGTTGACTCACATGCCGGAAATGATGGGTTCGGAGAAATTCAACCAACTGCGTCTGGATGCCATCAGTCTGGGGTTCACCACCAAAGAAACCATACTGGGCAATGACGAGGAAGAATATTTGTCCAAAGGTATCAGCACGAACTGGGTCGATCTGGTCACGCGCGATGCATTTCAAACCAGTCATAACATATCCGTCGGCGGAGGAAATAAAAACGAAACGCATCTTATCTCCGTCGGTTATTACAAGGCGGACGGAAGTGTAATCTCGGATTCCTACGAACGTTATTCGTTGAATTTGAAGGCGGCAGGCAACGTGTTAGACAAATTCACGCTTGCGGCAAACGTGTACGCCTCGTTTTCCGAGGAACAGGGAGCAGACGGAAGCGTCCTGTCCGGCGCATATTCAATGAAACCCTGGGGTAATCCGAAGAATGACGACGGAACCGACCGCGATTTTCCAATCCTCAACGAATCGGGAATGTATCATCCGGTGATTAATTATAAAAATTCGTACAACGAACATAAAAGATTTATCGTCAACGGAAGCATTTTTGTGGAGTACAAACCTGTTGAAGGATTGATTCTCAAATCGAACTTCATGCCCGCATACTATGGCGACCGTTACGGCGCTTATGTGGGTGAGGAAACATGGGCGAACGCCGGCGTTCCGGGAACATCCAACTCGAACGTGCGGAATACCTGGCAATTTGCGTACACATGGGAAAATACGGTGGCCTATCACAAAAAATTCAACAAAGATCACTTCATTGGTGTCACCGGGCTGTTCAGTCTCGAATCCGGCCGGCGGGAAAGCTATTATGCCGCCGTACGCGATCTGACGTACGACAACGAATTTTGGTACAATCTGGCGGCTTCCACGGCGATCACCGGTTTGACCGGCGAAATGAACAACACTCTTCTGGAATCCTACATGCTTCGCGCCAACTACGGATACAGGGACAAATACCTGCTCACCCTAACCGGTCGCTGGGACGGTTCTTCCAAATTGGCTCCCGGAAAGCAGTGGGGATTTTTCCCGTCCGTAGCCCTGGCCTGGCGCGCCGGCGAAGAAGCGTTTGTCAAGGATTTGAATATATTTTCCAATTTGAAATTCAGGTTGAGCTACGGGGTGGCCGGCAACAATGCGGTCGATCCGTATGCTTCATGGGCGAAACTCAGCACTACGATCTACGACTGGGACGGCTCGCCGGCGAAAGGCGCCGCGGCAGCCATGGCAAATAAAGCCTTGACTTGGGAAAAAAGCCATGAATACAATCTTGGTATCGATTTGGGCTTTTTCGACGAACGTCTTTCCGCTTCCGTCGATTTGTACAGCAAGACGACAAAAGATATTATTCTATCTCGCCAGGTACCCGTTCATCAAGGCGTCACATCGCTCGATGCCAACATCGGCTCCGTATTGAACCGTGGCATCGAACTTACGCTTAATTCCGTAAATATAAGAATGCCGGATTTTACCTGGACAACGAGTCTGAATTTTTCTACCAACCACAACGAGATTCTGGATTTATATGGCGACAAGAAAGACGACGTAGGTAACAAGCGTTTTATCGGCGCTCCGGTAGAGGTCAACCATAACTACAAATTCATCGGTATCTGGCAATCGGAAGAGGCTGAACTTGCACAGAAATACACGGAAAAGCCCGGTATGGTCAAACGCCTGGATGTGGGCGGCGACGGGCGGTTCACACCCGACGACGACTACATGATTTTAGGAAGTCCCTTCCCCACGTGGACAGGTGGAATTACCAACAATTTCGCGTACAGAAACTGGGATTTTTCTTTCTTTATATACACGCGCCAGGGCGAGCAGGTGCTGAGTGGTTTCCATCAGAGCTACGCAACGTCTTTTCAGTGTCGCTACAATCTGTTGAATGTAGATTACTGGATGCCTGACAGGCAGTCCGACAGATGGTGGGCGCCCGGATTCAACGGCAGCGCAGTCACGAACTACAAGGATGTATCGTTCTGGAGAGTAGGGAATATTACGCTGGGGCGAAAAATTAAAGCCCCCGGTTTCTCCAATTTGAGGGTCTATGCCACCGTAAACAATCCTTTCCTGTTTACCAAATACGAAGGATGGGATCCCGAATGGGCTTCGGCCGGCACTTCCGCGCTGCCGTTGAACGGTGCAACCTATATGGCCGGTATTAATCTTTCATTTTAATTTTTAAAAACAGTATTCTTATGAAAACAGTATATTATTGGACTTTCCTGCTTTTGATCGGATGCACATTCTTTTCCTGTTCCGATTTATTGGACGAGGATCCTTCGCATATTGGAACCTCAGATACGTATTTCCCTACAAAAAACGGATTTGAAGGGGCTGTGAACGCATGCTATGCGCAGTTGCGCAATATGCACAACAACAAGCAAATGTGGCTGCAAGGCACCGACCAGTTTCAGCGGGATACGTGGTATTCGCCTTCTTCGACGACGACTTTCAACTCTTTCAACGACTATAGTCCTGCAGCGCTCAATGCAGAGGCGAGTGTGATTAATGATTTCTGGAACAAGGCCTGGATTGGCATCAGTCGATGTAATATCGTGCTTGGTTTGGCTACGGAAGTGGATGTCGACGAGCAGACTAAAGGCAAACGCATGGCAGAAGTAAAAACCCTTCGCGCCCTGTACTACTATTATCTGGTAGAACAGTACGGCGACATTCCTTTTCCGCTGGAACCGTACGAAGAATTACAGACCACGGCAGAACGCACATCGGAAGAAACCGTTTACGGGCAGTTGATCCGCGACCTGGAAGAATCCGTTCCCGTATTGCCCGACAATCCCGACAATTTTGGGCGTATTACGAAAGGAGCCGCACAATTTCTGCTGGCCAAACTGTATCTTACGCGCGGATACAAGGATTACGGACATTCGGACGACTTCCTCAGCGCAGCCGGGCATGCCGACAATCTGATCAAGTCGGGAACCTTTGAACTTCTTCCGCAGTTTCACATGATATTCATGCCGGGGAATGAAAAAAACAGAGAGGTAATCTTTTCCGTTCAATATTCGAACGACCTCATACTGAACGGCGACGGAAACAATATGCACTCCCGGTTCGGATTGTATGCCAACAATTATACCGGCGCCATACTGTCCAACTATTATAACGCATCTTCTCTGACGTTTTTCGAAACATACCACACGCTGGATTGTTTCGGAGTGGATACCGCGAACAATCCCGGAAAATCATACGTGTCGCCCAAACAAATGGCCGGTAGAAGCGCCGTGCCTCCTCCGCGCGAATATTCCTTCAAGGTAGATAAAAGATATAATGCTACTTTTCAGCGCTTGTGGATGACGGAAGTGACGCGTTTGAACTTCAAAAAAACGCAGGGCGTGGAACGTGAACAGACATGGAATCTTTATGCAAAAACGGACGGGCAAAACGGAGAAGTGACTCCCATCGTGTGGGCGGGTATCGAGGAATATCTGAACGTAAACTACTGGTTCGGAGCAGGGAGAGACACATGTTTGTATGTCCCGGCGCCGGACGAAACCGAAGAATGGCCGCTTGAACGCATCAACAGCGTCCCCTACAGCGTGCCGACTTACAATTATTGGGTAAATATTCCGGAATGGGGCGAGATGGCCAAACCGGCCCTCAAGAAGTTCAGGGAACCGCAGCCGGGATACAATTATAGCCGGGGCATCCGGGACATGTTCCTCTTTCGCTTGGGCGAAGCCTATCTGATTGCGGCTGAGGCTTACTACAAAGCCGGAAATGTCTCCGAAGCGGTGACGCGCATAAATACGATCCGCCGTCGGGCTTATGGGGCAGGCGAAAATACGCCCTGCATGATGGATATTACGGAGGCCGACCTGGACATCGATTTTATTCTGGACGAACGCACGCGCGAACTGGCCGGCGAAGAACATCGCTGGGTGGAATTGAAGCGGACGGGGCGTCTGATCGAACGTGTACTGAAATATAACCTTTATGCCGGCAGCGATTACATCGTCGGCGGGCCGCATATCAAGCCCTACCATTATCTTCGTCCCATTCCCTGGGCATGGATTTCGCTGCTGAGAAATGAAGTATCGCAAAATCCGGGATATGCAAGAGAACAATAATAAACAACTGAAATGATGAGAAAGATTTTTTTATGGACATGTATGGCGTGGACGGGCGTCGTTTTTGCGCAGCCACGTATGGAATTTCTACTGGAGAAGAACTGGAAGTTCTCGCGTGACGACAATTCCGAAGCGATCCGGCCCGACTTCGACGATACCCGCTGGCAATCCGTGACGGTTCCTCACGACTGGGCGATCTATGGTCCTTTCGACGGGAATGCGGATGTGCAGCACGTCGCCATCGCACAAGACGGCGAGACGCAGGCGTCGCTGAAAGCCGGACGTACGGGCGGACTGCCGTTTATCGGCGTCGGCTGGTATCGCACGACCTTCCGGGCGCCCGGTTTCGGACAGGACAAGAAGGCTTCCATCCTTTTCGACGGTGCGATGAGCAATGCCCGCGTCTATCTGAACGGGCATGAAATCGGTTACTGGCCGTATGGATACAACAGTTTTCATTTCGATATTTCGTCCTGGCTGAAAGAAAACGACAATGTACTGGCCGTCCGTCTGGAAAACCTTCCCGAATCGTCCCGCTGGTATCCCGGCGCAGGTATTTACCGGAACGTGCATGTCATCATTACGGAAGATGCGCATGTGCCCGTATGGGGCGCGCAGTTGACCACGCCGGAGGTGAATCGCGATTTTGCGAAAGTCAAATTGAAAACAAGCGTGGAATATCCCGGTGCGTTGCCTGAAAAGCTACTGCTGATGACCGACATCAGGGATGCGCGGCAAAAAGTGGTAAGTCATGCGGAATCCCAGCTCGCAAAGTATGACAATCGCACGTTCGAACAGGACCTGCTGGTAGAATCGCCCGTGCTCTGGTCGCCTTCGACGCCGGAACTGTATACAGCCGAATCCCGCCTGTATGTCGACGGAGTATTGAAGGACGTATATGCCACCCGTTTCGGGATCCGCAGGATCGAGATCGTTCCCGACAGCGGGATGTTTCTCAACGGCGAGCCGGTCAAGTTCCGCGGCGTGTGCAACCATCACGACCTGGGGCCGCTGGGCGCCGCCATCAACAGAAGCGCACTCCGCAGGCAGTTGACGCTGTTGAAAGATATGGGATGCAATGCCATCCGCACGTCCCACAATATGCCTGCCCCCGAACTCGTCGACCTTTGCGACGAAATGGGTTTCATGATGATGGTGGAAGCTTTCGACGAATGGGACAGAGCCAAGTGTCGTAACGGCTACAATCTGTATTTCACGGAATGGGCGGAAAAAGATATTGTGAACATGGTACGCCACTATCGCAATAATCCTTCGGTATTTCTGTGGAGTATCGGCAACGAAGTGGGCGGACAGGGCACGCCGCAGGGCGTACGCACGGCGCGTTTCCTGCAGGATATCTGCCATCGCGAAGATCCCGGCCGCAAGGTAACGATCGGCATGGACAATGTCGAAAGCGCCATCAAAAGCCATTTTGCCTCGACGCTGGACATACCCGGCTTCACTTACCGGCTGCAGTTCTACAAAAAGGCATACGATGAACTGGCACAGCGAATCGTGCTGGGAAGCGAAACGGCGTCGACCATCAGCTCGCGCGGGACATACAAATTCCCCGTCGTACGCACTTCCGCACGGAAATACGACGACGGCCAGTGCTCGAGCTACGACCTCGGACATCCCGGATGGTCGAATCTTCCGGACGACGATTTCGTTTTTCAGGACGACTATCCCTGGTGCATCGGCGAATTTGTGTGGACGGGATTCGATTATCTGGGAGAACCCACGCCCTATTACAATAACTGGCCCAATCACGGTTCCATGTTCGGCATCATCGATCTTGCAGGCATACCCAAAGACCGTTACTATCTGTATCGCAGCCACTGGAATCCGTCGGAAGAAACCCTGCACATCCTTCCGCACTGGACGTGGCCGGGGCGCGAAGGTGAAACCACGCCGGTGTTTGTCTACACCAACTATCCTTCGGCCGAACTGTTTGTCAACGGACGGAGTCAGGGACGCGTCACGAAAGACGCGGCCCTCACCGAAGCCCGAACCGACAGCGATGAAGCTTTGCAGAATCTCGTGCGTCAGCGCCGCTATCGCCTGATGTGGACGGACGTAAGGTACGAACCGGGAACACTCCGCGTCGTGGCATACGGCGAAGACGGAAAAGCCATCGCCGAAAAAGAACTGCATACGGCCGGAAAACCGCATCATATCGAACTGTCGGCCGACCGCACCACGCTCTCGGCCGATGGAAAAGATCTGTCCTTTATTACGGTAACGGTCGTGGACGCGGATGGCAACATCTGTCCGGACGCAACCCCTTCCATCCGTTTCAAAGTGACGGGAAACGGCGCTTACCGCGCGGCCGCCAACGGTGACCCGCGCAACCTCGAACAGTTCCACCTGCCGGTGATGAGCGCATTCCACGGACAGCTGACAGCCATCGTGCAGTCCTCGGAAAAACCCGGCAAAATCGTGTTTACGGCAGAATCCGGAGGACTGCGCAAAACCTCGCTCGAATTGACCGGAGAATGAATTTCCCGCGGAGAAATATTCCGGGAAATCTCTGCAAACTCCGAATTTGGGCGCCGCCGCACCCGTGCCGCCCTGTCCGCACCCTGAGTCAGGCGCCGTCGCACCCATGCCGGCAAGTGCGAATCCGGACAGTGCGCGGGGTGGGGGAGGGGAGCGTCTGCGTAAAGCTCAAAAATCCGTGTCATCTGCGTGCGTGGAGAGGGGGAGGAAGTGCGGCGGCGAGACGGATTCTCCGTGTCTTGACGGCGGATTCGGTAGCGTGAAATAATAATATATAATGATTTCTCTGTCCCGTGAGGGACAATATGTTGGTAGAAACATTTTCAGCGACATTTATATCCCGTGCTGTCAGGTACGGAATGTGGTGACCGTCACATCGCGTACCTGACGGCACGCGGAAAAACGGGTTGCGGTCGATTTTCTACCGACATTTTGTCCCTGACCCGGACAAGCCGGAATAGCCCGAAGGGCTGAATTTTCATAACCGCGGGTCAACGACCCGCGGAGAGGCGGACTCTCACTTCTGCCCGGAGGGCAGGACTTCGGAGAGCGAAGAGTCAGGCTGCTTTCACTCTTCACTTTTAGTTTTCGAAGTCCTGCCTTTCAGGCAGTGGACGGGGCGGCGACAACTGCCGCAGGCTGCGCTTCGCTTACCTGCGGTTATGAAAATT
>JAIRYD010000066.1 GCA_031267935.1 Tannerella sp.
CTCGAGTTTTCAGGTGACGCATCTCTCGTTACCGTTAAAACGGTCCGGGCGGCATGGGGTATTGGCGCATTCATGTCGGCATACATACCTTTCGGGGATTCACTCGCCATACTGAAAGAGAACACCTCCTACATGAAATCTGAGGGCCGTAATACCTGCAATACATTATATGAAACACTCTCGCATGAATGGATTGAGGCCACCAAAACGGACAATATGTTGCGGGTGAGTGTGACGGAAAATACTTCCGATACGACGCGCGCCATTCGTATTTATCTTGAAGGCGGTGTAATGATGCGGGACGAAGTCCTGTATGTCACCCGGGAACCGAAGATAAAGGACTGAAAAGTCGCCGGCCATTGCCGGATTGCCCTTGTTTTGCAGGCATCTTTCACGGGATTTCGACACCGTAAAAGATGCCTGTGTTTTTTTACCCTTGCCCGGCGAAGGAATGATTTTTAGTGTCTGTTTGTTTTTTTAAGCAGGGGCAGGGGTTTTCTTTCCGTCCGGAGTGCGTATCTTTGCATCATTAAAATGAATGAGATGAAGGATACGCTTGCGCCGCTCGAACTGGGTACCGAAAGGGTGGGTAAACTGCTGATTAAATATGCCGTTCCGGCGATTGTGGCGATGACGGCGTCGTCGCTGTACAATATTACGGACAGTATTTTCATCGGTCGCGGGGTGGGGCCGATGGCGCTGACGGGGCTGGCGATTACGTTTCCTCTCATGAATCTGGGCGCGGCGTTCGGTTCGCTCGTGGGCGTGGGCGCTTCGACGGTGCTGTCCATACGGATGGGGCAGAGGGATTACGAAACGGCGAATCATATTCTGGGTAACGTGTTCGTGATGAATCTTCTGACGGGTATCGGCTTTTCCGTGGCCGCGCTGCTTTTTCTCGATCCGGTGCTGCTTTTTTTCGGCGCCGGGAGGGAGACGCTGCCGTATGCGCGCGATTTCATGGAGATTATTCTGGCGGGTAACGTGGTTACGCACATGTATTTCGGACTGAACGCGCTGCTGCGTTCGGCCGGCAGTCCGCGGAAGGCGATGATGGCCACGATATATACCGTACTTGTTAACCTGGTGCTGAACCCGCTGTTTATTTTCGGCTTCGGATGGGGCATTCGCGGATCGGCTTTTGCCACGATCATTTCGCAGGTGGCGGTTCTCTGCTGGCAGATGCGTCTTTTCAACGACAAACGTTTTTTTATCCACTGGAAAAAAGGGATCTACCGGCTCCGCAGGCGTATTGTCCTGGATTCGCTTTCGATCGGGATGGCGCCGTTTCTGATGAATGCGGCGAGTTGCCTGATCGTGATTATCATCAACCGTCAACTCCTGCAGTACGGGGGCGATCTTGCGGTGGGGGCCTACGGCATCGTGAACCGCGTGGCGTTTCTGTTCGTGATGATTGTCATCGGACTGAACCAGGGGATGCAGCCGATTGCGGGATACAACTTCGGCGCGATGCTGCACAGGCGTGTGCGCGAGGTGCTGAAGAAGTCGGTTTTCTATGCCACGCTGATCATGCTTGCGGGTTTCGGCATCGTCGAACTCTTTCCGCATGCGGTGGCGTCGATCTTCACGACCGAGACGCGGCTGGTGGATATCGCCGTGCCGGGATTGCGCTGGGTGTTTGCCGTCTATCCGCTGGTCGGGTTCCAGATGGTCAGCTCGGCTTTTTTTCAGAGCATCGGGAAGGCGAACAAATCCATTATCCTTGCCATGACGCGCCAGATGCTGTTTCTTGTCCCGATCCTGCTCGTCCTGCCCCGCTATCTGGGGACGGCGGGCGTGTGGGCGAGCATGACGATTTCGGATTTCATCTCCGTCCTGCTGGCGGCATTTTTACTGTACAACGAACTCAAAGTATCAAAACATGGAAAATAATCATCATCCCTACATCATCACGATCGGGCGCCAGCTGGGCAGCGGTGGAAAACAGCTCGGCGAACTGCTGTCGCGGCAACTGGCAATCCCCTGCTACGACAGGGAACTGATACTGATCGCCTCGCGGGAGAGCGGGCTGTGCCGCGACGTGTTCGAACGGGCGGACGAAAAGAACAGCTACAGTTTTTCGGGAGGGAGCATGTTCAGCTTCCGTTCGGGTTTCTTCGGCGACGGTACGTACAACTGCCTCGGCAACGAGAGCCTGTTCAAGATTCAGAGCGACATCATCCGCCGTCTGGCCGAAGAAAAATCGTGCATCTTCGTAGGCCGCTGTGCCGACTACATCCTCCGCGAGCATCCGCGCCTGCTGCGTATCTTCGTCAGCGCCTCGATGACAGACCGCGTCCGCCGGCTCGCGACCGACATGCCGCTTGCCGGAAAAGCCGCACGCACGCTCGCCGAACAGGCCGACCGGAAACGTGCCGACTACTACAATTATTACAGTAACAAGACGTGGGGCGCCGCCACATCGTACGACATCTGCCTGAACTCGTCCCTGCTCGGAATGGACGAGATGGCGGCATTCGTCAGCCATGTCGTTTCGCTGAAATTCGGGACCGAAGGCGCCGGACAGGCTTCGACAGCTCCAGTGTCGCCGGATAGTGCGAAATAAATATGCTTCGCGCGGGCCAAGTGAGTTTAACTATGAACGATGAACTATGAACGATGAATGGATTCATCGTTTATCGCGTTCATCGTTAAACTCACTGTCCGCGAGAAGGATCTCTTCGATCCGCTCCCGGTCCAGACCGGTAACAAGCTGGATTTGCTCCAAGGGAATTCCGTTGCGGCGGCAGGTGATTACTACTTCCGCCTTGCCTTTTTCCCGGCCAGCCGCTTCGCCTTTCGCCAGACCGATCGCTTCACCTTTTGCCATACCGATCGCTTCGCCTTCCTCCCGACCGATCGCTTTGCCTTCTTCCCGGCCTTCCTCTTTGCCTTCCTCCCGGCCTTCCGCTTTACCTTCCTCCCATCCCTTAGCCAGGGCATCAACGTAAAATGTGCGTTCGACGCGGATCGCGTCCAGGTATTTTTCATACGTTTCGAGCTGCGACTTTGTGTACGAAGTGCGTTCCAGATAACGTACCGCGTCGCACGTCACTTCGTTGTCCAGCAGTTCCTGAGGCACCCGCTCCGAGGCGTTCCCGATTTGTGTCAGGAACGTCAGCCACAGGTCGTACAGCCTGCCGTCCGCGCGGCTGGACGGGCGGAACTTGGGCAGCTCGATGAATACCAGCTCCAGACCTTCGATCTGCTTTTCCACATCCGCGATGTTGACGATCCGGTAGTCGTGGTAGTA